>NZ_FR892772.1 GCF_000434895.1 Phascolarctobacterium succinatutens CAG:287
TTGTTCAATTTGCACTTGCAATCTACCATCCTTATTTTTTGTTTGTTAAGCCTAAAATGTAATCCGTGGATGTGTTATGAAATTTAGCCAAGGCAATGAGTATATCTGTCGGTATATCCCGTTCGCCTTTTTCATAGTTGCTGTAGACTCTTTGCGAGCAATTAAGGATTTCAGCCATTTGTGTTTGCGTCATATCCTTGTCCTCACGTAAGTCGCGAATGCGCTGATACATTGTTATCACCCAATAACATTATAGAAAGAGAAGGCACTTTAACTTGCCATTTAGCGCAAATTGCGCTAAAATCAGAATAGAAAAGTATTAGTTTGCTAATACTTCAGGCAAAACACACTCGATGTGTGCTTTTGCTTGACTGGGGGGGGACAACAGTGTATCATTATAATGAGTTATTGACAAATTTTTGATACATAAACAATTAACGGAGCTGACTTGAGAAAATGAAGGTTATTAGAAACGTAAATGAAACGCTAAAAGATGATTTGGCCTTAGAATTGCAGAAGGGCAGTATGCTGTCTATTGTGGCAGCAGATTTTTCTATGTATGCCTTCGAGGCTTTGCGTAAGGAGCTGAGCGAGATTGAAGAATTACGTTTTATTTTCACTGACCCTACTTTTATTCAAAAAGAGAATAGCAAGAAGGAAAAACGCGAATTTTATATTCCTAAAATAAATCGTGAGCGTCGTATTTATGGCACGGAATTTGAGGTAAAGCTGCGTAACGAACTAAATCAAAAGGCTATTGCCAAGGAATGTGCTGAGTGGATTAAGAAGAAGGTTACCTTTAAATCCAATGTTGGTAATAAGGAAATTACAGATAGGTTTATTGTATTGAACGATATAGCGTATTATACCGTTAATAGCTTCACAACTGTTGATTTAGGCTGTGAGCAGGGAAACAATATGGGCGTGAACATATTAAAGCTAGAAAGCCCTGCGTCGCAGGCATTCATAGAGCAATTCGCCAAGCTCTGGCAGAACGAAGAAGAGTTAAAGGACGTAACCAACAATGTTATAAGCAGTATAAGCTCGGCTTATAATGAGAATGCGCCTGATTTTATTTATTTCGTGACGCTGTATAATATTTTCCATGAATTTCTTACGGATATCAGTGAGGATGAGCTGCCGAATGAGCGTACAGGCTTTAAGAACAGCAAAATCTGGAATATGCTCTTTAATTTTCAACGTGATGCTGCGTTAGGCATTATTAATAAGCTGGAAAAATATAATGGCTGCATTTTAGCTGACAGTGTTGGTTTGGGCAAAACCTTTACTGCATTAGCTGTTATTAAATATTATGAAGGACGCAACAAGAATGTACTTGTATTATGTCCGAAAAAGCTGGCAGACAACTGGAATACGTATCGCGCTAACTATAAAAACAACCCTATTGCCAGCGACAGACTGCGCTATGATGTCTTATATCATTCAGACCTGCTGCGCAAGCGCGGTTATAGCGGTGATATTGATTTAAGCAGGATAAATTGGAGTAACTATGACCTTGTAGTTATTGATGAATCGCATAATTTCCGTAATGGTGGTGCCTTTGATGGCGAAGATAAAGAGAATCGCTATACGGTGCTGATGAACAAGGTTATTCGTGAGGGCGTGCAGACAAAGGTGTTGATGCTTTCTGCTACTCCCGTTAATAATCGCTTTAACGATTTGAAGAATCAGCTGCAATTGGCCTATGAAGGTGATAGCAGCAAAATTAATGATAAGCTGAACACCAAAAACTCTATAGATGATATTTTCCGTAATGCGCAGGCTGCCTATAATCATTGGTCGAAGCTGCCTCCGGCAGAACGCACAGTGCAGAATTTGCTGGAAAACCTCAGCTATGATTTTTTCAATTTGCTTGATTCTGTGACTATTGCACGTTCACGCAAGCATATTACCAGATATTATGATACAAAGGCTATTGGCAGCTTTCCTGAACGCAAAACGCCGCTATCCTTTCGCCCTGCATTGGTTAAGAATGGCGCGGTAAATTATAAAGAAATATTTTCGAAGCTTGATGAGCTGGAGCTGTCTATATATACTCCTACGGAATTTATTTTGCATAGCCGTTTGCCGAAATATGCAGAGCTTTTTGATGATAATAAGGTCAATACTGGCTTTACACAGGCGAACCGTGAGCGTGGTATTCGTCGACTGATGGCGATAAATATTTTGAAGCGCATGGAAAGCTCCGTGTATTCGTTCAGGCTGACTGTGGAAAGAGTGCGGGCTAGTATTTGCGCAGCATTGCAAAAGATAGACAGCTTCACGCAGCACAGGCTTGCTAATGTGCAGGTGGATACCGGTACTGATTTCAGCGGCGCTGATTTTGATATGGAAGAGGAAAGCTTTGTTGTGGGCAAAAAGGTGCCTATTGAGCTGTCTGACATGGATATTGTGAGCTGGGGGCATAGCTTGCTGCATGACAAGGAGTGTTTGGATGAGCTGCTTGGGATGGTGCAGAGCATTACGCCTGTGCAGGATAATAAGCTGCAGGAACTGCTAGAGCTTATAGACGATAAAATTCAGCATCCCTTGAATGCAGATAACAAGAAAATTATTGTGTTTACTGCCTTTGCCGATACTGCTGCTTATCTTTATGAGCATGTCAGCAAGCATGTGCAGGAGCAGTTTGGCTTGCATACGGCGATGGTTACAGGCTCGGTGGATGGCAGATGCACGATACCGAAGCTTAGGTGTGATTTGAATACTGTACTGACCTGTTTTGCACCATTGGCGAAGGATAAGAAGCTGATTTTCCCTGAGGATAAAAACGAGATAGATATTTTGATTGCTACTGATTGTATTTCCGAAGGTCAGAATTTGCAGGATTGTGATTTTCTTGTGAATTATGATATACATTGGAATCCAGTGCGTATCGTCCAGCGCTTCGGCCGTATTGACCGCATAGGCAGCAGAAATGCCTTTATCCAATTGGTTAATTTTTGGCCAGACGTGGATTTGGACGACTACATTGACCTCAAAAGCCGTGTAGAAAGTCGTATGAAGGCAGTTGATTTGACTGCTACCGCGGACGATAATCTGCTGAGCAATAATGAAAAGCTCGACTTGCAGTATCGCAAGCAGCAGCTTCAGCAGCTACAAAAGGAAGTTGTCGATATTGAGGATATGAGTACAGGTATTTCCATAATGGATTTGGGCTTGAATGAATTCCGCCTGGATTTACTGGAATATATCAAGACGCATGGCGAGCTGGATAAAACACCCTTTGGCCTGCATGCCGTTGTACCTGCAAGCGAGGAATGTCCTCCGGGTGTAATTTACGTGCTGAAAAACTGCACGGATAACATAAATATAGACAGAAAAAATCTTCTGCATCCGTTTTACGCCGTATATATTGGCGAGGATGGCGAAATTATCTGCAACCATTTGGCGCCGAAGAAGCTGTTGGACAAGCTGCGCTTTACCTGCCGTGGCAAGGATAAGCCTATGACGGATTTGTGCAATGGATTCAACAAGGCGACGAATGATGGCAGAAGTATGGGTGTTTATTCCCGGCTTTTGGAGGATGCTATTGCTTCCATAATCAACGTGAAGGATGCAGACGATGTTGACAGCTTCCTGAGCGGTGAGGAAATCAGCTTCTTTGATAACAGCATTAAAGGACTGGATGATTTTGAACTGATTTGTTTCCTCGTTGTGCGAGGTGAGCAGTGATGTTAGGCTTACCGCAGACTACAGAAGTAAAAAAGATTATTCCCAAACGTGACTTATACAGCAAGTTTGAACTGAATACAGCGGAGCAGAAGGAGTTTGACGCAGCCATCAGGCAGATAACCATCGTCAACGAAATTTCCTTACGCACAATACCTGCCTTGCAAAAGCAGGAGCAGGAGAAAGCTGTTTTTGTTTTGGCGGTACAGCTGAAGCAGGAGGGCTGTGCGGAAAGGCTTTTACAAAGGCTGTGCAGGCTGATTGACCAGCGCTTGCTGTTAGCGCTTTGCTATGAAGATAAGCTGCAGATGGCGCTGTATTTCGATAACAGAATATTGCTCAATGAATTTATGCCTGTGGCTGAGCAGAAGGTGAATTTGCAAGGCACAAGCTTGAACGATATTTGGGAGCACCTAGCTCTGCAAGTGGCGAAATTAACGCCATGTGCAGGGCTTACACCTGCTTCCGTAATTGCCAACGCCGGCAGGCGGGCAGAAACAGAAGCACAGATAGCAGTGCTGACGAAGAAAATGTTTGCGGAAAAGCAGGCACGCAAAAAACTGACCTTGCGTGAAGCAATAAACAAGCTGAAAAAAGAACTGGAGGATTTACAATGATGGAACATCTCAACATGCAATCTATGGATAAGGTTGCAGCAAACGTAGCCAAGATAAGGGAGCTATTCCCTAATTGTGTTACCGAAAGAATCAATAATGAGGGCCAATTGGAGCATGCCATTGATTTTGATATGCTGAAACAGGAGCTTAGTGACCATGTTGTAGATGGTTTGCAGGAACGCTACCAGTTTACTTGGCCGGATAAGCGCAAAGCAATTTTGGCTGCCAATGCTCCGATTAACAAAACCTTGCGCCCCTGCAGAGAAGAAAGCGTGGATTTCGATAATACGGAGAACCTTTATATTGAAGGCGATAATCTGGAAGTGTTGAAGCTGCTGCAGGAAACGTACTTAGGCAAGGTGAAGATGATTTATATTGATCCCCCGTACAATACAGGTAATGACTTTGTATATGAGGATGATTTTAAGCAAAGTGCGGATGAATATATTGATAATAGCGGGCAGCTTGATGAAGAGGGCAATCGTCTGGTAGCTAATACAGAAAGCAACGGTCGTTTTCATACCGATTGGCTGAATATGATATATCCAAGGTTGAAGCTGGCGAAGGATTTGCTGAGTGAAGATGGGGTTATTTTTATTTCTATTGATGATAACGAAGTTGAAAATTTAAGAAAAATTGGTGATGAAATTTTTGGTGAGAGTAATTTTGTTAATCAAATAATTTGGCATAAAAAATATGGTGCTGCCAATGATGCTAAGTACTTATCTGATGTTCATGATTACATTTTGCTGTTTTGTAAAAACAAAGAAAAATGGCATCCTAATTTGTTCGAAAGACCGGCAGAATTAAATGCAAAATATAAAAATCCAGATAATGATCCGCGCGGTCCATGGATTGCTACTAATTTATCAGTAAAAACTTACTCCTCAACTAATGATTATGTGATAAAGTCTCCTGCTGGATTAGAATTTACTCCACCACCATCTCGCTGTTGGAGTGTATCTAAAGAGAGATATGAAGAAATGTTAGCAGATAATCGCATAACTTTTGGTACTGATGGATTATCTAGACCATATAAGAAAACATTTTTGTCAGAAGTTCAACAAGGTATAGTACCGACAACTGTATGGTCTTATGATGATGCAGGACATAATATTGGTGCGAAATCAGAATTAAGAGATATCTTTAAAGAGATAAGAGTGCCATTTGATACTCCTAAACCTACTAAATTAATAAAAAGAATAATAAAAATGGCAGAAACGGAAAGTTGTGATGATATTATTTTAGATTTCTTTTCTGGCTCAGGAACAACTGCGGATGCCGTTATGCAACTTAATTCAGAAGACAGAGGAAAGAGAAAGTATATTTTAATTCAATTAAAAGAAGAGACTTTGGAAAAATCGATAGCACGTATGGAAGGTTACAAAAACATCTGTGAAATCGGCAAGGAGCGCATCCGCCGTGCAGGTCAAAAAATAAAAGAAGAAAACCCACTGACAACGCAGGATTTGGACATCGGTTTCCGTGTTTTGAAATGCGACAGCAGTAACATGGAAGATGTGTACTTCACGCCGAAGGAATACATGGATAAACAGCAGAGCCTGTTTATCGACAATATCAAAAAAGACCGCAGCGATGAGGATTTGCTGTTTGATGCTATGCTGAAGCTGGATACGCCGCTTTCCAGTAAAATCGAAAAAATTACCATTGCCGGCAAAACTGTCTACAATGTGGCGCAAGGTCATTTAATGGCTTGCTTTGATAAGAACGTAACGGATGAGGTTATCACTGCCATTGCCAAAGAAATGCCGAGCTATTTTGTTATGCGTGACAGTTCGCAGGCTGATGACAGCGTAGCGATTAACTTTGAGCAGATTTTCAACACCTATAGTCCGCAAACAGTGAGGAGGGTGCTGTAATGAAGTTCAGTTTTAAAATTCAGCAGTACCAGACGGATGCTGTCAATGCAGTGGTTGACGTGTTCAAGGGACAGGTGCGTCCTGCGCAGGATACCAGTTACTTTTTTGATCCGGGCAGACTTGTGCCGGTGAAAACAAAAAAAGCAAAGAATAGCAATGGTTATAATTTGTTCCAGCAGGAGCTTGATGAACAGGAAGCTAAGCAGAATATAATACTTGGTTATGCTAATGCGCCAATAAAATTGGATAAGGTGCAGCTTCTGGAAAATATTAAGCTTATTCAAGGCAATAATAATATAACTCCGTCGAAGGAGCTTATGGAAGGTCAGGGAAAGTGCAGTCTTGATATTGAAATGGAAACAGGTACAGGCAAAACCTATGTCTATATCAAGACCATGTTTGAGCTGAATAAGCAGTATGGCTGGAACAAATTTATTATCATCGTCCCTTCTGTCGCAATCCGTGAAGGCGTCAAGAAAAGCCTGGAAACGATGGAAGAGCACTTCATGAGCCAGTACGGCAAGAAAGCGCGCTATTTTATTTATGACAGCAAAAACCTGACGAAGATTGATGATTTTGCCAAAAGCAACGAAATCAATGTAATGATTATTAATAATCAAGCCTTTGCCAAGTCCTTGAATGAGGAGAAGAATAAGGAAGGCCGTGGCGGTGATAAGGGTGCGTTGATTATTTACAGTGAACGTGATGAATTCGGTTCACGCAAGCCTATTGATGTTATAGCCAAAACTAATCCTATTTTGATTATCGACGAACCACAGAAGTTGGCAGGCAATGTTACGCAAAAGGCGATGAAGCGCTTTAATCCGCTTTTCAGCGTCAATTATTCCGCTACGCATAAGGATAAACATAACATGGTTTATGTTCTTGATGCACTTGATGCCTATAATCAGAAGTTGGTTAAGAAAATCGAAGTCAAAGGCCTGGAAATGAAGAATCTGAAGGGCGTAGACAGCTATCTTTATTGCGAAGAAATTGAAACTTCTCCTACCAAACCGCCAAGAGTGCGTTTGGAATTTGAGGTGCAGCAGTCAAATAGCATTAAACGCGTAAGAAAACTTTTGGGTAAGCGTGACAGTCTGTATGAATTATCCAATGGCATGAAGCAGTATGAAGGCTATGTGATTAGTAACATAGATCCTCGCGGTAAGGGCACGGTAACTTTCACAAACGGTGAAGTGTTGCATTGTGCGGATGTTGTCGGCGATGTAACGGAATTATACAAACGTCGTCTGCAGATACGCGAAACGCTGCTTTCACACTTTGAAAAGGAAAAAGAGCTTTACGCACAAGGTATTAAAACACTGAGCTTATTTTTCATTGATAAGGTAGAAAACTATCGTAAATATAATGAAGATGGTACACAAGAGCTTGGCGAGTACGGTAAAATTTTCGAAGAAGAATATATGCGTATTTTCAACAGCAAATCTACCGAGCTTTTTAAAGATGATCCTTATGTACAATACCTGAATAGAGTAGCTGCAGATGTGCATGATGTGCATACCGGTTATTTCAGTATTGATAAAAAAGGGCATAGTATTGACAGTAAGTGCGAACGTGGCAAGGATACCTCTAACGATGAATCCGCGTATGATTTGATTATGAAGAATAAGGAAGCCTTATTGAGCTTTGATAATCCGGTACGTTTTATATTCTCTCACTCCGCATTGCGTGAAGGCTGGGACAATCCGAATATTTTTCAGATTTGTACACTGAAAGCGTCTAACAGTGATGTCAATAAACGTCAGGAAGTTGGCCGTGGCATGCGACTTTGCGTCAATCAGCAAGGTGAGCGTATGGATTTGCTGACCTGCGGAGAAGCCATGGTACATAAAATAAACCAACTGACAGTTATTGCCAGTGAAAGCTATGCTGATTTTGTCGGAAGTCTGCAGGATGATATGAAGGCAGCTTTGTATAAGCGTCCTACGCATGCATCTATTGACTATTTTGCTGACAGAACAGTAAAAGTCGATGGTAAGCAATATAAAATTGAAAGAGAACAAGCCGGTACTATTATGCTTTACTTAGGTGTAAACGGCTATGCTGATTATGATGGCAAAATCACTGATAAATATAAGGCTGATAAAGAAGCAAATGATTTTGCGCCTTTGCCACCGCAATTAGAAGAGCTTGAACCGGCAATACATAAACTGATACAGGGAATTTTTGATGAAGAAGTTCTTAAAATGATGGTTGCTGATGCTAAGGAAACAAAGGTTAAAGCTAATCCGTTAAATGCAAACTTTGATAAAGCAGAATTCCAGGATTTGTGGAATCGCATAAATCATAAATATGCTTATAAAGTTAATTTTAGCAGTGATGAGTTAATCAAGAAGGCTTCGGATGCCATCAATAATGAGCTGGTAGTAACTAAAATTCAGTATAGGCTTGTAGTAGGTTCACAGAACGAGAATTTACAAGAGCATGAAATTGATAGCAAAACAGGCTTTACTACAACTCGTACAAAAACCGATACTATGAAAAATACATATGATAGCGGGTTAAAGTACGATTTACTTCATGAAATTGCTTCGAGAACTACGCTTACACGTCGTACTGTAGCAAGAATACTGCAGAACATTTGGAAATCTAAGTACCGTATGTTTGCAGAGAATCCGCTTGACTTTATTAACAAGGTATCAAGTATTATCAATGTCCAAAAATCTGCTTTAATAGTAGACCATGTAACTTATAATACGACCAATGAAACATTTGATACTGATATTTTTACTGCTGAATATACTCGTGGCAATTTCGCTAAAGCATATCGTGCAAAACATGCTATTCAAGATTATGTTTTTACGGATGGCACTGCAGAAAAAAGTGTGGAACGTAAATTTGTAGAGGAACTTGATACAGCAGATGAGGTTGTTGTTTATGCAAAGCTACCGCGAGGGTTTCATATTCCTACGCCGGTTGGCAAATATTCGCCTGACTGGGCAATTGCTTTTAAGAAGGGCGTAGTCAAGCATGTCTTTTTTGTGGCAGAAACAAAGGGGACTTTGCAAAGTATGGAGTTGCGAGCTATTGAAAAAGCTAAAATAAACTGTGCCGAAAAGCTCTTTGAAAAACTTTCCAATGGCGAAGTGCATTACGGTCAGGTAAAGGATTACAAGAGCCTGATGGATATTGTACTGGATAGATAAACCACAACCGAATATGGAATAATTCACGCTGATAGTTTGCTGGTGCCTATGTGTACACCCTTTTTGTAAAATCTTTACACTTGCCGCTATAAGAACAGGCTAATAATTTTCCTCGTTGACAAATAGCAGTAACAGTAATATAATTTTTTTAATAGCAAACCATTAAGATAGAGGCGCGGAAAGCATGAGTAGGTTGTGGAGCGGGAGCTGAGAAGCATCACAAAAGGGCTAACGCCGAAGTGCAATGGCAGCCGTGTCGTTGTGCTGGGCCGTCAGTGAAAGCTGCCGGACTGTCGCTGCATATGCAGCGGAGGGCTATCTCGGCTATGGGTGTGAATATTTATTTAGCATGCTAACCGTTGAGATAGAATCCAAAGGAAATATCTCAACGGTTATTTTTATGATTAAGGAGTGAACGACATGATTCGTGTTTTGGTAAATGGTGCGCTGGGCCGCATGGGCAGCGAGGTATGTAAAAAGGTATATAGCGAAGCGGATTTGGAGCTTGTAGGTGCTGTTGATATTAAGGAAGGCACTGTACATCTGGGTGATGGCGTTAAGGTGATGACTGACCTGGTTGCTGCTATTGAAGCTGCCAAACCGGACGTAGTTGTTGACTTCACCCGTCCTGATGTTGTTATGGGCAACCTGCGCAAAATGCTGCCGCTTGGCGTGCATGCTGTAGTAGGCACAACAGGCTTCAGCGATGCGGATTTAAAAGAGGTTGATGAGCTGGCACGCAAGCACAACACCAGCCTGCTGATTGCTCCGAACTTTGCGCTTGGCGCAGTTGTGATGATGAAGCTGGCGTGTGAGGCTGCCAAATATTTCCCGCATGTGGAAATTATCGAGAAGCATCATGATAATAAGCTGGACGCTCCGAGCGGTACGGCTATTATCACCGCACAAAAGATTGCTGAGGTGCGCAAGGCTATGCAGCAGGGCAATCCTGATGAAAAGGAAACCATGGCAGGTGCGCGCGGTGCGGATTACGAGGGCATGAAGATTCACAGTGTCCGTTTGCCGGGTTACGTTGCTTCCCAGGAGGTTATCTTCGGCGGTCAGGGCGAAACACTGAAAATCAGCACTGACCCGATTAACCGCGAATGCTACATGCCGGGCGTTGCGCTTGGCTGCCGCAAAATTGTTGACCAAGTAGGCTTGGTATACGGCTTAGATAAATTACTCTAAATAGTGAGGGGGAGAATTTTATGAAAAAGTATAACGTTGCTATTTTGGGTGCTACCGGTGCTGTTGGTACTGAATTTCTGAAGCTTATTGAAGAAAGAAACTTCCCATTTGCAGAACTGCGTCTGCTGGCTTCCAAGCGCAGCGCAGGCAAGCAGATTGAATTTATGGGCAAAACATATACTGTGCAGGAGGCTACCAAGGATTCCTTCGAGGGCATTGATATCGCTCTGTTCGCAGGCGGCAGCGTTTCTAAGGAGTTTGCTCCCTACGCTGTAAAGGCTGGTGCCGTTGTTATTGATAACTCCAGCACCTTCCGTATGGACCCCGAAGTGCCGCTGGTTGTGCCGGAGGTTAACCCCGAGGACATCCTGAAGCACAAGGGCATTATTGCCAACCCTAACTGCTCTACAATTATTATGGTTATGGCATTGAAACCGCTGTATGACCTGGCACGCATTAAACGTATCGTCGTTTCTACCTATCAGGCTGTTTCTGGCGCCGGCAAGGATGGCATTGACGAGCTCACCGACCAGACTAAGGCTTACAGTGAGGGCCGTGAGATGGAGGCACACATTCTTCCGTCCGCAAGTCTGCCGAAGCATTATCCGATTGCGTTTAACCTGATTCCGCAGATTGATGTTTTCCTTGACAATCTCTACACCAAAGAAGAGATGAAGATGATCAATGAAACCAGAAAGATTATGCATGATGACGAAATGCGCATTACCGCTACTACCGTGCGCGTGCCTGTATACCGCAGCCACAGCGAATCTGTAAACATTGAATTTGAGCATGATTTGGAGCTGCAGGATATGGCAGCTGCTATCAACGCTTTCCCCGGCGTTCAGATGATGGATGATCCTGCCAACCAGATTTATCCGATGCCTTTATATACCTCAGAAAAATATGACTGCTTCGTTGGCCGTCTGCGCCGCGATGAGTCCAATCCGAATACCTTTAACCTGTGGGTAGTAGGCGACCAGATCCGCAAGGGCGCTGCGCTGAACACTCTGCAGATTGCTGAGGTTATGATTAAAAACGGCTGGTTAGAAAAATAATAATGCACCTCTGCGTGTAAAGACTACCTGGCGTACAGCTTGTACGCCGCAGCCTTTCCGGCATCCGGTACATTTTGCATTTTAATATAAACAGATGAGGAGCAATTTACATGAAAATCATTGTACAGAAATTCGGCGGCACCTCCGTCGCGAGTGAGGAAGCCCGCGTTGCAGTTAAAAACAAGGTACAGCAGGCTATCCGCAACGGTTACTCCCCGGTAGTAGTAGTTTCGGCTATGGGGCGAAAGGGTGCGCCCTACGCAACTGATACTCTTATCGGTACCCTGAAGGACGTTAACCTTTCCGTTAATGTGCGCGAGATGGATATGATGATGTGCTGCGGCGAAATCATTTCCGCCTGCGTAATGGCAGCAACTCTGCAAAAATTCGGTATCAACGCTATGGCACTCACCGGCGGTCAGGCAGGCATTGTTACTGATTCCCAGTTTGGTGCTGCACGTATCAAAAACATCAATACCTCCGGTCTTATCCGTCTGCTGGAGGCAGGCATCATTCCGGTTGTCTGCGGCTTCCAGGGCATGACGGAAAACAACTATAAATTTACTACCTTAGGTCGCGGTGGCAGCGATACCTCTGCTGCTGCACTGGGCGCTGCGCTCAAGGCAGAGTTCGTTGAAATCTATACAGACGTTGAAGGCATTATGACTGCAGACCCGCGTATTGTCGAGAAGGCAAATATTCTGCAGCAGATTTCCTATGCTGAGGTTTGCCAGATGGCACAGAACGGTGCGAAGGTTATTCATCCGCGTGCCGTGGAAATTGCCATGGGCAGCAATATTCCCATGTATGTTAAATCTACCTTCAGCGATGCTCCCGGCACTTTGATTACCAGCGAACGCATCGGTCAGGGTAACGGCGGCGAAATTGCGATTAACGAATCCTGTGCCAGCGGCGTAGCTCATCTTAATGATTTGGCACAGTTCCGCATTGACCTGAACCCGCAGGATATTACTGCAGGCCGTAATCTGTTCGAAGATTTGGCGGATGCAGGCATCAGCGTAGGCTGCTTGAACCTGTCCGAGAAGGAAGCAATGTTTGCAGTATTTTCTCCGGACGTAGAGCACACCTGCAAGGTGCTTGATGCAACAGGCTTTAAATATACGCTGAACGAAGGCTGCGGCAAGGTTTCCGTTGTCGGCAGTGCTATGCGTGGCGTGCCTGGCATTATGGCTACCTTTGTAACTGCGCTTGCCAGCCACAATATTGCTATTCTGCAGACTGTGGACAGCGATACCACAATTTCCGCGATTGTAAAAGAGGAGCATTTGGTGGAAGCAGTCAAAGCATTGCATGAGGCCTTCAAGCTGTAGGCCGTGTATAAAGCACCGTCTGCGTTGTTGTGTTTCCTCGACGTACTGTTAGTACGCCGTCGTCAACACGCCTAGCATCCGGCACTTTCTCCACAGCCTATTAAGGTAAAGAGGAAATAAAGCACCGCCTGCGTTGTTGCGTTTTCTCGACGTACGTGAAGTACGCCGTAAAAAATATAAAATTATTTAGATAATAAACAATATATCATAGAGAATTTTAGTTTCTATTAGTTTTAAGAGGTGGAATTACAATGAAAAAACCGTATTTTGGCAGATTATTAACGGCTATGGTTACGCCGTTCAACGCTGATGGCAGCATCAATTATGAAGCCGGTGCAGATTTTGCTGACTGGCTGCTGGCTAACGGCAGTGACGGCCTGGTAGTAGAAGGCTCTACCGGTGAAGCTGCAACCATGGACATGGATGAAAAAATTAAATTCATGCAGACCATCGTTGCACGTGTCAACGGACGTGCCAAAATTGTTGCCGGTGCAGGCACCAACTGCACTGCCAGCACTATTGACCTGGTTAAGAAAATGGAGGCTTGCGGTGTTGACGGCGTGCTCGTAGTAGGCCCGTACTACAACAAACCGACTCAGGAAGGCTATTACCAGCATTTTGCAGCCGTAGCAAAGGCTACTAAGCTGCCGATTATCGTTTATAATGTTCCGGGACGTACCGGCGGCAATATTGCTCCGGAAACTGTTGCACGTCTTGCAGCAGATTTCAGCAACATTGTGGCTATTAAAGAGGCAGCAGGCAATGTAGCACAGACTGCAGAGCTGTATCGTGTACTGCCGGAGGATTTCTCCATTTACAGCGGCGATGACGGCCTGATTCTGCCGTTCCTGTCCGTTGGTGCCTGCGGTCTGATTTCCGTTCTGGCCAATGTCAACGGCAACATACTGCAGCAATTGATGCAGGCTTACAGCGAAGGTCGCGTGAAAGATGCCGCTGACCTCAACAAGGTTATGGTACCGCTGGCAAAGGCTATGTTTGTGGAAAGCAATCCGATTCCTATCAAGGCTGCCGTTACCAAGGTTACCGGTATCAATGCCGGTGCTCCGCGTCTGCCGCTGACTCCTATCAGCGCTGCCGCTGAGGCTAAGCTGGATGCAGCTTTAAAAGCAGCAGGCATGATAAAATGAGCAAGCTGGTAGTAATTATCCAGTGTGATACAGTGCAGCAGCGTTGCTGCGGCTACAACTGTACGCATGCTTTTTACAGCCGTGAGGGCAAGTTTGCCGGTTATCCCGAGGATACGCATTACATGAGCTTCACCTGCGGTGGCTGCTCCGGCGGTGCGCTGACGGTGAAGCTGGAAAACCTGGCGAAGCGCCTGCGCCGCTTTAAGGAGGAGGGGCAGGAGCTTTGCGTGCATCTTTCTACATGCATGGTATCGGATAATTCGCATAAGCCGCCTTGTCCGCATCTTGATTACATCCAAAAGATTTTGGCGAAAAAGAAGTTGACGAATATTGTACATGGTACATATATTTCCAAAACGGCAACCAGACGTCGCGAGGAAGGTATCTATAAGGAATTTGAATAAGCTTTGAAAAACACCCTGCGTATTGCCGTTGGCAATGCACAGGGTGTTTGTGCGTTAAGGTGAAAGAAGTTAAGTATCAAAACATGGTTTACTGCTTGCAAATGCTTGCAAATGTTTATCGCTGATGCTATACTTAGTTATGAGGGGGATGATAAATATGGCTAATACTACTGCTCTTTATGCAAGAATTGATAGCGATTTAAAAGAAAACGCTGAAAATGTATTACAACAGTTAGGAATCACGCCTGCAAGTGCGATACAGATGTTTTATAGTCAAATTGTTCTCACTCGTAGTCTGCCGCTGAAGCTACGACTGCCGGTTCGCGAACCTGTGGCGATGGGAAGCTTGTCGCGAGAAGAGCTTGATGCCGAGCTGGCTAAAGGAATTGCTTCATTGAAAGCAGAAAAAACTTACTCTGCTGATGAGGTTGATGGAATCCTGGCGGAGGAGTTCGGCATATGAATTTATATCGTGTAGAATACTCTCAAGAAGCATTAGTTGATATTAAGAGCATTTACACTTATATTTCACAAATACTTCATGCTCCGCTTACTGCTAGAAGGCAGGTCAACCGTATTAGAAAGGAAATACGGGATTTAGAGGCTTTTCCTACCAGATATGTGTTGGTGGAATGGGAGCCGTGGGCAAGTATGAAAATGCATAGGCTGCCTATAGATAATTATGTTGTATTTTATTTGGTGGATGAACAGGCAATGGCTGTGAAAATAGTACGCATAGTATATGGGGGAAGAAATTTAGAGGATTTGGCCTAAAATAATAAGAACTGCCGCTAGGGATAATTGCTTTTGTCCTGAGCGACAGTTCTTTTATTATCTATGCTTATTTACTCTTCGTCGTCAAATTTTTCGGGGAAGAAGATGCGCAGTGTTTTTTCGTCGACTGTTTTGCCGAAGCTGTTGCCGATGAAGAAGCACAGCAGGGAAAGGCCGATGCCGAGCACTATCTGGTGCAGGTCAAGCACCTTAATCTTAAAGACCATGGCCAGGCAGTAGATGATTACACCGCCGCCCATGGCTGCAATAGCGCCGTATTTGTTGGCCTTGGGCCAGAAAAGACCGAAAATCAGCACCCAGAAGAAGGCTGTTTCCAGACCGCCGAAGGCAAACATGTTAATCTGCCAGATAACACTTGGCGGTTTGATAGCGATGGCATAAACAAAAAGGCCGAGGATAATTGTTGCGCCCAGGCTGTAGAGGCGAATTTGGTTATTGCTGAGCTGCTCTTCGCGCTTGCCCTTGATGTTCATGTAAACGTCCTTAACGATAGAGGAAGACGAGGAAAGCAGCAGCGAGGATCCGGTGGAAATGGTTGCGGCAATGGGGCCGATGATGATTACACCTGCCCAGAAGGGTGTAAGGCTGTGCACGATGGCGATAGGCATAATGTTATCAACGCTGTTGCCGTAGGCTGCAATAGGTCCTGTGAGGATGCCTTTGCTGATAACGCCTATCCAGGTTGCTACCAGAGTCATGGCGCCGATTACGACGGTACCGATAATCATAGCGTTATGCAGCGCCTTGGTATCCTTGTAGCTGATGCCGCGGACAACGGACTGCGGCAGCGACAGTGTACAGATGCCGACGAGCAGCCATTGGCTGATGTACAGCGAAATCGGCATTTTGCCGCGGGAAAGCGGCTCAAGCATATCGGGATGCTGGGTGCTGATGTAGCTCATGATTTTGTTGAAGCCGCCGCCTGCGTGCATCATGCCGCCCATGAGGATGCACAGGCCGACAATCATGGCGATAGCACAGCAGGCGTCGGTAACGGCAACACCCTTAAAGCCGCCGATGGTGGTGTAAATGACAACAATCAGGCCGAACATCGTGAGGCCGGTGAGGTAGGAGAAGCCGGTTACTGCTTCGAAGAGCTTGGCGGCGCCGACGAACTGTGCCACCATAGTGGCGCAGAAGAAGGCGACAATAACAACGGCAGCCATGTTCGCCAGAAAGTCGGAATGATAGCGGGCACGCAGTACGTCGATTACAGTTACGGCGTCAATCTCACGCGCAATCAGGGCAATCTTTTTGCCGAACACGCCCAAGACGAGGAAGATAACGACTACCTGTACGATGGCCATGTACAGCCAGCCGTAGCCAATAACCCAGGCTACGCCCGGACCGCCGACGAAGGTGCTTACGCTGCTGTAGGTGGCAGCGGTGGTCATCGCCAGCACGAAGCCGCCGAGAGTACGGCCGCCGATGAAGTAATCCTTGGCGAAATCCTTTTGTCTGTTTTCCTTTGACGTGCGCTGGATATAGGCGCTGATGCTTAACAGAATCAGCAGAAAGGCCAGTGCTGGTAAAATATTTAAAATACTACTCATGCTGCTTATCCTCCGTGCTGTCATCCAAATCAAAGTTGACAAAAACCTTCTTTGTCAGAAAAACGGTAACGGCGATGGCAAAGAGCCAAGTGCCGACACAGCCGCCCCAAACCCAAAGTGGTGTATGCCAGAAAGTAATATTACTGTCTGCCAGTCCAAAGCCTGCCAGGCACCAGAAGATGATGACGGCGATGGTGGCGATAACGGTAGCCAGAGCTTCGCGGTTGGCCTGGCGGAATTTATCACTGCGCTTCATATAAACTGCTCCTTTCGCTCAGACAATGCTGTCTGCTTACGTTAATAAATTTATTTTACCACAAAATATGCAGAAATACTTGCAAAATATGCTTAAAAGCATCATAAAATATCAGACGCCTGGTGTAATTTGACGGCTGTCTGTGTTATAATGTATCTTGGTGATTAATTTGAAGAAAACAATGTATAATTTAGCTACAATGTGGCTGACGCTGAGCGTCATTTTTTTCCTGTGTGAATATGTAACCGGTATGCTGCAGGTTGTGACATTAGGCGGTCTGGTGGCAGGCTCCTTTATCGAGGGTGCTTTTATGTGCCTGGGCTTGAAGCTGATGCATGTTATTGTCGACAAGCAGTTTTTGCTGACGAGGCTGCAGGAGCTGGCCAAACGCAGAAATGACTCCCTGAAGGCTATGCTGGTGATGGCTGCCTTCTCCCTGGAGGGTGCCGTAACTGTTTGCCGGATGCTGCCGGGTTATGACCTTAACTTTGGCATTATGCACGGTATTTTTCTTTTGCTGCTTTATCCGGCAGCAGCTATATTTTTGGATAAGTTGATGTTAAAGGAGCAGATGGAGCATGGAAATTAAGCTGATTGCCAGCGATATGGACGATACACTTTTGAATAAGGACTGCCAAATTTCTCCGCGCAACGAGGCAACTATCAGAAAGGCGCTGGACGCAGGCAAGATTTTTTTGATTGCTACTGGCAGAATGTACGTTTCCGTGCGTCCCTATGCGGAAAAGCTGGGCCTTGATGTGCCGCTGGTTACCTATAACGGCGCTCTCGTTAAGGGCAGCCTGAGCGGCAAGGTTTATTACGAGCACAAGATGAAGCTGTCTACCGCCAATGAGGTGCTGGCATACTGCCGCGAGAAGGGTTATTACCTGCAGCTTTATGTGGGTGACAGCATTTTGATTAAGCAGGAGAATGACTGCTCCCGCATGTATACTAAAATCAGCGGCATTCAGACGACTGCTATCGGTGAGGCACTGTATCATACGGATGAAGCACCATATAAAATTTTAGTTATGACTAAGAGCGAGGAATTTGCCGATGTATGGCAGCAGTTCAAGAAGGACTTTGCCGGTAAGCTTGATGTTACCAGCTCCAAAGACAATTTCCTGGAGCTGATGGAGCCCGGTGTCAACAAATGGGAGGCGGTAAAAAGCGTAGCGGCAAGCTACGGCGTACAGCCGCAGGAAATTATGTGCATCGGTGATTCCAATAACGATGTGAAGATGATTGCCAATGCCGGTATCGGCGTTGCTGTTGCTAATGCTAAGGACAGCGTGAAGCAGAATGCAAAAATCATTACGGCATCCAATAATGATGACGGCGTTGCTTTGGTAATCGAAAGCATTTTGACGCCGCAGGCAGCGGAATAAAATGAGGGAGCGTGTTTAGTGCGCTCCCTTTTCATAATGTAGAGATAAGGTTGGTGACAGTAATGGCAGAGGAAAAATCTTTATTGGAATATGTGCGCAGACAGGCGGAGCTTACGCAGCAGGATGATAAAAAGCAGCAGACTTTGCAGGAAGCTCATGCACACGCTCACAACCATCCTAATAAGAAGAAGGTTGTCAACCGCCTGGCACGCATTGAAGGCCATGTGCGTTCTATCAAGACAATGGTAGATAACGACAGGGATTGCTCGGAGGTGCTGATTCAGATAGCTGCGGTGCGCAAGGCGTTGGATAATACAGCTAAGGTTATTTTAAAGGACCACTTGGAGCATTGCATTTTGCACGCTATCGAAAAAGGTGAGGGCAGCAAAAGTCTGGAGGATTTTGAAGCGGCTATTGATCAATATCTGCGCTGAAAATAAAAAAGCTGCACGTTAAGAGCGTGCAGCTGTGTTTGAGGCTATGCCAGAGCTACTCTTTGCTGCAGCTTGGGAACAAAAAACAGTAAAAAGCTGCTGCGGGCAATATAGAAGATGAGGAAGGCCAGCCACAGGCCGATGTTGCCATAAAGCGGGATGAGTGTAAAGTAGGCGGTAAGGTAACAGCCTGCTGTAAGCAGCATGGAGATGCAGATAGGCTTGGTGTAGAGCGCACCATTGAATACGCCGTAGTAGACGATACCGAGTGCACTGATAAGCGGGAAGAAGGCTATAAACAAATCGTACTGCTGCGCCGTGGCAATGACGCTGTGCAGATTGGTGAAGCAGCCAAGAATGGCGTGACGACAGCAATAATAGCCGACAGTCTGCAGCAGGCCGAAGCCGATGGCCCAGATAAAGCTGATGCGCAGCGTATCGTTGAGCATGGAGCGGTCGTGCTCGCCGAAGGCAATGCCGGAATAGATGGCACCTGCCTGCGAAAGGCCGGTCAGAATATCGCCCATAATGAACTGTATCTGGAAAAGAATAGAATTAGCGGCCAAAAGCTCGCCGCCGAAGGCTGAGCTTTGATGCATAAAGCTGTTGACCATGATGATCATGCAGAACATACGCACGGTGAGATGCGAACCGCACTGCAGCATCTGGCGGCAGGTGGGACCGGAAAAGATTTTTCGCAGCGGAACTGCTGTCAGCGGCAGGGGCTTGTGCTTGGCATAAAAGTACAGAATAGCCAAAAAGCCGGTAATATTGGCGATGCAGGTAGCAGCAGCAACGCCGGTTACCTCATAATGCAATACAATGACAAAAAGCACGTCCAGCAGCAGGTTGATGACGTTGCTGGCAAGTGCGGTGAGTACCGCGATACGTACATGCAGTGTACCGGCGAACCATCCCTGTGCTGTCTGGAAAACGAGCGTCAGCGGCATAATCCAGATGAGCATGCGATAATATTGCTCCAACATAGGCTTGGTTGCTGCATCGGGGTTGAAGAGCAGTAATGCTGTCCGCCAGATGGGCTCCTGTAAAATTACGAGCAGCAGGCCGATGCCGAAGGCTGCCAACACTCCGCGGATAAAAGCACCGGCGAGCAGTTTGGGATCGTGTTGACCTAAGGCCTGCGCCGCAAAGCCGCTGGTGGAGATTTTCAAAAAGCCGAAGAGCCAATAAACGGTGCTGAAGATAACAGCACCCAAAGAAACAGCGTTAATGTATGTATAATTCCCCAAATGCCCGACTACGGCAGTGTCGACGGCACCCATAAGCGAGGCCGCCACTGTAGAAAATGTAAAGGGAAGACTTGTTTTTATAAACTTCATGTGAGATAATTTCATTGCTGCACCACATTCCTATTAAATTTCTTGCAACACTATAATAACCCCCTATAGGGGATAATGTCAATAGGAATAATTATCATTAATTAGTTTTTTCCTGAAAAATTTACATAAAAGCTGTGTTTTTTGTTTAAAAGAAGGGATATCTATGTCTATTCTGCCGATTTTCATACCGCATGCAGGCTGTCCGCATCAATGCGTTTTTTGTAATCAAAAGACGATTAGCGGACAGAAGCTGGCTGCTGTGGCCGCCGCCAAGGAGCAGCTGATGCGTTGGCGCAGTTGGCTGCAACCGAGTGTGCAGCACGAGGCGGCGTTTTATGGCGGCAGCTTTACCGGTCTGCCCCTGGAGCTGCAGGAGGAGCTGCTGGCGCTGACGGACGCATTGCTGGCCGAGGGCTTTATCGGCAGCGTGCGTCTTTCGACACGTCCGGACTATATAGATGAAGAACGCTTGCTGCTTTTGCAGCAGCATGGTGTGCGCCTGGTGGAGCTGGGCGTGCAGTCGCTTGATGACAGGGTGCTGACGGCAGCGGAGCGTGGCCATACGGCGGCGCAGGTGGCGCCGGCGGTGGCGCTTTTAAAACGCTTCGGCTTTCAAGTCGGCCTGCAGCTGATGGTGGGCATGCCCGAGCAGAGCTTTACCAGCGTGCAGGAAACAGTGCGTAAGGCGATATCAATGCAGCCTGACGTGGCACGCATCTATCCTTTGTTAGTAATCAAGGGTACGCCGCTGGCTGCGGACTACGCGGCGGGGCGTTTTGTACCGCTGACGCTGGAGGAGGCCGTGACGCAGGCGGCCTGGGCTTATCGCGAGCTGACGGAAGCAGGCGTGAATGTTATCCGCATCGGCCTGCAGCCTGACGAGGAGCTGTGCGCACCGGGCAACATTCTTGCGGGGCCGTTTCACCCGGCAATGGGCGAGCTGGTAAAAAGCAGGGTGCTGCGCACCGAAGTGACGTCACAATTAGAAAAGCTGGCTGACTGCGGCGCTGTTACAATATATTGCCCTGCACGCTTGGAATCAAAGCTGCGCGGGCAAAAAAGCTGCAACCTGCGCTATTGGGAAGCGTGCTTCCCGGGGCTTAAGCTGCAGATAATTCAAGATAAGGCAGATGAGATAAGAGTATGTCCACATGTAAATCCTTTGCACCAATCGTAGATGAGCACAGCAGAATATTGATTCTCGGCTCTATGCCGGGGATAAAATCGCTGGAGCAGCAGGAATATTATGCGCATCCGCAAAACCGCTTCTGGCGTTTGCTGGCGTTGCTTTTAAATGAGGACGTACCGCAGGATTACGCTGCCAAGCAGGCTTTGCTGCATAAGCATCACATTGCACTGTGGGACACGCTGGGCTATTGCGAGCGCGAGGGCAGCTTGGACAGCAGCATCAAAAACGAGGCTCCGAACGCTGTCGTTGAGCTTGCAGGCGAGCTGCCGCATTTACAGGCAGTGGTCTGCAACGGTGGCAAGGCAGCTGCAGCCTTCAAAAAATATTTTGCCAAAAAACTGCCGCAGCAGGTGCGAATCTTTTATTTGCCGTCGACAAGTCCGGCCAATGCGCGCTTGCGCTTGGAGGATCTGGCGGAGCGCTGGCAGGTTATTTTGCAATTTTTAGCATAAGAGAAGTTCTGCCTGGTGTAAAAAAATTGTATTTTATGATACAATAAAAAGATATAATAACTGACTTATAGAAAATGGGTGATTGCTAGTGCGTTTAAAGTCCTTTTCAACCTATGGCTTTAAATCCTTTGCTGATAAAACTGAATTGACCTTTGACAAGGGAATTACTGCTGTTGTCGGACCGAATGGTTCAGGCAAGAGCAATATTTCTGATGCCATCCGTTGGGCGTTGGGCGAGCAGAGCGCCAAGTATCTGCGTGGCAGCAAGATGGAGGACGTAATTTTCTCCGGCAGCGGCAAGCGCAGAGCGTTGGGCGTAGCGGAGGTCACCATTGATTTTGATAACAGCGACAGGACGCTGCCGCTTGATTTTGAGCAGGTAAGCCTGACGCGCCGCATATTCCGCAGCGGTGACAGCGAATATGCGATTAATAAGAAAAGCTGCCGCCTGAAGGATATTATCGACCTGATGGCGGATACAGGCCTTGGTAAGGGCTCTATGTCCATTATCGGCCAAAATAAAATTGATGAGGTCTTAAATAGCCGTCCCGAGGATAGACGCAGTCTGTTCGAAGAGGCGGCAGGCATTGCCAAATACCGCCTGCGCAAAAAGGACGCGGTACGCAAGCTGGACGATACGGCCAACAACCTTACGCGTATCAACGATATCCGCAGTGAGGTAGATGCGCAGGTGGAGCCTTTGGCGCAGGCTGCAGCCAAAACGCAGCAGTTCAACGAGCTGAGCGAGGAGCTGCGCCGTTGCCGTCTTTCCGTGCTTTTGCGTCGCCTTGATGCGATGGAAGACACAGGCAATGAGCTGCTGGCGAAAAAGCAGGCGGCTGAAGCTGCTTACTCTGAGCAGGCAGCAAAGGTCGGCAGCATGCAGGCCGAGGCCGTCAAGGTGCAGCAGGAGTTGGATAAGCTGGCTGAGGCTTATAATAAATTACAGGATGATATCAAAAACCGCGAGACTGCTTTGGAAAAGCTGCGCGGTGACCAGAAGGTGCTTGATGAACGTGTCAGCCAGAACGAAAGAGCTGGCGAACGCCTGGTGCAGCGCAACGAGCGCCTGGAGCAGCAGGTGAAGGAGCAGGAAGCAAGAATGCAGGAGCTGGCAGCAGAGTTTGATGCTGTCGAAAAAAGGCATACTGTGGCCGATGGCGCTGTCAAGCAGCTGCAGGCGCAGCGCGATGAGCAGAGCGCCAAGCTGGAGGAAGCGAAGCGCAGCGACGAGCAGGCGCAGTCACAGTTCTTCAGTGGTATGCAGGAGCTGATTAGGCTGCGTAACGAGCTGCATAACCTGGAGCAGGAGCAGGAGCAGCGCGCACGTCGCCGCGATGCTTTGAAAAAGAGCATCGAAGAGGCGGAAGCTGCAGACCGTCAGGCACAGGAGCAGTACAACAGCCTGCTGGAGCAGCAGTCGCAGTGCGCTCACGGCATGGAGCTGGTGCGCAGAAAAGGCGAGGAGCTGCGCAGTGCCTATGAAGCAGGGCAAAAGGAGCTGCAGGCTGTGCGCAGCAGTCAGCAGCAGTGCCAGCGTCAGCTGACGGCGGCGGAAACGCGCGAGCAGAGCTTAAAGCGTCTGCAGCAAAGCTACGAGGGCTTCAGCTACGGCATCAAAGCGGTGCTGAAGGCGCAGGAGCCTTGGCGTGAGCAGGTTGTAGGCGTGGCAGCGGAGCTGCTGCAGGTAGAAGATAAATATGTCGCTGCTATTGAAACAGCGTTGGGTGAGGGCGCACAGAACCTGGTGATGCGCTCGGCCAATGCGGCGAAGGAAGCGATAGCCTTTTTAAAGCGTACTGGTAGCGGACGCGCAACCTTCCTGCCGTTGGATACAGTACAGCGTCGCAGCCCTAACCGCGAGGAGGAAGCACTGGCGAAGCTGCCGGGAATTCTTGGCTATGCGGTAGATCTGATCGGCTTCAAGCCCGAGGCGGAAAATGCTGTCCGCTTCTTGCTGGGCAGAGTGCTGATTGCCGAAAACATTGATGCTGCCTTGGCTGCGGCAAAGGCCGGACGCTACCGTCTGCGCGTAGTTACGCTGGACGGCGATGTGGTAAATGCCGGCGGCAGTATGAGCGGCGGCAGTAAAAAGCATAAGGAAGGCTATCTGAGCCGTAATGTAGAAATTGCGCAGGCGGCAGCGCAGATGAAACAGCTGCATGCCGAGATGCTCAGCTGGCAGGAAAAGCTGGAGGAGCTGGAAGCAACCGAAGGAAATCAGAAGGAGCAGCTGCAGCAGCTTGCTGCACAGTTGCGTCAACAGCAGCTGAAGGCCGACAGGCTTAAGCTCAATCTGGAACAGGTGCAGCAACAGAAAACGCGCGACAACGAACGCCTGCTGCTGCTTTTGGATGATCGCAGCAATATCACCGCGGCCTATATGGCAAACCGTGATAAGGTCAAGGAGCTGCGCGCGGCAGTTGCGGAGCGCGAGGGACAGGATACCCAGGCTAAGGAGCTTTTGGATAGCCTGAAAAAGGAAATTGCCAAATACGGCAGTGCGGTTACCGCTTTGTATAACCAGCTGCAGGATGCCCAAATTACGCTGCAGACCTCTGCCGCACGCACGCAGGATATCACCAAGGCTATGCACAGTCTGGACCAGGATACACTGCGCTTGCAGGAGGAGATTGCTGCCAATGGCAGGGAGCAGGAGCGCAGACAGCAGGAAATTGCGGACTGTGGCGTGCAAAAGCAGCGCCTGCAGCAGCAAAGCGATGAGCTGCTGGCACAGCTGCAGCAGATTTTGGGCGGCAAGGATGACTTCGCCCAGGAGCGCGGCGACCTGGTGGATAAGCAGCAGGAGATAGAACAAGCGCTGACAGGATTACGCAAGCAGGTGAACGACAGTGAAGCGCTGCTGAAGCAGACGGAGCTGGATTTGGCAAGGCACGAAAGCAGCTGCGGCCATATCCGGGAGCAGCTAGAGCAGGATTATCAGCTGGATGAGGCGGCTGCGCGCAGTCAGGATTTACCTGAGCTGCAGGCAATGGAGCTGCCGGAGCTGCAAAAGCAGGAAAGCCAGCTGACGCTGCAGATTGCGGGCCTGGGACCGATTAACGCGGCGGCGATTGAAGAATACAACGCAGTGAAGGAGCGCAGCGAATTCCTGCGTAAGCAATATGACGATTTGTGCACAGCAAAGGACAATCTGG
Organism: Phascolarctobacterium succinatutens CAG:287; assembly: GCF_000434895.1. Taxonomy (GTDB): domain Bacteria; phylum Bacillota; class Negativicutes; order Acidaminococcales; family Acidaminococcaceae; genus Phascolarctobacterium_A; species Phascolarctobacterium_A succinatutens_A. The sequence continues at coordinate 25,052 of NZ_FR892772.1, forward strand.
AGGCGGTCATCGCGGAAATCAACAGCGGTATGACCAAGCGCTTCAAGGAGGCCTTTGCTAAAATCAACGAATACTTTGCGCAATGTTATGTCAAAATCTTTGGCGGCGGTACGGCAGTGCTGCGGCTCACCGAGCCGGATAATCTGCTGGATTCCGGTATTGATATTGACGTGCAGCCACCCGGCAAAAAGCTGCAGAGCCTGTATCTGATGAGCGGCGGCGAAAGAGCGCTGACGGTTATCGCGCTGCTCTTTGCGCTTTTGAGCTACCAGCCATCGCCGTTCTGTATCCTGGACGAAATTGACGCGCCTCTGGATGATGCCAACATTCAGCGCTTTGCCGATTTCCTGCGGGATTATGCAGGAAACACGCAGTTTATTGTGATTACGCACCGCAAGGGAACAATGGAATGCGCTGATATCATGTATGGCGTAACTATGGAAGAATCCGGTGTTTCTAAACTATTATCCGTAAAAATAAATGCAAAGGAGAATGAATAATGGGATTTTTTGAGCGTTTAAAGGAAGGCCTTTCTAAAACAAGGCGCAACTTTACTGACCGCATTCAGGAGCTTGTAGGCCTGTCTGCAACGATTGACGATGACTTTCTCGATGAGCTGGAAATGATTCTGTTATCTGCGGACGTAGGCGTAAAAACTACTGAAAAGCTTATCGACGCAGTGCGTAAGGCTGCGAAGAAAAAGGAAATCAACGGTACCGAGGATGTTATTCCCTTCCTGAAAAAATATATGGCAGAGATGCTGGCAGACAGTGGCCAGCGTACACGTATCGGTGCTAAACCGACGGTTATCCTGGTAGTTGGCGTTAATGGCGTAGGCAAGACCACTACTATCGGCAAGCTGGCAAATTACTTCACCCTGTTCAAATACAAGGTTGTTCTGGCAGCAGGCGACACCTTCCGCGCTGCGGCAGGCGAGCAGCTGCAGATTTGGGGCGAGCGCGCGCATTGCGACGTTATCCGTCACGCTGAGGGTGCAGACCCGGCGGCAGTTGTTTTTGATGCAATGAAGGCTGCTATTGCGCGTAAGGCAGATATTCTTTTTATTGATACTGCAGGACGCTTGCATAACAAGGCTAACCTGATGAACGAGCTGGAAAAAATACACCGTATTATCAAACGCGAAATTCCCGAAGCTCCGCACGAAACCTTCCTGGTTCTGGATGCTACCACCGGCCAGAACGCAATCAATCAGGCTAAGGTGTTCATGGAAACCGCTAAGGTTACCGGCGTTGTACTCACCAAGCTTGACGGCACTGCTAAGGGCGGCGTGGTTGTGGCAATTAAGGAAGAGCTGGGCCTGCCGGTTAAATGGATCGGCGTAGGCGAAGGCATTATGGATTTCCGCCCCTTTGAGCCGGATAAGTTTGTAGAAGCGCTGTTTGACAGCGGCAAATAAGAGGCTGCTTGCAGCCGACAGGCGTTGCGGCCTGGCGTATATTATTATAGTAGAAAATCTCCCGAGCTGCGTTTGGCAGCGTGCGGGAGATTTTTTTATGCGGGCGTAAAAAAGCCGTTCGCGGCAGCGAACGGCGGGGGGGGGGGGGGGGTTTTAGTTATAGGTTGACTATTCTTGTTCAGCCTTAATTTTTTCAACCTGCTCAACAGAAAGCGAAGTACCTTTAGCGACATCTTGTACTGATAATCCCATGCTTAAAAAACGCTTAGCAGTAGCAAGCTTTTCTTCGGCTAAAGTGTACCCTTTGTCAAGGACAAATTAAG
>NZ_FR892773.1:0-191 GCF_000434895.1 Phascolarctobacterium succinatutens CAG:287
AAGAGTATCACCGGCAGTAAAATTTACATTTTAGATACAAAAAAGAGCTCACACAAATGTGTGAGCTCTTGAAGTTAGCTAATGATTATTTGCCAACAGGACCGATCATAGCCAGCATGGTACCTGCAGCAACTGCAGTACCGATAACGCCTGCTACGTTAGGACCCATAGCGTGCATCAGCAGGAAGTTG
>NZ_FR892773.1:206-724 GCF_000434895.1 Phascolarctobacterium succinatutens CAG:287
CATCAGCAGGAAGTTAGCCGGGTTAGCTTTCTGACCAACTTTTTGAGATACACGAGCAGCCATAGGAACTGCGGAAACGCCAGCGGAACCAATCAACGGGTTGGTCTTGCCACCGTCTACCATGCACATGAGCTTGCCGAAGATAACGCCGGCAGCAGTACCAGCTACGAATGCAACCAGACCCAGAACGATGATCAGCAGAGTCTTAGCGTTCAGGAAAGACTCAGCGCTCATGGTCAGACCGGTACCGGTAGCCAGCATGATGGTTACGGTGTTCATCAAAGCGTTTTGTGCGGTGTCGCTCAGACGATCCAGGCAGCCTGCTTCTTTGAACAGGTTACCAAGCATCAGCATACCAATCAGAGCGGTTACGGAAGGTAACAGCAGAGAAATAACGATGGTGCACATGATCGGGAAAGCAACCTTTTCAAAGTGAGAAACCGGACGCAGCTGTTGCATAACGATTTTACGATCTGCTTCAGTGGTGAACAGTTTCATGATAGGAGGCTGAATCAGCG
>NZ_FR892774.1:0-3606 GCF_000434895.1 Phascolarctobacterium succinatutens CAG:287
CCACGTGACCTAGGTTATGTCAACACTTTTTTCGACACTTTTTTGAGATTTTTTTGCTGAAACACTTGGATTCGTGGAAAAAGAAACATGCTTAACCATCGCCTTTATGGCCTTTAAAATTTCTTGAAAAAACTTCAAAAAAAGTGCTGATTTTAGCTGTTTTTTCTCAAAAAACGCTCAAAATCAGTAAAAATTTTTCTCTGCTTCAGAAATTTTTTCTCAAATTTTTGCTTGTTTTTTCCTGAAATTTCTTCATAAGGTCCTCGTAGCAACAGTGATTATACTGAATAAAATGCTCTCTTAACTCATTGTAGCTAAGAAAAATAATCCTCTGCCACTTAAGAAAGAACTATACACGGAAGAAAAAAGGCGCTATGCTTTCGCATAGCGCCAGAATAATTTTTAGTTTTAGTGCAGACGTGCACCAGCCGGGATACGCTTATCTACCATAATAAGGTTCAGCTTCTCTGCGCCTTCCTCTTCATGGATAGCAGACAGCAGCATACCACAGGAATCAATACCCATCATTTTGCGCGGCGGCAGGTTAACAATAGCAACCAAAGTCTTGCCTACCAGCTCTTCAGGCTCATAGAATGCATGGATACCGCTCAAAATTACACGATCGGTACCGGTACCGTCATTCAGGACGAATTTCAGCAGCTTTTTGCTCTTGGGTACAGCGGTACATTCTTTAACCTTAACTACACGGATATCAGACTTGCAGAAGGTGTCAAAATCAACATATTCTTCATATGCAGGCTCAATAACAACCTTAGAGAAATCGATAGTTTCCTCCTTAGCCTCTTCTACGGGTGCAGCAACAGCAGGAGCCTGCATAAAGTCAGGCTTCTCGCTTACAGCCTTGCCCAACGGTTTCATGGTCGGGAAGAACAGTACGTCACGAATGGTAGAGCTGTTGGTCAAAAACATTACCAGACGGTCGATACCAATGCCTAAACCACCTGTCGGAGGCAGGCCGTATTCCAGGGCGTTGACAAAGTCCTCGTCCATCATATTTGCTTCTTCATCGCCGTTAGCGCGTTCTTCAACCTGCTTTAAGAAACGCTCCTTCTGGTCGATAGGATCGTTCAATTCGGTAAAGCCGTTGCAGATTTCGCGGCCATAGATATAAGCCTCGAAACGATCGGTGATTTCAGGGTTTTCCGGGTTGCTCTTGGCCAGCGGGGAAATCTCTTTCGGGTGACCGGTAATAAAGGTAGGCTGAATCAGCTTATCTTCAACATATTCTTCGAAGCAGGCGTTGATAATTTTGCCAATGCCAAAGGAAGGCTCAATAGCCACATTCAGCTCTTTAGCGATAGCGCGTGCTTCTTCCAAATCGGTTACATTGGTGAAATCCTTGCCGGAATATTCTTTTACGGCTTCAATCATGCTCATACGCTTCCAGGGAGAAGCCAGCTCGATTGTAGTGCCTTCATAATTGATAGTGGTAGTGCCCAGAACCTTCTCGGCAGTCTTAACAACAACCTCTTCAGTCAGGTCCATCATATCGCGATAATCAGCAAAAGCCTGATAAATCTCAACGCTGGTGAATTCCGGGTTATGACGGTTGTCGATACCCTCGTTACGGAATACGCGGCCCATTTCATATACGCGGTCCATACCACCAACGATAAGGCGTTTGAGATACAGCTCAGGCGCAATACGCATATAAACCTGCATATCCAGAGCATTATGATAGCTGATAAACGGACGTGCAGCAGCACCACCTGCGATGGTGTTGAGAATAGGAGTTTCTACCTCCAGAAAATCATGGCTGTCGAGAACCTCGCGTACGCTTCTGATAATCTGACTGCGTTTTACAAAGGTATCACGCACTTCCGGATTAACAATCAGGTCAACATAGCGTTGACGGTAACGTGTTTCAACGTCCTTCAGACCGTGCCATTTTTCCGGCAACGGACGCAGGGATTTAGACAGCATTTCTACGGAATTTGCTTTAATAGACAGCTCGCCCATATGGGTACGGAAAGCAGTACCGGTAATGCCTACGGTATCACCGATATCCATCAGCTTAATCAGCGCATAGTTTTCTTCGCCGATAACGTCTTTACGTACATATACTTGGATACGGCCGGTCTTATCCTGCATATCCATGAAGCAGGTTTTGCCGTGGCCACGGATAGCCATAATACGGCCTGCCATTTTAACTTCGGTTTCTTTTTCGGACAGCTCATCGAACTGCGCAGCGATATCTGCCGCGCGATGAGTGTACAGGAAGCGATAACCGAAAGGTTTCCAGCCGTGCTCCTCAATTTTATGCATCTTGTCAATGCGGACCTGCATTTGCTCGTTGATTTCGTTTTCGGTAAGCACTGCAGCTTCTTCTGTATTAGGTTTATTCTTTACCTCTGCCATTGTCGCCCTTCTCCTTATTATTTAATTTCCACGATTTCGTAGGACAATTCACCTACAGGGGTTTTGGTTATAACAACGTCATGCACCTTGCGACCCAAAATAGCTGCACCTACAGGGGATTCGTTGGAAATACGGTTTTCGAACGGATCTGCTTCGGTAGTACCAACGATGGTATAGGTTTCTTCATCGCCGGTTTCTACGTCCTTCAGCAGCACGGTAGAGCCAAGAGATACAATACCTGCTGCTTTGCTGGCACTGTCATCGATGATGGTAGCAGTTTTAATCATCTGCTCCAGCTCCAGAATACGGCCTTCGTTTTTACCTTGGTCTTCCTTGGCCTGATCGTACTCGGAGTTCTCGCTCAAGTCGCCCTGTGCTCTTGCTTCCTTCAGACGTTCAACGATTTCTTCGCGGATTTCGCCCTTACGTTGAGCTAATTCTTCTTGTAATTTTTTTAAGCCATCAGCTGTTAAAATAGTTTCCTTGCTTGCCATGTTCCTGCTCCTTTATCATTATTTATATAAAAATTTTACTTACACACATATACTGATTATATATGTTGCCGGATTTACTTGTCAATATCAGCAGCCATGCACTGCCAGCGCATGCTGGGCGTTATGCTTGACTTCCTCGATATGCTGGGTAGAAACAGCACGTTCAAAATTACGGAAGCCCGCCATCTTGAAGTTATGCTTATCTGCCAGCTGTGAAATAAGATTTATCTTGTTGATATCCAGGGATCTGCCTAAGGAGAAGTTTTCATAACGGCCATCCAGTGCCAGAATCATGGTTTCTGCCATACATGCATAGGACGTGTGCGGTGGGAAGCCGAAGTTGAAATGAAAATCTACGTCACCGGGCACGTTAATAACGCCGCCTTCAATTACCAGCACATCGTTACGCTTCAGTGATACCTCACGCGATACGTTACGCGGACGCGCCACATCGCATACTACAGCGCCAGGCTTCAAATCGCCGGGCTCAATCAAGAAGTCGAGCGCGCTGGTGACGGTAATAACAATGTCAGCCTCCTGCAAAGAGGTGCGAATATCCTGGCTTACGGCAACCTCGCAATGATTTTGCTCAATAAGCTCCTGCGCCAGCTCCTCCAGTGGTCCCATATGACGTGCAACAAGCGTAATATGCTTAACCTCTTTTGCCAACAGGCGTACGGAAGCAGCACCGATAGAGCCGGTGGCACCGACTACGACAGCACGGCATTCCTTC
>NZ_FR892774.1:3630-24116 GCF_000434895.1 Phascolarctobacterium succinatutens CAG:287
ATTCCTTCAAATCCTTACCCATCATTCGGGCAGCCTGCTTAGTTCCCTGAATAGCGGTAGCAACGGTATAGCTGTTGCCGCTGGTAACTGCTATATCAAGATTTTTCGCTACAGTAATGCCTGCATCACCGACAATAGAAGTGAAAGCTCCCAGGCCGACAATCTTGGCTCCCAGCTCCTGAGCAACCTTGCCGGACTCAATAATTCTGTCCATAACAAATTCCTCAGGCAGCTCCACCATCTGCTTAGCAGTCAGCGGACAGCCGATAAACCAGCCTTCGGCTTCGGCATAAGGACTCTTGATGCCGGTAATATGCGAAACCTTGAACGGCTTCTTCATTTTCAGACAGGCTTCGATTATCGGATTGGGAATATACCTCATCAAGGGTGATAAGTGTTCCATATCCTGCAGGGATAATGGATGTAGAATAAAAGCAAATTTTTCCATAAAAACAAACTACTCCTTCGTACCAAAGTACTCAACAGAAGATTCTATATGATAATGCTCTAAAAGCTTCAGATATTCATCCGCCGCGAGCGGTTCTTTACCGCCGTGCAATGCAACCAGCATGGCCTCCATAACATTGGTGCCGAAGCTGCGTCCTTGAATACAGGGAGTTGTCGTAATCAGCATTTTGATTCCCGCCTCCTGCAGCATCACTCTATCAGCAGCAGTAACTGTATTAGTAATAATAGTTTTTCCCGGCAGCTTATCCGGCATAAACTTTTTTATATAATGAAAATCACCGGCAATGATATCGTTCTCCAGAAAATATTCCGGATGACGCACCACCCGCAATTCCTGCTCCTTGCCCATGGGGTAAAACCAGCTTACCGGCAGCTTGGTAACAAGCGGTGCCAGCAGCGCCGCCCACCATGCAAGCGCCTTCAGCGAATATAACGGCTTATTGACATTCAGACCGAAAATAAGGTCACCGAAGGTTACCTCAGCACCTGCCTCCAGCAATGCCTCCGCCATACCGAAGCGGTCCACGCCGCAGACCATCAGCACCTTGCTGCCCTTTATCGGCACCTTGCTGCCGGCCGCAAATGATTGAATCAGCTTACGCTCCAGCGAATTTTTCAGGCCGCTGCCATCCAAAACCGGTGTCTTTTTTACATTAGCAATCAGATGAGCCGATTCACGGAAGGTATAACGCTTTTTGCCTGCATAAACATATAAATCCGTACCACCCAGACCGATGGCATCAGCTTTGCCGTCCCATTGCTCCAGGAGCTGACGTGCTCTGTCAAAATCGCCGTCGGTTCCCCGGCGTTCGATGCTGATTTTGCGTCCTCCCAGTTCCAATATGGCGCCGGCGTCACGTTTTGATGACCCCAGACTGATACTTACTACATGTTTTGCGTTGTTAGCTGCTTCCATGTTTTTAACTCCCTAAATGCTTCTTTTACAAATTATTATTTTAACATATTTACGCGTCTTAGACAATGCCAGATGCAAAATGTTTTTCTGTTTCATAATAGTGATGAGCGCATTCGCTGTATTCTGCCAGCAGCTCTGAAAACTGCTCCTGCGTATCAACCTTATGGAAGCGTCCTCTGAATTCCGCTGCATGCGGCATGCCTTTAAGATAAGCAGAAATATGGCGGCGCATCTCCTTGACCGCCACTACTTCGTTCTTGTAAGCTATGAGCATTTCCAGATGCTCCGCCGCCTGCGCCAGACGCTCCTTCAGAGAAGGCGGCTGCGGCAACTGCTCGCCGCGCAGTGCTGCCGCCAGTGCGGTAAACAGCCACGGGTTGCCGTCAGCGCCGCGTCCGATCATAAGGCCGTCGCAGCCTGTCTGCTCCAGCATCCGCAATCCGTCTGCTACCGTAAAGATATCACCATTGCCAAACACAGGCACCTTCACTGCCTGCTTCACGTCGGCGATAATGCTCCAGTCGGCCTTGCCCTCGTAAAACTGCTGGCGTGTACGTCCGTGTACGGCAACAGCGCTCACGCCTGCTGCCTCCACGGCACGGGCAATCTCCACCGCGTTGCGGTTGTTATCGTCCCAGCCCGCGCGGAACTTTACCGTCACCGGAATCTTGACGGCCTTCACCATCGCCGCCAGAATATCATGCGCCAGCTGCGGATTCTTCATCAGCGCCGAGCCTTCACCGTTATTGACAATCTTCGGCACCGGGCAGCCCATATTAAAATCAATCATATCCGCACCGCTGGCCTCTACCATGCGTGCAGCCTCCGCCAGCTCCGCCGGTACGTTGCCGAAAAGCTGGATAGCCGTCGGACGCTCGCCGTCATCAATACGCAGCATTTCAGTAGTCTTGACGTTTTTATACAGCAGACCCTTGGCGCTAACCATCTCCGACACGGTCATGCCACAACCCAGACGGCGACAGATCAGGCGGAACGGCAAATCCGTAATGCCAGCCATCGGCGCCAGCGCCAACGGTGCTGACAGCTCTATATTACCAATATTCATAAAAATAACTCCTATCGAAAAAAGCTGCCGCGCAGCAAAACGCTACTCACGACAGCTTCAACTTTTTTCACGAGCGACGGAATCAATCCTGCTCTTATTTAGCGTTTTTTTCGTACAGAATGCGCAGACCATCCAAGGTCAGAAACGGTTCTACGACATCAATACAGTCAGATTCTGCAGCCATAGTATTGGCAAAGCCACCGGTAGCAATAACATAAGCATCACCGCCGAGCTCCTTCTTCATATGGTTGACAATGCCCTCCATCTGACCTACGAAGCCATAAATCGCACCTGCCTGCATAGAGCTTACAGTGTTGCGGCAGATAACGGATTTCGGCTTAACGAGCTCGATACGCGGCAGCTTTGCAGCACGCTGGAAGAGCGCTTCAGTAGAAATACCGATGCCGGGCGCAATAGCACCGCCCAAGTATTCACCTGTCGGCAGCAGCGCACAGAAGGTGTTGGCAGTACCGAAATCAATAATAATCATCGGCTTGCCCAAATGACTGAATTTATGGAAGGCTGCTACAGCATTGACAATACGGTCTGCACCAACCTCTTTCGGATTATCGTATTTAATGAAAATGCCGTTTTTAACGCCGGGTCCTACAACCATCGGTTTAATACCGAAATAGCGCTCACACATATGGCACAAGGGAATCAGCACCGGAGGCACAACACTGGAAATAATGACGGAAGAAATTTTATCCATTTCCACATCACTATAAGCAAACATGCTGCGCAGCATAATACCAAATTCATCTGCAGTTTTAGAACGGTCTGTAGAAAAGCGCCAGTGTACTTTTAAAGTCTTATCCTCGAAAACACCGGCTACGATGTTTGTATTTCCTACATCCACAACAAGTAACATTCTAAGTTCCTCCTCGGAAATCTGCGTTCCGTTCGCAAAATACGGCATAAAAGCCTTTTTTATTTTACCACAAAGCGGAAATATTGCAAGAAGAAATTGTAGCTATTTAACGCTTACCATTTTACGCGTACTCATTTCCCTTAGCCTTCGCCGGACGGATAGAAACATCACCGGCAACAACCTTTTCTTTGCTGCCGTCCTCGCGGCGTACAATCAGCAGGCCTTCTTCATCAATATCCTCGGCCGTACCGAAATAAGTCATATCAGGGGCAATAACCTTTACCTCCTGACCTAAGGTGCAGGAATAGCGGCGCCATTCATCAAATACGGGGTCAAAGCCCTCCTGAACCGCAGTTTCATACAGGTCCTCCATATTCTTGAGGATATCGCACAAAAGCTGTACTCTGGTAAACGGCTCCGTTGCGGCATCAGCCACAGAAACAGCTAAATCGCGTACTTCTTCGGGATAATCTTCGGGAGAAGCGTTGGTGTTTATGCCGGTGCCGATAACAACATAATTGATATGACCGAATTCGGCATTCATCTCCGTCAGGATGCCTACAAGCTTGCGTCCCAGCAAAAGCACATCATTAGGCCATTTGATAGCGGCATGAACGCCGGCAATCTTGTTGATAGCCTTTACTACGGCAACAGCTGCCAAAAGCGTACATTTGGAGGCTTCCTGCGGCAGGAACGGCGGCTTCAGCACCACGGAAAACCAGATACCCTTTGCATAAGGGGAAATCCAGCCGCGAGATAAACGTCCTTTGCCTGCGCCCTGCTCCTCTGCTACTACCAGCAGACCGTTTTCACAGCCTTCGTTGGCCAGTGCTTTAGCCAGATTATTGCTGGAATCAACGCTGTCACGGTAGCAGATATTGCGTCCCAGCCATTTGGTCTGCAGACGGGACAAAATTTCCTGCGGAAACAGACGGTCCGGTACCTCGCGCAGAATATAGCCGCGCTTAGGAACAGACTCTATCTCGTAGCCCTCGTTCTTCAAAGCCTGGATATGCTTCCAGATAGCAGTGCGCGAAACCTCCAGCTCCTTGGAAATCTCTTCACCGGAAACCGGTGTCCCCTTACTGTTACGCAGCAGCTCCAAAATACGTTTACGCATATATATCATCCTCTCCGATTCTCTTAATCCTCTTCGTCGTCAGTCTAAAGCCTGTCTGTAAAGACATTCCGATAAGCAAAGAGTAACACCAGGTTAACCAAAAGTCAAGTCTAAAGTGAACGATGCCTTCGATAAAAGTAAAAAACCGCCACACCTAAGTGCAGCGGCTCATAAATCAACCTTTATTTGATATACTGGTCCTCCAGCTTATCAAGCGTACCATCCATATCCTTTTCTTCCATAAAGAAGTTTACGTAGTTCAACCAATCCTGGTCACCTTTAGCCATCAAGATACCAAAGTGATTTTTCGTAAACGGATCATCTAGCAGAGGTGCTGCCAGACGGGCATCATCACGCACATAGCGACGTGCTTCCATAGTTTCTGTAATCATAACATCAGCCTTGCCTTCGGCAATCAGTGCAGGAATCTCTGCATTTTGCGGATGTACCAAAAGTGTGCAGTTCGGCAGATTACTCAGAGCAAATTTTTCATTTGTACCGCCGGGATTAACCATAACGCGAACGCTCTTCTTATTCAGGTCCGCTTCAGATGTGAATTTCTTTGCATCAGCCTTGCGACATAAAATCGTCTTACCGAATGTCAGATAGCCATGAGACATATTCATTTTTTGCTCACGGGCAAAGGTTCTTGTAACGCCGCACATAGCAATGTCAAACTTTCCGGCCATAGTGTCAGCCTGCAGTGTTTTCCATGTAGTCGGTACATATTGCACCTTTACACCCAAGGATTGTGCCAACAGCTCCGCTACCTCGACATCAAAGCCTTCATACTTGCCGGTTTCTTTATTAAGATAGCTCATAGGCTTATAATCGCCAGTACTGCCGACCAGCAAAACACCGCGAGCCTGAACATCTTCAATTTTTCCTGCCTCTGCGCTCGGAGTCAAAGCACCAATACCGCAAATTGTCGTTGCCAACAGCGCACCTACACATAATTTCTTTAAGTTTACCATACTACCATCCTTCTTTCTTATCTGCTATACAGCAGATATTTTGGATGTATTATACAATATTTATCGCCGATTAGCTAGAATTTTATCACTTTCCAGCAAAAATAAATTTAATTAAAGAAAAAATGTTAAGCTGTTTACACAAGCAAGCCTCTAATACCATTTGCTCTGCACACGCACCCAGGCACCTGCTCCGCCTTTGCTGCGCACCTGCAGCCACGTGCCTTCATCAACCGGCTGCAGCAAGGCCTTGTCAACCTCCAGCTTAGCAGTTGCTCCCTTAGTAGTCTGCACCTCAATCACGCAAGGAGTATTCGCCTTATCCATACGTGCTTCCGCCAGCTTATAAACATCGCCCTCACGCAGCTGATATTTAGTGCGGTTTTTATCCTCTACTATCTTAGTCTGCAGCACCTTCACCGCAGTAGGTTCTGCAAGCTCCAGCTTATCCGTCACATCCAGCTCCTCGCCTTTGGCAAAGCCGCCTGCCGGCTGAGCAGTCACAGAAGGCTTACTGTAAAAGCTGTCGCCCTCCTTCACACTGTAGCTTCTGTCCTTCAGTCCAAAAATATTCATACCGATTGCAAAGCCCGCCAGCAGGCAGAGCAATGCCGCAATTCTCATTACCAGCTTATTACTCATCATGCCCACCTCACATCAGCTTCGCATCCGAAAGCGCATTGTATTTCACAAAGCCCGGCTTGCCGTTGAACTCAACCTTTTTCCACTGTCCTACATAAGGAAAGCGCAACAGATTGGTAGAAAAATCAAGGTCATATTCCTTGTCATCAACCAAAACACGTCCCTTGGTTTCACCGCTGCCTCGGTCCCGCTGCAGCACAAGTACCTGCGTACCGGCAGGAATAATATGCCGCCTTCCGAAAAACTTGCGGAACTGCAGCTGCTGCTCCACAACAGCATAGCGTTCATCCTTATCCTGACTAGAAACTGTATCGACATAATCAACCTTAACACCGGCAGACAGATAATCAACAACCTTGCCATGCAGACCTGACGGATCACTGTACATAGCAGCCTTATCCTGCAGCACAACGCACTGCAGTCTGCCTGTTTCTACCTTGGCATAATGCAGCTCATTCGTAAGCTTCGCCGCATTATAATGCGGTGAAGTCTTATTGCCGCTCCAGGCATAGCCGGCTCCGGCGATAAAGCCGATTAGCAGGGCAGCTGCACACACAGCAGCAGTCCTTCTATTAATATTCTGCAATTGATTGAATGCCATAAGCACACACTCCCTTAGATAATTATTCAAGAAGCTCATACTATGCTTACATTTTCTCATACTTACAGAGCTTTCGCAAGCAAAACAAAAAAAGCCCAAGAGCCATGCTCTTAGACCTGAGATTTAAATGGTGCGGTAGAGAGGATTTGAACCTCCACGGGGTCTCCCCCACTAGCTCCTGAGGCTAGCGCGTCTGCCGTTCCGCCACTACCGCATGCTTTATTCACTTCGTTGCTGTCATAAGCAACATAGATATAATAGCATACTCTGACGCGTTCGTCAAGTAACCTTGCGAAAAAAATTATAAAATCTTCTTTTGCTATTATTTTATCTTATCCTTATAAAGCAGATAATATTTATCCCTATCCTGCATAACCTTAGCTACATATTCACGGGTATCAGGGTAAGGAATAGACTTTATATCATTGAAATTATAGTCCCAGCCATTTTCCTGCATCCACTCATGCGTCTGCCCGCGTCCCGCATTGTAGGCCACCATCAGCAGCACCAGGTTATGCTGGAATTCGTGCTCCAGCTCACCTACGTACCAGCAGCCCATGCGGATATTTTTTCTCGTCTGGTACAAATCACTGTCCTGATAATTCTCCAGGCCCATCTGCTCGGCAATCCAACGTCCTGTTTCCGGCATAATCTGCATCAGGCCTACTGCTCCGACTTTAGAAACAGCATCATGCTTGAAGTTGCTTTCATTTTTGATAATGGCAGCAACAAGAAAAGGATCTACATTATTTTTCTTACTGTAGGTCACAATATCCTGCTGATAATCCCACATATATACGAAGCGCATCTGCACAGCGTCACTGCTCCAAATCTTCCAGCAGCCGAAGCATACTGCCAGCAGCACGCCAAGCAGCAGCAGCCAGCTATGCAGACGCCCGGACTTCTTGCGCCGTCTGCTGCGGGCCTTGCGGTTAACCTTCACGCTCATTGCCTAAAAGCAGCTCCAGCTGTACGCGTACAGCCTGCATGGTTTCCGCCTGGCTGCCGCTGTTATCAAGAACTACATCGGCATACTTTTTCTTTTCCGCCAGCGACATCTGCGCCTCAATGCGCGCGTTAACCTCATCTGCAGTCATGCCGCTGCGCAGCATTGCTCTTTCCACCTGCTGCTGACGGCTGACAGATACCAGCCACACGCTGTCAACATTCTTGTACCAGCCACATTCAATTAAAAGCGGCACATCCAGCACTGCTGCCTTGTGTCCCTGCTTGCTGCTGGCTGCCAGAAAGTCTTCTGCAGCCTGCCAGACTATTTTATGGATAATCGCCTCCACTGCCTTCAGCGCTTCCTTATCGTGGAAAATGCGCTCGGCAACCTTGGCTCTGTCCAGTGTACCTTCCTCGCTCAGATATTCCTTGCCCAGTACGGCAATCACCTGCGCCAGTCCTTCGCTGCCTGCAGCTACTGCCAGGCGTGCTTCGGCATCCGCATCAAAAACAGGCACCCCCAGGCTGCGCAGTTCTGCGGAAACTGTACTTTTACCGGAAGCAATGCCTCCTGTCAAACCAATTGTTATCATTATTCTCCACTCCTACCTTTGGCAATGCTCACAATAAACTGTGCCTCTGCCACCAACCTTGGTTGTCTGCAGCAGCGCACCGCAGTTTTTGCAGGGCTTGCCTCCTCTGCCGTACACCAGCAGATGATTCTGGTTATCGCCCTTATTTCCTTCGCCATCCTTATAATCGCGGAAGGTTGTACCACGATTTTTGATGCCCTGCGCGATTACTGCATTGACTGCCTCACACAAGCGCACTATCTCAGCAGCGCTCAGGCTGCAGGCTTTACGCATAGGCAGAATACCGGACAGAGCCAGGCATTCATCGGCATAGATATTGCCAAGACCGGCGATAATCTGCTGGTCCAGAATAAAGCTTTTGATAGCCTTCTTGCTTTTTTGCGCCAACGGCAACAGATATGCGGCAGTAAAGCCCTCGCTCAGCGGCTCCGGTCCCAGCGTTTCAAAGCCTTCAATATATGTATCATTATCAGTTACCAGATACAGCGTACCAAAGGTACGGATATCCGTAAACCACATCGTCACGTCATCAGAAAGCGTAAATTTGATTTTGGCATACGCCGGTGCAGGTGCATCTGACGGCTGCGCCAACAGCGCGCCTGTCATGCGCAGATGCACTATCAGCTGCTGCTTCGGTGCTGTATGCAGCACCAGGTATTTACCGCGTCGGCCCACGCTGCTGATAGTTTTGCCCACCAGTCCTTTGATAAAATCCTCCGGCTGAGGATATTTTATCAATCGCTCCAAATATATTTCTACTGCTAAAATTTTCTTTCCTTCTATATGAGGCGCAAGTGTTTTGCGCACCTGCTCCACCTCAGGCATTTCCGGCACAGGTCTTCCCCTCTTTCCGTAAAGTATCCGTTATTTTGTTTCCGCCCAGTCGCGACCGCAATTAACATCGGCCAGCAGCGGAATATCCAAGTTTGCAGCACCTTCCATGGCTGTGCGCACCAGCTGCGCAACCTGTTCCCTTTCGTCTTCAGTAACTTCCAGCACCAGCTCATCGTGTACCTGCAGCAGGATTCTGCTCTTGCACTGCGCCTTATCCAGCTCGCGCTGCACGGCAATCATAGCCTTCTTCATAATATCTGCGGCAGTTCCCTGAATCGGGGTGTTGATAGCGGTACGCTCCGCAAAGCTGCGCAGATTGAAATTACTGCTGCGGATTTCCGGCAGATAGCGTCTGCGCCCTATCAGCGTGCTGACATAGCCTTGCTCACGTGCCTTGGCTACAATATCTTCCATATATTTTTTTACACCGGTATAGCGTTCAAAGTAGCTGTCAATATAGCCTGCTGCCTCCTTGCGGCCGACATCAAGCTGTTTGGCCAGACCAAAATCGCTGATACCGTAAACAATGCCGAAGTTAACAGCCTTCGCACGGCTGCGCATTTGGGGCGTTACTTCTTCAAGCGGCACACCGAAAACCTCGGCAGCTGTGCGGGCATGGATATCCTGACCATGACGGAAGGCCTCCAAAAGCAGCTCATCCTGCGCAATGCAGGCCAGAATACGTAGCTCAACCTGCGAATAATCGCAGCTCATCAAAAGGTCATAGCCTGCTCCCGGAACAAAGATGCGGCGAATCTGTCTGCCTTCTTCCGTACGGGCAGGAATATTCTGCAGGTTAGGGTCCGTGCTGGACAAACGGCCTGTTACCGTTACAGTCTGCTGGAAGTGCGTATGAATGCGTCCCGTTTTGGGGTTAATCAATGGCTGCAGTCCCTCCAGATAAGTGGATTGCAGCTTCGCCAGCTTGCGGTGCTCCAAAATAGTAGCAATCAGCGGATGCTTGCCCTCCAGTGCTTCCAGCACCTTGGCATCGGTAGAATAGCCTGTTTTGGTCTTCTTGATTACCGGCAGCTGCAGGCGTTCAAACAAAATCACGCCCAATTGCTTAGGAGATTTCAGGTTAAATGCTTCGCCTGCCTGCTCCTGCGCCAACGCCTCCAGCTTTGCAATACGGTGCCCCATATCTTCGTTCAGCTGCAGCAAAAGCTCCTTGTCCGGCGTAATACCGGCAAACTCCATCTGCGCCAGCACCGGTGCCAAGGGCAGCTCAAATTCTTCGTACAGCTTGAGCTGCTGCTGTTCAGCCAACAGTCCGCGCAGCTTAGATGCGAGCTGCAGCAGATTTTCGCACGGCGTTGCCAGTACTCCCGGCAGATTGCGGCGGCTCAAATCCTCCAGGCTGTAGGAGCTGTGGCCGGGGTCGGCAACATAGCCTGCCAAAGCTACATCATCAACTATTCCCTGCACCTTCACCTTGCGGCACAGGCAGCATTTATAAAGCTCCTTGCTGTCTATCGTTATCTTTTTGCTGCCTGCATCTGCCAGCCAGCTGTCAAATTTATCCCAACAGCCGCTTTGCGCGTCCAGCACATAAATTTTATCATTAACCAAAATTTCGGCACTGCTGAAATACAGCTCAGGAAGCTGTCCTGCTACCTGAGCATGCACGGCAACAGGCTGCTTTGCTTTAGCCAATGCACCAAAGAGCTCCTCTGCCAGCTGCGGCGTGTTGACTGCCACCTGCGGCAGACCTTCCTGCTCAATCGCCTCGCCAAAAAGATCAAAGCTTTCCTGCGCACCGCCAAGCACTGCGGCAAAGCGCTCGTACATATTGCGGAACTCCAAATCCTGCAACAGGGTACGTGCTTCCTCCTTCAGCGGCTGCAGCTCGTAGGTCTGCACAGCAGTATCAACCGGTGCTTCCGTGCAGATTGTTGCCAGCTGCTTGGACAGCAGTGCAGATTCCTTATTGTCCGTCAGCTTCGTTTTCAGCGACTTGCCGGAAACCTTGTCGATATTCTCCAGCAACGTTTCAACATTACCGTATTCCTTGATCAGCTTCATCGCTGTTTTAGGACCTACTCCCGGAACACCGGGAATATTATCCGAGGTATCGCCCATCAGGCCCTTCAGCTCAATCAGCTGCTTCGGCTGCAGTCCTTCGTAGTTGGCAGCAAATTCCGCCTCATCAAAAACTTGAATATCGCTGATACCGCGCTTCGTATAAAAAACCTTGGTACGCTTATCAATCAGCTGCAGCTCGTCGCGGTCACCGGTTACAATAATTACCTCAACCTCCGGCGGTGCCTGCACAGCAAAGGTGCCGATAATATCATCGGCCTCGTAATCGTCCAGCTCCAGCGTTTTGATTCCCATGCATTCCAAAACCTTCATTGCCAAAGGAAACTGCTCGCTCAGCTCGCTCGGAGTAGGCTTACGCTGTGCCTTGTACTCCGCATACAGCTTGCTGCGGAAGGTTTTGCGCGATTTATCAAAGGCAACCGCCATATAACGCGGCTTCACCTCATCCAAAAGCTTCAGCAGCATATTGCACAGGCCGTAAACTGCTCCCGTATGGATGCCCTGACGCGTAGTCAGCGGCGGCAGCGCAAAAAACGCTCTATGTATCAGGCTGCTGCCATCTATAACTAAAAATTTATCTGCCATAATTGCTCCTCCTCTATGCCGCTCACATAGAATAAACATTAATATAATTATTATATCATAGCAAGGCAAGAAAATATGTAACTAATATGTAAGAAAGCCCAAAGTTTATACCGCCCTTCAGCATCTGCCGCTGCATTATAAAAAAGTCCGACAGTATCACTTGGCGATACCATCGGGTTCTGTTGAGTTATCGTGAAAACCGCGAAAGGCAAAGAGGAACAGGTAATACCGTATTGCGGCGCTGGTTTGCCTGGTAAAATCTTAGTACTGCTAAATCTAATTCAGTTTTAACTCGATTTTAACTCGTTTCTAACTCATTTTAACTCGTTTTATCGAGTTAGAATTACTTTTAATTCGTTTAATTAATTCTTGTCGAGTTAGAATTTTAGTAACCGTCCCCTCTTTCACAATATAGCAGTATTATTCTGCTTTCTTGTTACCATTATGGCAAAAAAAGCGCAGAACCACTTGATGTTTTGGTTCTGCGCTTGAGAATCTATATTAAAAATACAACTTTTCCTTAGGATAAGTGCTATGCAGCAATTGCCGCAAACATCTGAAATCATCAGATTTGAAGGGCACCAGCATATACTTGTTTTTCAGATAGGCAAGAAAATCCTGCAGATTAGCACATTTGATATAATGCTCCTGCGAATCATCATTAATATATTCACCAATGACGTTATTAATAAGCTGAATAGTCTCCGGCGAAACACCGGTATCCGGTACAAGATATAATTGCGAAATAATATTGTTGAAGCTATAGGCCATAGGCTTGTGCCAACGGCTCTGCGTCAGCATAAACAAGCGGGCAAAGGCTATAAGATTACGCAAGCTTCTATTGGCAGGATGAACATTTTCGTCCGCTTCATTATCCTGCTCAAAGGCTGTCAGCTTCGGTGGCACCGGCATCTCCCATGCTTCCAGCAGCCTGAGTCCCATTTTTTCAGGAAAGACAGGATAATAGACAAGCCTTTTTTCCAAATCACAGACCTTGAGCATGATAATGTTATCTTTCAGGAAATGGTCACTGCCATTAGCGTTATGAACAAGGCTCCATGGTGGCAGCTCCTCATATGCTTCTACACTAACATGATACTTAGTATTTAATGCCAAAGCATGGGCCCAGCTTTCACAATTATCTCTATAAAAAGCAATAGTTTTTTGGATACTCGGAGGATTACACTTATGCATTACATCACGCCTTCCGTATTTATTATTCTTTACCAAATTCATCAATAAACAAGGACTTAATCTTCCTCCTTTCCAATACCCTAAGCAAGCTTTTTCTTATACCTGGTTTAGTATAAGTTACACCGCCTTAAATTCGTTTGACTCTTTGTTATTTTCTGAAAAAATCACTGAAAAATATAACTCCCTGCGATTTTGTAAGCAATCACAGGGAGTACCGATACCTTTTATCATCTGTAAGTAAGAATTTTCCAGCAACTGTTTCACATACGTAATTATACTACTAAGCAATGCATTTGTCCAGCGCTTTCTAAAAGAATTTTTAATATTTTCTTACTTATCATTAATATGCATTCTATTTTTTCTTTATTTCTATTGAGAATATTAAGTATTCCTTGTAGTTATATATTTAGCTCAATCACACTGCTCATTCAGGCGTGCGCAAAGCAGTGTCAAACCACCCAAGGTCCAAAACAGTAATCCCATTTGGGTATTAAAGTAAACGTGGTCTGTTAAACCGCCAATGATAATACCCACTGTTGCTAGTACATAACCGCGTCCCATAGCCTTCAGCCACAGGCTGCGTCCATGATAGGCCAATCTCCAGCCTGCAGGCAGAAAAATGCCGAACCAGATAACAAGAAACACCAATAGGCCATGTGCTCCCAGCTCTGCCCAGATATTCAGGAAAATATTGTGGCAGTGGTACATAATGACGTTCTTATCTGCCAGATAAAAATTGTACGTGGGGTAAACAAAGCGATAGCCGTACCAGCCTACACCAAGAGGAAATTCCTCAATAATCCACTTGGTGCTCTTTAAATAGGCCATACGCAAAGCAATAGAGGTGTCACCACCATAGCCGCCGCGAATAGATTCCAGACGCTGCAGCACCGCCTGCCCGCCAAGTGCCAGCGCAGCAGCGCCGCCGCCCAATATAGGAATAAAGGCTTTGCGGCAGAAAAGCACGCAGAAGGCCAGCAGCATCACAGCGCAGGCCACCCAGTTACCGCGTGAATATGTATAAAGCAGGCAGACTGCTGCCAAAAGTCCCGTTGCCAGAAAGGCCAGACGCCATTTTTTATAAGCCTTCGTCTGGTTGAAAAAGGCTGTGCTGTAAGCCACAACCAGCACCAGATAGCCAGCCAGGATATTGGGATTGACCAGCGTAGAGAAAACGCGCACCTTCAAATCCGGGAACTGCGCCGGATCCACCCAGATACCTTCAGCCGTAACGCCGAAAATCTTCTGCGCGATACCGATGGCACTCACCAGCAGCGATACGATTAAAAAGGCGCCCATGAGCTGCAGCGGACGCGGCAGCATGCCGAAGCGCTGCCACGCAAGTGCCAGCCTTTTCTTAGTGTCGGCATTTTTCCAGGCCTCACTTTTTGTCAGCGGCTCAGCCTCGCACGCAGTCAGATGTGCCCTGTCCTGCTCACTGCTGCGGCCGTAACGCAGCAGCACAAAAAACAGCGCCGCATACTGGCCTACAACATACACCAGATTCCAAAAGGACAAAAATCTGTCCAGGGAAAAATATACTGAAACAACCGCAATCAGCAGCAGTGCATAAAACGCTCCCTGCTGCCACGGCTTCAGCACATTCTCCTGCTGCGGACGTCCCTTAACATGCGACACAAGCACTGCGCCGATAAAGGTCATTGCTACGCAGAAGGAGGTGAACTCCTGCTCCAGCGGAATAACTGCCACAGTAAACAGCAGCATATACCATATTTTATTTTCAAGATAATTTGCCAGTTTTGTCATGATGCACCCTAACAAAAAATTCTATTTTCTAAACGAGCAATTAATATATCGCAGCACGATATTTAATTGCGACGCAGATACGCCCCCTTCCGCCTCGCTACGCTTGGCACCTTCCCCGAGGGGGCAGGCAAGAAGGTTAGCAAACAGCCTTAACGAGCAATTAATATATCGTGTAAGGAATAGCAATTTTAGCAAATGAGTGTCCGGAACCATAGAAGCAAGGGTACGTAACTTTCTCTTACCGTCTGTCAAATTTTACCGAAGCTTCGTCCTGGTTCCACACTAAATTTGCGTTGTGCCCTAAGGCACGGGAAAATTGCTTCTGACTGGAACGATATTTAATTGCGACGCACGTGCTCGTTACCGAAGTCAATAAACCTCAATACCGCCTTCAGTTCATCCCACGCTTATCCGCCAGCAGCATCTTCTTAAACTCGCCCACCAGATACAAGCTGCCGCAAACGCACACAACACCGTCAGCGCCTGCATTGCGGATAGCAGCATCATACGCAGTTGCCAAATCTGCCTCCGCAACTGCATTGCTGCCCACCAGTTTTGCCAGGTCGGCAGCCTCCGCAGCACGCGCACCCTCATCGGCACGCACGGTGTAAACAACATCATCCTGCTTAATCAGCGTTTTGATAACACCGCTCATATCCTTATCACCCATCATGCCAAAGACAAACTGCACCTGCTTGCCGGGATAATACTTATCCAAAGCATTGCGCAGAGCCTTGGCCCCGTCAGGATTATGCGCACCGTCCAGAATAATATCCGGATTCTTATGAATGCGCTCCAAGCGTCCCGGCCAAACGGTATTCGCTACACCCACATGCAGCGCCAGCTCGTTAATGCGGTCATCCTGCTTGCTCACAAGCTTGGCAGCAACAATCGCTACGCTGGTATTCTTAATCTGATGCTCGCCCGGCAGCTTGATTTCGTAATCAGAATGATAGAAATCACCTGCATGCAGCGTAAAGGTCTGGCCCTCCATCGAGCTTGTTACCTCCGTGCCATGAAAAGCCTTGCCGTAAAGATAAACCGGCGCTTCCTTAAACATAGCCAGGCTTACAATAGGACCAAGAGCTTCATTGCCCTCGGCCGCAGTGACCAGAGGCACCTTCTCCTTGATAATACCCGCCTTTTGCATAGCAATGCGCTCCAAAGTTTTGCCACAGCGGTCGGTATGGTCCAGCGCAACGTTGGTAATAACGCTGACCACAGGCGTAATCACGTTGGTGGAATCCCACAGGCCGCCCATGCCTACCTCAATAACAGCATAATCCACCTTCTGCAGATAAAAATATAAAAATGCAGCAGCAGTCAAAATCTCAAACTGCGTCGGCTGCTCGCAGACACCCTTTTTGACAACGCTGTCGGCAGCAGCCTTTACCGCAGTAATCGCCGTAGCAAAATCCTCGTCGCTGATATCCTTGCCGTTGAGGTTAATGCGCTCGTTATACTTCACCAGATGTGGGGAAGTAAACTTGCCCACCTTCAGGTTTGCTGCCAGCAGAATATTCGTAATCATGCTGGTAACAGAACCTTTACCGTTAGTGCCGGTTACATGCACTGTTTTAATCTTTTGCTCCGGGTTTCCCAGCTCACGCAAAAGTCCTTCAATACGCTCCATACCGAGCTTAATGCCAAATTTGCCCAGGCTGTCCAAATATGCCAGGCTTTCTGTATAATTCATTGTGCTTACGCCTCCATCAATAATTAACTGACAGTTTATTATAACATAGTTTCGCGCGCCGCGTCTTGCGAAAAGCGCAAAAATAGCCGCTGCGTCACAAGAACGAGCGACTATTTTGCTAAGTGAAATACTTACATATTATATATAGCAGCTTTCAGCTGCCAAGGCAAGCCTACGACTGCAAGGGGTCATCTCCATATTGGTTAGGACCATCCGTTCCTTTAAAGAACAACATATAAAGAGCAAAGAAAATATTCACAAGCGGTACAAGCATAAGCAGCATCCACCAGCCGCTCAAATCCAAATCATGCAAGCGACGTACATCCATCATAATATTAGAAACGAAGCTAAATAAGCTGAATCCGAAAGCGACAACTGCAAATAAAAGCTCAAGAGCATCTATGGTATTAGTCGCAAATGTCAAAACACCCTGCACAATACAAAGCACTAATGACAGGAATAAGCTTCTGTAAATATAAGACTTACGGTTCAAGCGACCTTTAGACGTAAAGAACAGCTCCTTGAAAACAGCCTCCTTATCCGCACTGCTGTCCTTAAACAGCAGGTTCAGGCCCTCGCCAAGGTTCAAAAACTTCTTGCCTGCTTTGGGTGCTGCCTGAGCGCTATACGCATCGGTGTCAGCTTCACCGGCAGCATTGGTATGCTTAAATTCATCAGGATTAACCTTAGGATTGCTATTACCATTAGTATTAGCATTAGCGTCAGTATTTACGTTTGCTTGAGCATTGGCAGCAACAAAACCTTCTTGCTCAGGACTGTCATTAATACTCTTTTTATAGCTTATATCAGCACTGCTGGCAGCACCGGCTGCAACACCGGCAACAGCAGCAGCTCCCGCCTGCTGATTTTGCTCCTGCTCCACCTTCTGGCCGCAGTTCACGCAAAACTTAGCGCCAGGATTCAACTCACTCCCGCAATTAGTACAGAATTTAGCCATCTTAACCGCCTCCCTTTGCTTTTATTGTAACGCAATCAGCACTGTAATTCAAGAAAATGTGCCTTAGGCAACAAAATAAAAAGCGTACCGCTCCTGCACTCCTCCAAAACCGTACAAAACTGTACAAACCGTACAAAGCCCCATGCTGCAAGGCTTTGCGCCTGTACGGTTTTCTGCCGGTGTACGGTTTTATTCCTCTTCCTGCAATTCTTCCAGCTGCTTATACGTAGCCATTAAATGCTTTTCTAAGCTGGCATCATTATAATGATAACGCCATTCGTCATATTCCTTACGGGTTATTTCGCCCTGCTCCAGCGCCGTCTGCATATCCAGCCATTCCTGCAGCACGTAATCATCAAATGTCTTCTGCGGTCCTGCTGTTGCTGTGCCAATCACCACTGCAAAACGACCATCCACTTTAGTAAGCTTCCAGCCTGCATAATCCTCCAGGGCAAAAAAGGTCTGCATCAGGCCGGCACGGTTATGAATATCAGGAATCCTGAACACTGCAGGATCCACGCCAAAAATCTCGCCCAGCTTTTCCAGCATTGCCTCCTTCGGCCGCCTGTTGCCGTGCTCATACTGGTTGACGCGCACCTCCGCTGTGGATTCCGAAAATCCCAGCAGCAGTCCCAGCTGCTTCTGCGTCAAATTATGCTTTTGACGAAAATAGCTTATGCGTCTGCTTACTGCCATAGCAAACACCTCCAACTAAAACAAATTCTGTTATCTTTAGTATAGTAGCAGATAAATCTGTTGGCAAGCTCGCGTATTATTTTCAGAACATTTCTGCTACTTTTCTTGACTTAACTAAATTAGTTTATTATAATAGGAGTATCTACTAAACGCTTTTTGCTTTAGTAAACAGAATATTTTGAAAGGAGTCCTTCTATGACGACAATTAACCACGTATTTCAACCGAAGCAACCTTCTCTTGCTGCACCGGAGCTGCAGACGCTTTCCATGCCGGAGCTTTATGACACGGAGTTTCCCGTGCCTCAGCCAATTATCCCGGATCTGCTCTATCCGGGGCTGTATATTCTGGCTGGTGCACCGAAGATAGGTAAATCGTTTCTGATGGCGCAGTTTGCCTACCACGTTGCCCGCGGTGAACAGCTATGGAACTACCCCGTACAGCAAAGCGGTGTGCTTTACCTGGCACTGGAGGATAAGTTTTACCGCCTGCAGCAGCGCCTTGTGCGCATGTTTGATATGGAGGTCGCAGAAAATCTGCATATGGCAGTCAGTGCGCAGGATGTTGATAACGGCCTGGAGGAGCAGCTGAGCTCCTTTATGCAAAAGTATCCGGACGTGCGCCTGATAATTATTGACACCCTGCAGAAAATACGCAGCGCTCAGGACGAAAAATGTAATTACGCCCGCGATTACAGCAGTGCAGCTAAGCTGAAGGAATTTGCTGATAAGCATAATATTTGCCTTCTGCTGGTACATCATACGCGCAAGCAGCAGTCTGAAGACTCCTTTGAGATGATTTCCGGCTCCAACGGTCTTTTGGGTGCGGCGGACGGTGCTATGGTGCTGCGCAAAAATCAGCGCGGTGACCATAAGGCTTCCCTGGAGATTGTCGGCCGCGACCTTGTAGACCAGCTGCTTTCGCTGAGCTTTTCGCAGGCACGCTGCCTCTGGAAGCTGGAGCGAGCTGCTGCAAGCCGCTTTCTGCAGCCACCGGATGAGGTTTTGGAAGCAATCAGCGCCTTTGTGCAGCAATGCGACGGCCATTGGCATGGCACAGCGCAGGGACTGCTGGACGCTATGCATTACAATAAAATTTCCAACAATAGTTTGGGACGCAGAATCAACGCCAAAAGGCAACAGCTTTTAGATTCCTATAATATCGTATCTAATCGCTACCGCCGGGATATTGACCTGCGCTATTTGCCGCCACAGGCACAAGCTGCGTAAATAAAAATGCTACTTGTTTTCATATTTAACCATAGTAACGATTGCAGCAGCAGCTTGGAAGCAGTAGCCGATAGCTTTTCCTACTCCTAAAAAGTGTGCAAATGCACAGAATTTAGTAATACAGTTATAGCCAAGCCAACTCCATACCGTACACATATAAACAAACCGTACAGCCCCAAAGCCGCATGTGGCAAGGGATTGTACGGTTTTGTACGGTTTTGTACGGTTTTCAGGGAGCACGGCTTGCAAAACAAAAAGCGTACAACACGAAACCTTCACAGCTTGTTCGTTGTACACTCTTCATTCTTGTGGTAAAATATTTTTATGGTGCTTCCATAACGGTAGGCGGTTGCCCTCTGACGTGATAAATTCAGTTTCACTGAAAATCCCGCAAGAGGGAGGTGTTACTGATGGATATACTCGAAGTTATTGCTTTGCTGAGCTTATGCATTGCTTGCAGTGAATTAGGTATGGAAATCAACAAGAACGCAAAAAAATAACCGCCCAGCCTCGCAAACTGATGGTTATTTTTCATAACTAAAAGTTTTAAGGGCAACCGTCTATCGGAAGCACCATTTCTATATTTATAATAGCACAAACACAAGCTTTAGGCAAGTTCAGGCAGGCCTACCTGCCAAAGCTGCGCAAATATTTCTTCAACAAAAAAATGAGCCTATTTTTAGGGGTTCATTACAATTTCATGAGGATATTTTTGGGTACTGACAACAATTTCATGAGCCTATTTTGAAGTGTCGACTACAATTTCATGAGGATATTTTAAAAATTGCCAGCTCAATACCGTACACATGCAAAAAACCGTACATCCCCAAAGCATTGTGTGGCAAGGGGTTGTACGGTTTTGTACGGTTTTGTACGCTTTTGTACGGTTTTCAGAGAGCACTGTATTAAGCTTAAGCAGTTCTCTTTTCTGCCAGACGGCGCACCTCTTCCACAGTAAGCTTGCTGTGCTTAGCAGCAAAATCAATACTCATACCATCTGCCAACAAACTCAATGCAACCTCTACACTTTTCTTATGCACTGTCTCTTTAGCTGCCTGCTTAGCTGCTTGTTCAGCTACATTCTGTGCATATAATTCAATGATATCTGTCATTTTTTCTTCGCCCTCCTTGCTACATTTTAAAAACTCCATACGCTCGGCAAATTCTTTATAATGCAGCTTTGCCGGTTCTGTACAATATAAATCCTGCATCAGCCTCCCCAATGCAGTATTGTCACGACAATTACTGTTTACTTGAACCTCTCCCGCTTATAGAAGCGAGATATTCTTG
>NZ_FR892775.1 GCF_000434895.1 Phascolarctobacterium succinatutens CAG:287
TAAATCTTGTTCAATTTGCACTTGCAATCTACCATCTAAATCGAACGTATCTAAAAATATCTTTTTCTGTACAATTGATAATGATTTTTCAGAGCTTATCAGTTCTGATTTTAAATGCTTTAGCATAACTTTATCAAAAGCAGCCTGAGCATTAAATGTCGAAATAATAGATATTAATTTTTCTGCAATATCAACATCTTTTCGAGATAAAGTATAAACACCATAGTTGTAACCATAAGTCTCTAAAGTAAATCTTGCAGACTCGGCTATGCTTTCCGCAACATTATCCGTTATTTTATCGCATTTATTTATTATTACAGCAATTTGTGAGCTATAATTTGATATTTCCTGGATAAACTCAAGTGTTGTTTTATCTATACCACCCTTTTCCTGATCAATAACAACTAAATAAGCAGATCCCACGCCAATATAATTTGCTAAAGCTTTGGCATGAATCTCTATACCAGCATCAAACCCAGGGGTATCGACAATTGTAAAATCACTAATCTTTTTTAGATTTTCGGAGTTGATTCTATACTCAAGATGATTATAGTCCTTGGGAGAATATTCTTTCTGCTCTTCAATCAATTCTTTATTTCCATCTTCGTCAAATGCAAATGCTGATTCATTCTCATCATATATCAATTCTGTAGCAATAGCTGTTTGTGGTTCTTGTGCTTCTTTTAAAAAGCCTGGTTTCCCAATCAACATATTAAGCAGAGTACTTTTTCCTGCACTGAAATGCCCTACAATCATAAGTTTTATATCAAAATTATCTCTAATCTCATTTATTTGTTCTAATGAAGTCTCAGAATTAAATCCTTTATGATGAGAGTATATCTCTCCTAATTTTTCAATTATTCCATCATAAGCTTTTCTGTTTACCATTTTTCTCCTCCTATGAAAATCATATTTATATTGCGTTTCAATTGTACTTTCACGATGAACATAAAACACTCCTCTTAAATGGCACTCTGTTATCAAAAAAGTATTGAGTATAAAGCTTTTCTCAAGATATGAAAATTGATTTAACACACCTCTGTTTCTGTATAATTCATATAATATTACTTTTATACAAATTCTACAACTTATACTTTTTTCCTGCTTTAATTAGAGAATTATTTTCACTTATTACTTTTCTATACTAATCCCCATTTAAATTGTATCTTATATACTTTGTCAATTTAGCGTTATGTAGAGTAATATATTTCATGAATTTTATGTTTTAACATATAAATTATAAAAACTTATGAAGAGCTGACTTTCGCCTTGCGCCAAAGTCAGCTCTTATTTTATACGTAAAGCAATTCTATATACGCCAGCATAATAAATCATCAATGCAAGCCGCCGGGCACTTTTTACATAGAAGCTCTCCCAACCGCTTCTATCTCCGGATAAATATAGTCTTCCAGAACACCTTGCAAATGTCTGGAAATAAATTTCTGATACCCGGGAACAAAAGAGAGTATTTTGATAAAGAGATTTTCATCAGTCTCCTCTTCATCAACATTGAATCGGTCCGGATACAAAGCCCATACAGAAACAACTGGCCTCATACGTAAGCTGCTCATTTCATTTCTATTGGAAATATTTTTTGAACGAGTATCATTAACATAGCTCATCAGCTGATGACGACAATTTTCCCTGTAATTATTCCAAAAAGCATATTTAGAGCGATATTTAAAGTCAACTATCAGCGAACCCATATAAAGCTTCCTGTCTTCAAGATTATAAAAATAGTCAATCTTACAATCTGGTGTAACATGCTTGCCAACCGTATATACAGGATCAGACTCTATGCCAGATTTATCCTCAGCAGCTAAAAGCGTCGGTTCATAGGTAACTTTTATCTCCAGGCTATCCCTTTTCAGCATAAATGAATTGCCTGAAGCAAGACCTGATATTTTCAACTCATAGCCTATTCTATCTACATTTAAGCCCTCAACAAGCTCAAAGCCAAGATTCTGTAACGCTTCTACAAGCTTTATAACACCCCATAGCTCATAAAGCTTGGCAGAATTATGCCAGATAAATGATAGCCTGTTATCCATGTCATATTTTATAGTCAATCCTTCAAGCTCTTTGCTTACCCTACTCAATATAGCATATCGTGGGTCAAGCATACTTTGGCTGGGAACTCGCTGGATAATATTAGCATTAACCTCTTTGAACCACAGAGCTTCCTTGAGCTTATTGATAATGCTGATGATTTTTCTTGCTTTTGAATAATACAGCTCTAAAAAATTAAGACTTCTGCAATTACGATTATATTCATAGGTATTTTTATCTTTACCATAGAAATCATTCGCAACTTTTGCTTCTAAAAAAATCTTTTTTTCATTAATTTCCTTAATAAACAACCGCATAACCTTGTCTAAAGAAAGCACCATACGCTTCACATACGCGTTTTCAGTAAGCTGGTAATCCGTATATCTCAGCGGTATATAACCCCTGTCAATATTAATCTTCATCGAATTCAGCTTATTGCACTGAAAATCTATTGAATGCTGCTCAGCTTTACTTGAAAGCACATATTTTTTTGATATTTTACTGTGAGGGTTAAGCCGCAAATCATCTAAAGCTGCTATTACTTTATGAAAATATTGGTCGATAACATTCATTTTCAGCAGTAAGACGCCAAACTCTTCACTTTCATAAAAGCTATTGGCAACACTTACCTTCTGAACAGCCAGTTGAAATGCCATCAGCTTAATGCTTTCAAAAACATCTGTTGCCATAATCTGCCAAGCCCGGTCATCAAGCCTGGCTGGCAAAACCTCAAAGCTGGTAAAATAGTTTTTACTTGCAGTCTTTACTTTGATTATGTACAGACCAGGAGGTAGCGGTGAGCTTTCATACGAGAACACCTTTACCTTACCCTCAGACGGCTGAAGATATGTGCCATCATCATGTCTAGTTTCTGGTATATCTATACCATCAAAGCCATCCATTTCAAGGATACAGTCAATATTAGAGCGAAACTTAAGAAAAACATTGGAGTTCTCACGTATTTTGATTTCTGCTTCCACTAAGCCATTATTGATATCTTCTATATCATCACAAAACGCGAAACCCTGAGCCGGATAATCCCATTCCCCAACCTCGTTGATTACCGCCAGCTTAAATGGCAAATTATTATACTGAATAACCATACAGCATCAACTCTTTCGCTTTGTTCTTCAGCTCAAGCTTAACATTAGTAAACTCTGAAACATCCTTATATTTTCCCAGTAAAGCCATAATATCGCTTTCTACAAGCTTATCATTGCCATCTATTTTGCCAATAAGCATGCTTAACTGTTCTTCAGAACCTCTCAGCTTTGTAATAATCCTCTGCACAATCAGCCTGTCAAAAGCATTCCCCCTGCTAAAAGCTACACCCTCAGGTATTTTATTAATATAGCTGTTAATCTGCTTGATTATTCTATAGCCAATACCAAGCTTCGGATTTCTCTCTCTAATCATATTGTGCAAATCCGTAAGACATTGTAGTTCCCTGTCACTTAAGCAGCATTCTTCCAGTACATCCTTCAGCTCTGTAAAAGGTCGCATGCCAAGCTTAATAACATTGGCACGATCAAGCACCTTATCTGAAAAATTAAATGTTGATTCATCAATATTCACCGTTCCAGCGAACAAAACATTATCTCCCAAGCTGATTGTTGCAGGAAATTCATTAGAATTATCTAGTACACCAGCCAAAGACCTGTTATACACTACTAATTGTCTTTCTGTTTCCGGATCCTCAAGAATAGACAGGAAGGAAGAGAAATAATGCTCAACTCGCGCCAGGTTCATTTCATCAAAGCAGATAACATACTGTTTATCTCTGTTCTCGGCGGCCCTCTTCAAAAATGTTACCAGTTCTGTAGCAGCTTCACGATACTTATTGCCTTTATAATCTACATAACCCAAAAGATCTGAATCATCTGTCCAGGCAGGACTTACAGAAATAAATTTAATGCCATCATACTTATCTAACCCCAAGGCTTTGGCATAAACCTTGATAAGCCTGGATTTACCAGTACCGCTCATACCTGCCAACACAACCAGATTAGAGGAATGTGCAGAAACATAGAAATTAATCAAATCCTCATCACTATATACAAGATGCATTTCCTTAGCAGCAGCCTTCATTTTTTTCAGAATACTGCCTTCCTCTTTCACTAATGCCTCTTCTTTATGGGCAACAGCTTCTTGCTGAAGGTTTGCTGAAGGCTTATCTGCTTCTTGCTCAGAAGCAATGTTCTGCTTAACAACTTGCTCATCTTTGGGCTCAGAAACAAGATATTCTTCTGCATCAATATAGTCATTGCGATGACGTTCTACATAATGATCATAAAGCACTGCCGGTATAAAAATAATATTGTCATCTACGTCATATATAATGTTATTGCTATCTTCTATATCAAGCTTTATTCTGTGATATTCAGGCTGTTCAATCAAAAGCTTAGACGCGCCATCCCTAATAGCCATACTAATAATATTAAAATAGAGATACAAATCGTACGAATCTCCATCTGAAGCCATAATCTTGGCAAATACACATTCCGGTCTGTCATCTGTTTCATCTGAAATACAAGGCTCTACTAATAAGGCCTTTGCATTTTTAAGGCAAGAATGAAACTCTTCTACAGATAACCCAAGCTTCGGCAAATCAAAGCAGGGGACAGCAACATATCTTTCATCTAATACATCAGGACTGCATCCTTTGGGGAGCAATCGCTGCTCATAGGCATAGTATTCTATTTTACTTTGCATCGGTCTGAAGACAAAAAGACGTCTTTCCAGAATCGAAGCAACTCTTTCTTCATCAATGCTATTCAGCTCAGCATCAAGTCTTGAGCACAGACATAATACTTTGTCTATGGGAGGATAATTCGACGGAAAATCAGACAGAGGCTTTAAGCATAAAATGTTGTTATCATTAACATCTCTAAAAACATTAGTATAGTGCTCCGGTACACCTAAATCATACATCTCTGCCTCAGTCATTAACCTGCCAAGCACACGTATATTCTCACTCATCTCAGCACCTCTAATCCTAACTCCTGAATCTCTGTCAATTTCATTTCACTTACAAGACATTGATGACCATACTCTCTAGCCTTAGCTTTGATAAAATTAATTCTAAGCCCATCCAACATATCCTTCTGCACCCATACTTCAGTAAAATCAGTATTCTCAATATCTCCTGTCAACAATTTACTTATTGTTGCTACCTCATAAGGATATGGAAAATACTTATCATTTATAGGCTGCATATCTAGCATGATTACATAAGTTCTCTTGAAAATCTTCTCAAAATAACGAGATTTTTTCTCTATTTCTTTTTTGTAATCGTCATATTCTGCACTAATCTTTTTATAATAAGAGGTAACAGTATCAAGCTTAGCATTAATCTCACCAATATCCTTAGAATGCTTTGCTTCCATCTCTCCGACTTTAGCTTTATGCTTTTTATCTGCATCCTCTTTAAGCTTTTTCTTAAGAGTGTTCTCCTGCTTAGCAAGCTCCTTGTTCAGCTTCCTATTTTTCTGCTCAAGCTCCTCAATTTTATCATTCTGCTGGTCAATCGTTTGCTGTAATTTTTCTATCTCTTCATTGGTGATATTTTCAGAGGCTTCACCAGCTTCAACCACTAATGAAGGAATAAGCTCATCCTCTATGATTAATTTTCTTACAATATTTACGTTATAATCAGCATGTAAATCAAGCAGTAGCGTAGCTCTATATAAAGGCAGGGATTCTGTCTTTACTTTTTCATATTCATCTAAAGTATTTGCATTACTATGGCCACACCTCTTTTTAATTTCAGCTAATATCTTATTGCGTGCATAGCGAAGATTTTTAGAAACTGCATTTTCTAAGCTTGAGAAACCCTGAATCGTATTTAAATCCATAATTTGACCTACCATAAGCAGCTCTTTAGGGCCAAACACTTCAAAATATTTGGTGAATAAATCAACATTACTAATTTCATTTTGCTCTTCCACTCCATTTTTCTCCGGCAAAGCCTCTGAATTATTGGCAGAAGCGTCTATAGCTTCATTGACATTTATTAGGTCTACAGCTTTCCCTATATCTGTATTGTCAGCATTTGTATTATTTTTGACTTCTTGGGAATCTTGCGTATCATTCTGTAAAGATGTTGGTGTCGTATTATCTAAATTCACTTTTAATACTCTCCTTCCAAATTTTCATAAAAATTTTGTCATACTTAAAATCATTCGCTAGATGATTTTATTTTCCTGCCTTATCGAGAAAAATTTATACGCTATGGGCATTAAATAATCTATCCTTCTAGCGCACACAAACAGAGCTGACTTTCGCCTTACGCCAAAGTCAGCTCTTATTTTTACTATTTTTCTGTCATTCCAATCTCCCTCACAAAAATTTGCCGGTAATGCTGTTTGCGTTTGCCTTAATCTCCGCCGGCGTTCCGCAAGCCACAATGCGTCCGCCTGCATCACCGCCACCAGGTCCCATGTCAATAATATAGTCAGCGTTACGGATAACGTCCAGATCATGCTCTATGACGATAACCGTTGCTCCATTATCCAAAAGTGCCTGAAAAACCTCCAGCAGCACCTGCACATCAAGCGGATGCAGACCAATCGAAGGCTCATCAAAAACAAAGACAGAATCATGCTGCGTCCTGCCTATTTCACTGGCCAGCTTTAAGCGCTGCGCTTCACCGCCCGATAAGCCGGGAGTTTCCTCGCCCAGCGTTAAATAACCAAGGCCCAGCTGACGCAGGACCTTCAGCTTTTGGCTGATGCCTTTCATATTTTTGCAGAAGCCAAGAGCAGTGTTTACGTCCATAGCCATCAGCTCCGGCAACGAAGCACTCTCCCCCGCCTCGTTCGTCAGCCTGATATCGTAGGCCGCCTTCGCGTACCGCGAACCGCGGCAGTCCGGGCAGGGTATATCCACGTCAGGCAAAAACTGTACGTCCAGACTGACAACGCCTGTTCCGTCGCAGCCGGGGCAGCGAAGCGAGCCTGTATTGTACGAAAAAGCACCGGCCTTATATTCATGCGCTTTAGCTTCGGGCAATTTGGCGTAGAGCTTACGCAAATCATCGTGAATGCCTGCATAGGTAGCCACAGTAGAACGAACATTAATTCCGATAGGCGTAGCATCAATGAGCTTAACGTGCTCAATCCCCTCAGCGTTAACGGCACGGATATGCTCAGGCAGCACCTTGCCGTCAATCGTCGCAGCCAGCGCAGGCACAAGGCTTTCCAAAACCATAGTAGTTTTGCCTGAACCCGATACGCCGGTGACAACTGTCAAGCGTCCCTTGGGAATATCTATCTCTAATGGCTTAACGGTATGTATCGAAGCTGTAGCAAGATGAATGGTGCCGTCAGCAAACAGCTCCTGCTTCTGAGCGCAGCTTTTCCGCTTTGCCGCTGCCGTTCCGGCAAGGAACGGGCCGATTTGCGAAGCAGGATTTGCTTCTATCTCCGCTATCGTTCCCTGCGCAATTACATGGCCGCCGCCGGCACCTGCCTGCGGTCCCATTTCCACAAGCCAGTCTGCCTCCTGCAAAATCTGCGTATCATGGTCCACAAGGATTACAGAGTTGCCGTCTGCCACCAGGTCATGCATTACGCCGGTCAGTCCCACGATATTGGAAGGATGCAGACCGATTGACGGCTCATCCAGCACATAAAGAACTCCGGTAGTACGATTGCGGACAGCACGCGCCAGCTGCATCCGCTGCCTCTCCCCGGTAGAAAGTGTAGCAGCGGAGCGGTCAAGCGTAAGATAACCGAGCCCCAAATCCATAAGACGCTTCGCTGTGCCGGTAAAAGCTTCACAGATGCGTTCCGCCATCGGGCGCATTGCCTCCGGCAGGCTTTTGGGAACACGCTGCACCCATGTCACAAGCTGTGCCAACGTCATGCTGCAGGCCTCAGCCAGCGAAATGCCCAGCAGCTTCGGCGCACGCGCTGCTGCAGACAGACGCGTACCGTTGCAGTCGGGGCAGATATCCTCCTTCAAAAACTTTTCTACGCGCTTCATGCCCTTTTCATCTTTTACCTTAGACAACGCATTTTCGACTGTATAAACAGCGTTGAAGTAGGTAAAATCAAGCTCGGCAAAATCGTTGGAATTGCTTTTCTTGGGATGGTAGAGAATATGCTTTTTCTCTGCAGGTCCGTGATAAACGATATCCTTCTCCCGCTCCGTCAGCTCGCGAAACGGCACATCTATGCGCACGCCCATCTCCTTGCAGACATCAGTCATCAGCGACCACATGAGGCTGTTCCAAGGTGCAACAGCGCCCTGCTCTATGGTAAGCGATTCATCCGGCACCAGCGTGTTTAAATCTACCGTAAGGACGCTGCCGGTACCGCCGCAGGTTTTGCAGGCTCCCTGCGAATTGAAGGCCAGCTCCTCGGCAGACGGCGCATAAAACTGTTCGCCACACTCCGGGCAGGTCAGCTTCTTGCCTGCAGCAACCAAAAGCGTCGGCTCCAGATAATGTCCGTTGGGACAGCAGTGGCACGCAAGACGCGAATACATGAGGCGCAAGCTGCTCAGCAGCTCCGTGCCTGTGCCAAAGGTGCTGCGGATTCCCGGCACTCCCGGACGTTGGTGCAGCGCCAAGGCAGCAGGAACATACAGCACTTCATCTACGGAAGCACGGGAGGCCTGCGTCATTCTACGGCGTGTATAGGTAGAAAGTGCCTCCAGATAGCGGCGTGAACCTTCGGCGTACAGCACGCCAAGCGCCAGGGATGATTTGCCGGATCCGGATACACCCGCAATGCCGACAATTTTCCCCAAGGGAATATCTATATCAATATTTTTCAGATTGTGGACCTTCGCTCCACGAATAAGCATTTTATCAATCATTTTTCTGCTCCTGTATAAATTGAATCGCTTTTAAATATGCATGATATGTTTAATTTAGTCTAACACTATAACAATGCAAGTGCAACTCATGTCGGATTTATTTTTTCTTAAATTTAAAGCACCGCAAAAAGGCATAATAAGCTTCATTATCGCAGCTTATTATGCCTTTGCTTATTTTTTCTTTATGCGACAGCTTAAATGCTTCTGTTTATATGCAGGAATTGCGCTCCTCAAACCTCTTTCTCAAAGAAATTATATCTGTCGCAAAGGCATACGTCCCATCACCCTTGCGCAGAGGATAAATCTCCTCCTGCAGCCACTGATAAAACTCCCTGCTAAGCTCATCATTCAGCTGCCACTTGGCCTTTACAGCACCATGACGCAACGTAGCCTCAGCCACCCGGCGCAATCTTTTCCATTCGGAATAGTACGCCAGCTTCAGCTTCGTCATAAAATGCCTGCTGTCCTCGATAACAAAGCCTTCAATATGCTGACCGTTATACAGATAATCCTCCTGCATAATCGTTTTCAGCCACGCCTGCAGTTCATCCCAAGACGTAAGCGTGCAAGCCTGCTCTTTAATCTCAACCTGCAGCTGCTCGCCCAAAGCAATCAGCTCCGCATACGGACGATGCACAAAACTCAGCTCGTTTTCAATAATCTCCAGCAGTACAACCTGCGGCTTCCTGTATTCGATAATATGCGGGTCCATTTCCGGCTCAATGCACTCAAAGATAACCGAGCAATTATTAGTCTTAACAAAATCCTCCAAAAGCTGCATGCGCTCCTTAAGCTCCGCCGCCAAGGTGTTTTTGAAAATCTTCGCATATAAGCCGTACATATCGCCCTTAGAGGTTACAAGCAGCTTTTTCTTTGCGTTGTCATAACCGACAATGCCTAAAAAACCATTAACCTTCACATAGGCCTGCACCGGAAACTGCAAATTATGCCGCAATGCATTCAGCTTCGTTTCCGGGCGTTCATCAAGATTGAAGAATTTGTCATAGCTGCGTGCGACAATTTTTTCTGTCCGCTTGTTGATGTACAAGCCTCTTGCTTTGCAGGTAACATCATCCCATGCCTTGTTGTAAAAAGCGTCACGGGCAAAGTTAAAGGAAGAAATTACACCGAAGCTCTTCTCTTTAATCAACGGATTCCCGGCAAAGTTGGCCAAAAGCTGCTGCACATTCTCAATCTTAGCATTTGCTTTGCTGCCATTCGCGCCCTTCTTTTTATCAAGATACTCCAAAGCGTTACCGACAGTAACTACGGCAAAGCCATCCTCGCTAAGCTCCAGCGCTCGCAGCTGACCGCCCATTTCCACCGCTCCGTCCAGATTAAAGCAATGCTCGTTAACCTCCGCCGGCACACCCTCATAATTGCGGTGTCCGTGAACCTGATACTCGTTTGCAGCTGCGTGCTTGGCAAAAGACATATCAACATCCAAAGCATCCTCATACACGCCGGTGCCGTAAATCAGCTCCGCTGTTGCCACCAAGGATAAATTCTCCGGCATCCGCGCCAATCCGCCATGACTGACCAAAACCTTTTTCCCCTGATATGTATAGCAGAAGCACTGCGATAATTTCCTGTAAAAATTATATACAGCCTTCCTGCTCAATCCTGCTTGCGCCAGCTCCGGTGCCGTCTGCATGCGGAACTCCTTCGAAGCAATGCCATCCGGCAAGCCGTAATCCCGCAAGTTAGCCTCATGGTTGCCCTCAAGCAGTGTAACATTATCTAATGCGGCAAGCTGCAGCAGTAATTGCAGAACCTCGGCATTCTCGCTGCCTCTGTCAATGTAATCGCCAAGAAAAATATAGTAGTTCTGCGGATTTATTTCCTCTAAATATTCCTTCAGCGACTTATAGCAGCCATGAATATCACCGATATGAATTACCTTTTTATAAGCAGATAAATCGCGTGGCTTGTACCAAATTTGCGAAAGCTCCCCCGGTTTAATTACGGTAATGCTGGACGGAACCTTATTATCCGCCAGCTGAGCATACATTCTTTCAATAACATTTTCCGGAACCTGTTTGTATTCCTCACGCAGCATATTCCTTTTCTTTGCTTCCTCAATGGTAATATCAGTAAAATCAACCACATAAATGCGATATTTATACTCATTGGCGAGCTTTTTATACGCAGTCATATCTCTGCCACGGATGTTGGTAGCATCCACAACCGTAAAGCAGCCACGCTTCATGCGCTCCTCCAGCGTCTGCAGCAAAAACGGCCACATCTGCTTGTCAAAATGCTGGCTGATGCACCATCTGCCTGCTTTGTCCAGCATCGGCGAAGCGTACAGCAGACGCAACACATCCGCGCTCAATGTATAAGGCTCCAGCCCCTGTTCCTTTATAAACGTGCTCTTACCGGAGCCCGGCACACCACGCATCAATAATAAAATTCTCATATCAATCACCTTACTTAACTAATACTTTGCAGCTAAAAAACTGCCTATAAATGCAGAATATTTTTCAGCTATCGGCAATTCATAATCTGCCTCAAAGCTCTTTCTTTTTACAGATACTACTTTTTCTGAAATCGGATTGTAACCTTGACGAACATACTCCTTACTGTATATTCCAACGCCTCTTTTCTGCCATTGCGGCACGTCGTTGTAGTTTATATTCCTCGCAAAAAGAAGCTCATTTTTGAAGGCAATACTTTTCGCCCGCAAATACTGCGTAGCCTCATTCTTCGACATGCCTTCCTTACGCAACGTCCAATAACACCAGGAGTTCAGCGCATTGCGATTTGCGTCCTCCTGCCGCCACAAAAAATAATCCTTCACGAGTTCAATGTTAGGCAAAGGCACAACCCTGCAATCAAAGCACACTGCCTTACCAAGCGCCAAGGAAAAATAACCGCTAGCCTCACCTGCTAATATAGTGTTTATTTTGCGTACTTTGTTAGCAAAAACACTATTATCGGGACTGAACAGCAAGGATATTTCATCACTTTCTGTATAACCGTACAAAACCTTGAAACCGCAATTCATAATATGCTTAGTTGTATCAACCATCAAATCACGAAAACGCGTATCAAATGGTGCCTCAAATTTGCATATTTCACGCGTTAATTTAGTAAAACTGCGTCCGTCAAGTCTTGCTACTATATACATTCCCGGAACTATATATTGATCAATGCTCTGTTCATATACTCGCATCCGTTTATCAAAATCATCAAATTTCATTATCTAAAGCTCCTTCCATTTCCGTAAAAATTTTCTTGGTACGCATTCTGTTAACCACACGCCGTTGGCCGACAGGTAAAACTTGTAGCCCGCTCTTGCCATCTCGCCCGCCAACACTGTGTAGATAAACGGCTCTCCATGTCTTTTGCCTACATTATGCGCTGTTTCGACATTCGCAGATAAATGCACATACAGCCTTTGCTTGGCGATAAGTCCCTGTCTGTTGATGCCCGCAACATATTTAACGCCAGTCCCGTGATATAAAAGCTCCGGCGGCACAGCCTCCCGAAGCTCCACATCAACCTTCACGGAATGCCCTTGATTCGCTCTGATTCTTTTCTTATCCTCGCTGAACGCGAAACGCTGCTTGCCATCTTCGGCAACAATCTGCTCCAGCATAAGCATATTAAACGCTTCTATCCGGTTAAAGGCAACCAGCAGCGCCTCCACCTGCGCCCAACCATGCACATCCAGCTCAATGCCGACTGCTTGCGGTTTATGTCGCAGCACCAGCGCCAAAAATCTTCCCCATTCGTTTAAGCTCTTGCTCATAGCATTTCCCCACCTTATAAAAAAGCAGAACTCCCGAAACTATAGCCATAGTCCCCGGAGTTCTGCTTCTTCTTACGATTATAAATTTTTGCCGAAGCCTTGACCTTGGTAATCGGCTTCACATTTCCCCAGTTGCCTCGTTTGGAGGCGTTGACTATCTTTTGCTGTTTTTTCGACATTTTTTCATAGCTTACAAATCTTTCCATATGCTTATTCCTCCATTATCTGTTCTGTTTTATAAAAATAGTTTGCTGCTACGTTAATCTTAACACAGCAGCAAGCTATAATCATGGAAAAAAACATGCGCACTTAAAATTCTGCGCTGCATTGCATTTGCTCCCTCAGCTTTTTCCTGATAAGCTCCTTAAATGCTTCCGGCTCACGCACCTTAACCGTCGGCCCGAAGCTCAACACACGAAAGAGCATTTCGGTTTCATCGCCCTTGTCGTATTGCACTGTCAGCAGGTAATGCGACTCGTCCAGCTTTTCCGTTTCCTTCGCCAGGTCGGAAAAATGCATCAGTGCGCGCACCATCGTACCGCGTTCATCCTCAATTTCCAGAACAAGAGTCTGCTTGGCAAGCTCTCCCTTCTTCAAGATTTTTACATGCTCAACTATATCTCCCGCTTCTACGGATATTATCCTGCCTAAATTCAGCGTCACCTGCTTACGCTCGGCTATTGCCTGCAGGCGAAACTTATCATCCTTGGCCGAATATTCCAAAGACACCGGCACCAAATCCGTCCAGACGATAATCGTCCCCTTATTGCTCCGGTACGAAGCATTCATATAACGCTTTTCCCGCACGGCATGAAGAATTTCCCTAAAGTTTGCTCTGTATTTGGAATTGGTATAAGCATCGCCATCAACAAAGCGGTCGAAAAAGACAAACTGCTCCGGCCTGTACAAAGGCTCTACAGCCTGCAAAGCAGCCTGCTGCCTCGCAATCTCCTCATCAGAAAAGAATAAGCTGATTTTTTCATCAAGCAGCAAGGTTTTCAGCCATCTTTTCTGCAGAGCGGTCAGGGGCATCGTCGGCTTATTTTTCAGCGGCGTCCCAAGCTCCGGCGTCAGCAGTTTCCATGTACCGTCAGCCAGCGCAGGCAAAAGCTGCAGCACACTGTCGCCATAGGCACCCTCACGGACGAGCTGCTGCATGCTTGCTGCAGACAGCTTTCCTTCAAGCGACTGCGTCAGCACCTTCGCCACAACATTATAATAGGTTCCGTAAACCTCACTGAACACTGTGCTCATTTACGCTTCACCTGCTTTCTTCACGCCATACATTGCGTACACCTCAGCCAAATCCTGCCAAAACTTTTCTGCCACATCCTTATTGCTGCAGGAAAAGCTTTCAATACGGCCGATAAAGGTACGCAGCCAGGGCAGCATTTCGCCTGCATCATGCACATCGGCAATAAAACGATAATGCTCAGCATCTGTTTTTTCCACTCGTCCGCAGCGCTTTTCCCGCTTCAGACATTGCAGAATATACGGCTCGTCACTGCTGATGCGCACTACAAGCTCCACATGCTCCAAAGCATCAGCAGGCCCTCTGTTCATAGATACGCCCCACAAATGCTGCTCCATCTGCTCAGCCATGGCGCAAAACTTGTCATAATCACGCACGTCCTTCGCTTCCAGAACACGCTCCAGATTATCCAGACGGCAGAAAATAATCCTATGCGCCTTAAAGAACCAGCACATCACATAACGCCGGCCGCTTTGCGTGCTTACATAAATCTTCAGCGGCAGCACGCGGAAAGATATATTATTGCCTTTGGAAGAACAGCTTTCAATACGCACACACTGCTTGTGCTCCATCGCCGCCAGTAAATCAAGCAGCACATCACTCTCCAAGGCATGCAGCAGATAATGATGCTTATAGGAAAATACACTGCTGCCAGCAGCAAACTTATCCTCTATAAAGCTGCCCACAACACCTATCTGATTCGTTTCGGCAAAAAAGCTCACGGCATCGTGCCAAGCATCTAAATCGACCTCATCCCTGCTGCGCTCATAATATAATTCCCGCCCGCACTTTTCATTTTCTATTAAACCAAGCTCTGCATATTCTGCCAATTTCTTGCGCACAGTGGAAATATCCAGCGCCACTGGTTCGTCAAAACAAGATAAATACGCTGCATCCAGCCTTTCCATAAGCTGACGCAGAGTAAATTTTTCACCAGGCTGCAAAATATCCAGCAGGAAAAAATGCAGCATGATATCATTAGCCGTAAAG
Organism: Phascolarctobacterium succinatutens CAG:287; assembly: GCF_000434895.1. GTDB lineage: Bacteria > Bacillota > Negativicutes > Acidaminococcales > Acidaminococcaceae > Phascolarctobacterium_A > Phascolarctobacterium_A succinatutens_A. The sequence goes on from NZ_FR892775.1 coordinate 14,868, forward strand.
CTCTTGGCTTTTAATGCTTTATAAAAAGGATTATGCCGGATTTTTCTGCTGTCTACGGAAATAAAGCAGTTCTTACCGCCGGCATTCTGGCGGAAATACATATACTCACCCAGCCAGCTTTCAATGCGTCTGCGCTCATTGTCATAGCTGCGAGCGCTTTTATCCGCAAAATCAGCTCTGCTCTTAAAGCCAAAGACATAAAAATCACGCATCAGCTGCCGTATATTATCAAAGTTTTTTATTAACTCATTAAAAGCCACGGCCAGCACCCTCCTTTCGCAGCAATTCCGCTAAACAGTATTCCCAAAAATACGCTGATAATTCAGTGTTGCTTTTTTACTTAAGCACTGATTTATCCTTAGTATATCACACACCAACGACAGATTTTGTCTATGTCAAATAAGTGAATACACTCTAAAATAAAAAAGTAAATACGTTTTTTTCTGCGTTACAAGCAACAAGAAAAGCGCAGCTATCAGCATACTTTATGCATGTATAACAGCTACGCTTTTTTTGCCATTGATAAAAACTTGCGCACTTGCGAGCTTAAAGTTTATGTGCGGATTTTGCCGAAAGCCTCAGCCCTCATCCTTGATATTTTCTATTTCGTCCTGCACATCATTACGCCGCTCTTCCAAATCGTCATAGCTTTCACCGTTAGCCTGTCTTTCCGCTATTTCATCCTCGATATCGGACTTTTCTTCTTCCAGATCCAAAAGCTCTTCTCTCGAAGCATACGCATAATTATCTTGAGGAAAAACAAGCGGCAAGAAAGCAAACAATGACATTATCAGCAGCGCTTTAGCTATAATACTTTTTATTTTCATAATTACACCCCACAAAAATTTATCCTAAAAGCGTTTTGCAAAATTCAGCTGACATATAAGTTATTCTTTACCACTCCAAGGTCAGGCCAACGCCAACCTCATGTACAGGCAGCTGCGCATGCAAAGCAAATTTTGCCGCCAGATTAGTACAATGGCTAGGTGTTGTTATCTGCAAGGACTACCAGTTTCATTAGCATTCTCCTTATTTTCCTTATTATATTAATTATATCATGCTTGTATAAATCATAACACATGAATCAAAAATGAAAAGCCATAAACCTCAAAACATCTTCAGCTAGGAACTTTTCAGCCAACAACTTTTTGAATGCCACGCACAGTTTTAAGAAATCATATACTTTTTGTTTACTCTTAAACTCGTTGACAGCAAAAAACTTGCCTGCTAAACTATATTTGAAAGGAATTTCTTCTTCCGAAGAATTTCCTATCCCGCCATCTTTCAGGGAAGCTGTCTCTGGGATGGCGGGATTTTCAAGGTATATTGAGTGAAGGCCTCGCGGAGTCGACGTCTTTTTAGACGCCTGCCGTGTTATGGATTCACTTAATAAAAGGATGAGCCTGCAAGCCATGGTTCCTGTTAAAAACAGGAGTAACCACGGTTTGAAGCTCATCCTTTATTTTGTAACTATGACATGCTGCTTTACTTAGCTGCAGCACTTATTCGTCTCTGCCATCAAAGCGTCAAAGCCTTTTCTGAGGAAATACCAACAGTTCTTTCAGATAAAAACAAATCTTCATCTTACAATTATTCAATAAACCTTAACGTCTTTTAGAAATAAATTCTCCTAAATTCTCTTCGACACAAGTCTGAACCTGCTGCGCTATATCTTTAGCCAGCGAGAGATTCATACCAAGCTTATTAGCAACTTCCAATATATCCTTCATCCCTGGGTTTTTACCATTACCAGCAACCGTTGTTGCATGCTCTCCACCTATAGAATAACTATACGTCAAATCATAGGCAGGCGATAAAGCCCATTTTTTCTCATCATCCGAATATATAAACGAAAAGTTTTTAGAATGATCATCACGGTTATGCGCAAAAACATTAAAGCACATTAATCTGAAGAGTTTTTCAAACTCCTGATAGTCCTTTGTTAACGTCATAGTCAATTTTCCCAAGATAATATAATCCAAATTAGGAATTCTATGTGACGTTTCCAAAAGAGCACTTACCGAAACCATATGAATTCTTTTTTCACCTTCAGAAGTTTTCACACGATCAAATCTTTTGGTACCGAAGTAACCCTCACAACGCTCTGAAGGAAACAAACGCGTTTCTGACATATTTATCCCACATTTTCTGGCACAAAGAGAATACTTGTACTCCTGCAAGCCTATATCCGGTTTATCCATAGAAGCAGGAAACTTGATAATCCAATCTTCGCCATCAACCTCTGTAAGTATTTTAGGTCTTGCACCACCAGAAGAGCCACCTAAAGAAAACAGTTCATCAATATTATCATTATACTCAGAAGACAGTATCAAACTGCACTCTTCACCCAGCTTATCTAAATCAGCAAATCCATTTTTCTCAGCAATATTATATACAGGCTCATAAGACAAAGCGCCCATACCGGATGCGCCGACAATCGCCAAACGCTCAAGATTACCTACACTATGGGGATTAATTTTGTTTTTCAGTAATAAACGATCCAGCAGCAGTCTGCCCCATCCATCAGGCAAGCTGTCTGCAAAAACGCCAAACAAACCATCAAAAGGCTCTTGCTTAGCAATAAAAGGCTCTTCTCTTAAAGGCAGCGAAAAAGGACTTATAGAAAATCCATTGCTCAACCATTCCGGATCATAAGCAAAAGCGGTCAGATAACGCTGATACCTAATTATAGAGCCTACCACCTTGCCATTATAAGATACCTTAACCTTGTTGATTTCTTTCATTTTCTATCTCCTCAAGTGACAAATAAGGCACGTTGCTGAAAAGCTGCTTCAGCTCTTGTTCAACATTCAATGCGATAGCAATTTTAGTCAGAGATAATAAGGAAATTTCACCTGTACTCTCAAAGCGCTTCACAGATCCTAAGCTTACTCCTGATTTCTCACTTAATTTAATCTGTGAAATTTTGCGCCGTTTACGTACAGTACGAACGCGAGCTGCAATTCCTTTGTTAATCTCATCTGGGGTAGCTTCCAAAAAATCAAACATATCCATAGCTAATATTTTATCTTAAAAGCATTCTTTTTGCAAGTTTCAGCTAATATATTAGCTATTGTTATCTGTACACTTTCCGGCAGATTTTATTCTTCATCTTCTGCCAGCATACGATAGCCTACACCAAGCTCATTAACAATATAGCGCTTTTCTCCGGGTGTCACGCCCATTTTCTTCCTGATGTTTTTCATATTTACCTGTAGCTTTTTGACGCTCCCATAATCAGAATATCCCCATACTGCTTGGATTATGGCAGCATAAGTCAGCACCTTTCCCGCATGAATGGAGAGGAATGTCAAAATATTGTATTCCGTCTGTGTCAGGTCGATTTCATCCCTATCAATAAAAACCTGCCTTTTGTTGTAATCAATCATCAAATCCTGCAACCGGAAATCACCACCATGATTACTTTCATTTTTCTCGCTGTATCGATGACTGCGAAGCACTGCGCGGATACGAGCCATCAGTTCTTCAGTTCCAAACGGCTTGGTAATATAATCATTCGCGCCAAGGTCTAAGGCTTCCACCTTATCCATTTCGCCGGAACGGGCAGAAAGGACAATGATGGGAACAGTATCCGCTTCTCTAACATCCTTAATCAAGCTCAAGCCATCACGGTCCGGCAGCCCGAGATCCAAAACAATGAGATCCGGATGATAAGAAGCGTACATCATCATGCCGAGCGCACAGGTTTCTGCACAGATTACCTGATAATCACTTATTTCCAAGTTGGCTTTGATGAAGCTAAGGATGTTTGCTTCATCCTCTACGATTAAAATTTTGAATTTATTATTGCTCATCATCGCACCCTCTTGCCAAAGAAAAGCGGAATACAGCACCGCCGCCCTTCCGATTTTCCACAAAAATCTCGCTGCCATGCGCCTTAATAATAGCAGCACAAACCGAAATACCGATGCCCATATTACTGCGCGTTCCGTCTATCGGTGCTGCAGACTTTTTATAGCATCCGGTAAAAATCTTATCCAAAATCTCCTCCGGAATGCCACACCCGTTGTCGGCAACTTCAAATACGGCCTTATCTCCTGCAAGGGAAACCGACAGCTTCAGCTCTGTCATTCCTTTCGCATGAAAAACGGCATTTTCCAAAAAGTTCAACAACACCTGCTCAATAAGGATAGAATCCATAGGAATATCCACAAAGTCGGCCGGTATCTGCGTAATAACCTTCTGATTCGGATGCTTCTTGGAGAATTTCATCAGAACGGAGTCAATCAGTTCATCCAAAACGATTGGCGTTTTCACAATTTTGACCTTTGCACCGTCGATTCTTGTAACAGCCAGCAGGTTTTCGACCATACGTATAAGCCATTCGCTATCCTCTTGAATTTCTCCCAACAGCTTTAGCTGCTGTCCTTCCGAAAGTGCATTTTTCTTGGAAATCAGCGTAGAAGCTGAGCCGTATATTGATGTAAGAGGCGTACGCAAATCATGAGAGATTGCCCGCAGCAGATTGCCCCTCATCCTCTCCTTTTCGCTTTCTGCCCGCAAATTCTCCTGGTCGCGTATCCTACTGTTCAACGTACTGGTGGAAACGGCAACAACCAGCATAATTATAGCGGATAATATGCTTTCTTCTACAGAAAAATCTAAAGTGTAATAGGGATAAGTAAAAGCGAAATTTACTGCAAATACGCTTAAGACAGCCGAAACAATACCATAGCAATACCCATGCGTTTTCAGCGATATCAGAAAAACGCCGAATACAAAAATCATAGGAACCAGCGTTTGCGTTGTAAAGAGCTTCCGAATCAGAAGATTAATGGCAAAAGCGCCGAAAAAAATACAGACCGAAAACAAAATATCTTCTTGTCGTTGTTGATGCTTCATAATGCTTCTCCTAATTATTTTTACAAACCCATTATACTTCACGAACAAAAGCGCTTCAAGACATATCACCGGATAATGTTGCTCCATACCCGTTTCTTTACCAAATCTACACCGAAAAAATGCTATGATAGGAACAGTTCAATATACGGCTTTTACATTGTGTCCGCAACAAGCACAATGAATGTATAAACAGATTGAAACCAATGCCAAAAACCGCCAAAGCAAGACTCTATCTTTTTATAATAATCTTAGAAAAAATCCTGCCCAAATTTGCCAAACACAAAATTTAGTAATATAATAGGAAATGCATTTTTGATAAATTTATTGTTTTCGAGAGGGGTAAAAAAATGCTTTTAAACGAAAAAAATTCACGTCTGACCTTGTGCGGTGAACTCGCACTATTGGTTGCAGTAATCATCAACAGCTTCAGCGTCGTGCTCATGCTCTACTCCGGTTCCGGCATCAGCGCCATCAGCAGCGTTCCATTTGCCTTCAGCGAAGCCTTTCCCAAGCTCACACTCGGTACATGGACCTACATTTTCCAAGGATTGCTTATCGCCAGCCTGATGTATCTGCGCAAAAAGTTTATTGCGTCCTATATGTTCAGCTTTGTTGTAGGCTTTGTGTTCAGCCAATTCCTTGATTTGTTCGAGCTGTATATAAACATGTTACCGCAAGCCTTTTCCTGGCGTGTGCTGTATTTTATCGTAAGCTATGTTTTAATCTGTATCGGCATTGCTTTGTCCAATCGCTGCGGCCTGCCTATTATCCCTACGGATTTATTCCCGCGTGAGTTGAGCGCCATCATAAAAATCGAGTACGCTAAAATCAAAATCACCTTTGATGTCACTTGCCTGGCTATCACAGCACTGCTGACACTGTTCTTATTGGGACATATAGACGGACTGGGAATAGGCACCATCCTGGCAGCCTTCACCATGGGTAAAGGCGTAGCTTATGCCGGTCAATATTTAGATAAAAATTTTCAGTTCATGCCCTATTTACAGAAAAATTAAAGAGAGATTACTGTGAAATGCAGCATTAAGAAGCTTGTTTTTATTGGCAAATTTCTTAATGCTGTTTTTGTTATTCACAGCAATCTCTCATTTCATAATATCCTTTGGCTCTTTCAGGCTATCCGCTATACTGTTTGCAAGCGGCAGCATTCTGATATACCGAAATTGTTCTCTACCCTAACGCCACATCCAGCACCATCATCACACTGAAGCCTACGGCAAAGAAAATCGTGCCGATATTGGAATGCTCTCCCTGCGACATTTCAGGAATCAGCTCCTCTACAACAACATAAAGCATTGCACCGGCAGCAAAGCTCAAAAGATACGGCAGCACCGGTATTACAAGTTGGGCAGCAAGTATCGTCAACACCGCTCCGATTGGTTCCACAACACCGGACAGCACACCGCCCCAAAAGGCTCTGTTCTTACTCTCTCCCTCTGCGCGAAGCGGCATAGAAATAATCGCACCCTCCGGAAAGTTTTGAATAGCAATACCGATGGACAGGGCAAGCGCCCCTGCCGCCGTAATTGGCGTATTCCCCGCCAGAAAGCCGGCATACATCACACCGACTGCCATTCCCTCAGGTATGTTATGCAGCGTGACTGCCAAAACCATCATCGCAGTACGGCTCAAATTGCTCTTGGGGCCCTCAGTCTGCTCACTTCCCACATGCAGATGGGGAATCATATGGTCAAGCAGGAGCAAAAATAAGATACCAATCCAAAAGCCGATAAACGCAGGGAGAAAGGACAGACTTCCCATGCTTTCGGATTGCTCGATAGCAGGAATCAGCAGGCTCCAGATAGACGCTGCAACCATTACACCGGCAGCAAAGCCCGCAAGCGAGCGTTGCACCATATTACTCAACGATTTTTTCATAAAGAACACACACGCCGAACCGAGTGTTGTTCCGATAAATGGAATAAGAATTCCCATGAAAGTCTCCATTACTTCACCATCCTTGTATAAAAGTTTCTTTCGTTAATTTAATTATACTATAACAGTAGGAATTATGATAGCTAAAACGGAGATTTCTTTTGAGTTATATCACCTACTTTTATGCGACAGAGTTAAATTTTGCATAAACATCTTCCAGCGTCGCGCTTGTATCTTCAACTACGTCATGCAGCCCCTCAGAGCCGTCGTCTTTTCAAACGCCTGACGTGTTATGGATTCACTTCAAAAAAGGATGAGCCTGCCAGCCCTGATTCCTGTTAGTAACGGGAGCAGCCACGGCTTAAAGCTCATCCTTTATTTTTTACAATAATCAAATACTGTCCTTGCCTAGCTTCTAGCCATCCATCTGCAGTTCTTGATTCACTAGATATATTAACGCCAATTTTGTGTAAAGTTCTGCTATAACACTACCGTCAGAAGCAAGCACAGCTATATCTCAGCCTGGATTAGTCGCACTCTCTGCAAACCCCTTTAGTAATACTTATAAATTGGTCAAAATTGAAAAAGCCACCGAATCGACTTTTTTTAGCTCACGCTATTTTTTTGTAATAATCTCTGAAGTAATCCGGCCCGTTTTCCCACAATCCATTTTCGAAATCATATAAGGCTGCATAAGCTGCAGAATTTATAATTTTGCTTCTAGCCTCTTGCCAAGTAATGCCATCTTCATCAGCCATATCAATAATGGCATCGGCCAAGATTAAATCTGCACAAAACGTTTTTTTCTCAATCCCCATATTTTTTCACCTCCACGACTTCTAAACAATTGACAGCCCGTTGACTTAAAAAGCAATATTGATCCTTTAATCTGTTCGGTAAAAGCAAAGATATTGCCATCTTTGCGGCACTTTCATCTTCAAATGAACCATATAATTCATTCAGATATGCGGTAATAACCGGGTTAGTGGTATCATTTGCAATTTTTCCAATAATAATTTCACTTGCAAACAGAGTTTTTGGCAGCAGAGGTGATAATGCTTTAGCAAGCCTCTGTCTTCTGTTTAATGAAATAAACCACAACCACTCTTTATCCGCATCACTAAATTCATATATAGGCATAAATTCAGTAGGAGCATGATATTTATAGCAGGTTACATATCCATAATTTTGTTTATCGTCTATTTGCTTTAAGCCTTTAGCCTTCAACAATGATGTCCTTATGAAATTCTTAGCCTGGAGTTCATTAGCCGTAACATAAAACCCCTTACCAAAATCCTTACCAGCTGCACACTTTGTTAAATCGATATTTTGTACAGGAGTGTAGCTTCCATGATACAAGATCATTCCATCTTTAAGCTTCATAGTTCACACCATTTACCCTTAATATCTCTAAAATATTTTTTAAAGCATATTCGTCACTACTCAAATGCAACATATCATAGGTATCTTCAATATATTTCCATATTCCGTACTTCTCGAATAATTTATTGGCATCAACAGGTGAAACTTGTAATTTTTCGCAAAACATTCTAAAGATACGTGTTTCAAAAAAAACAACCTCATTTAACATGCTAACGTCCTCCTTACTACTAATATTGTAGCTTAAGCACAAACAAATAACAATAGCACTGTTTACAAAAAATCCCAGCCCTGGTTTCTGTTAGTAACGGGAGCAGCCACGGCTTAAAGCTCATCCTTTTATTTTGCAACTATGACATACTGCTTTACTAAGCAATAACACTTATCTACCTATATTTTACCATGAAATAACGAAAACCTAAACCAAGTACTTTACGTTAATACAATCAGCCTTTGTTTCTCTCTACTGCTTCAATGCGCACCTTTTTTTCCACGATTAACTCGCGCAGATATGCTATACTTTATTCATCGGTTGAACACCGACACGCTCCTTGAAAACTGTTTTGACAAATATATCGTATAACTCGGTGCACTAAAGGGTTGTCAACCCCTCCGAGAATACCGGAAGCTGTGACCAGGCTGCCTGCGGGATACTGCGGCAGTGAGGTTTCTGTTGCTCCGTGAGGACTGACAGAGAAGCCCAAAAGGCAACACAGAACGGTATGTGCGGATCTTGGTGCCGATTAAAGCACAAAGGATTCTGGCAGCGACAATAGACGCTAGCTCGAAAGGCTAGAAAAATCCGTGAAACCTGCAGCAGGGATGCTGCAGCGAACTTAGCGGAAACTCCGAACCAAGCTGTTGGTAGTGAAGCGAAGAAATCCGTGTATAACAGAATTCTGAGGTAAAAGTAGCTCAATACCTGGTTGCGCATACCATAAAAATGCATTTATCTGAAAGATGGGTGAAATTTGTGGGTAGCCATTCCCGTGGCAGGCAAAAGGGGCAGGAAGCTCAGGGTCGCTCCCGAAGGCTCAGACCTGTCTTCTGTGTGGCTGAAGAAATCGGAAACCGTAGATTACGTAAGGCGAAGGTCTATACGATATATTTGTCAAAGCGGTTTGTCAAGTGGGCATAACAAAAGGCAGCTATCAGCAAGCTTCATGCTTGTGTACTAGCTGCGCTTTTTTGTTGGCACGAAAAATTTTAAATTGAAACGTCCTTCAAAATTCTATAGAAGGCATAGTATTAACAATTTTATTCTTAATTTTTTCCTGCAAAGCAATAAAACTCATTATAAACCTGCTTCAGTCCAGCATATTTACCGGATTCTCGAATGCCATAGATTTCTTTGACACTGTAAGGCAGATTCGGTAAATCATCCCTAGTAACTATAACGAAATAATTATCCGACTCCTTAACGCGTACAGCAAAATCCTCAGATTTAATAAATCTATTGCATTCGTCTATAAAAACTATGCTGTTATGGATAAATTGCAGATTCTCTTCCCAACGCTGTCCACCGATAACGACACAGGGAACATCGCATTTTACTAAAACACCGCTACTGTCTCCATCTCTGTCATAAGCATTTAATAAATCGAGAAGCGTTGTTTTACCGGTAGCGCTATCACCACGGATAATAGTAATATTTCTGGAGATAGTAAATTCATAGCGCAGTCTGTTATTTTGTACAAAAACACTATACTTACCCTTCATGCTCTACCTCACAAAAAATCATACACTACATCAAGCCATTCCTCTTGATTATGTACGACAACACCATTATTTGATATCTTAATGGCATATTCACCATCGCCAAAATTCATACTATGATGCAGGCTTATCGTCAAATCCTTATTTTGGGCAATCTCCAGAATCCATTTAGCGCAGTTATTACCACATGCTGTTGCATTATAAGCTAAAGCATAGACTTTACGTTAAGCCTTTATTTCACTTCCGTGCTTCATGCCCTACTTCTTAATCGTACAAGGACGCAGTCCATCAAACTCATGAATGCTCAGCGTTCCACCCTTAGGTATCGCAATAACGCTGTCATCATATTTGCCAGACACAAGTTTTTCCAGCACCTTGTAAGGCCCCGGCAGACGCGTAAGCGTTCCTCCCAAAAGCTTCACCAAAGGCATAATATAAGCTTCAACCTCCTGCAAATCATACGTCCCTGTATCAATGATATAAAAATCCGTGAATCCCTTATACAGCTGCTTCAGGAAGATTTCCGCTTCTGCCTGACCACGCTCCTGCACAAGCTTGGCATAGTCAATTGTAGAGTTTTTCATGAAGTTCATCCAGCTCTTAGTTATGAAAATCGCTCCGTCAGGACGCTTTATGCCGGAACCGGTCAGAAGAACATCAATGCAGTCCATAGTGCGCGGCACAGCAATAGGACAGGTTGTGGCCTTCAAATCACACGTAGCCTTGCCGCAACCGGAAACGCAGATAACTATTTCCTCTGCTTCTGTATTTTCGTCTATAATCCTTTGCAATGTTTCATGCATCTTCTGCGGATCGCTATGAAGCGCAACATTAAGATATGTGACCTTGCCATCAAAGCCTATTTTCTTAATGGTGTTTTCCAACTCTTTTTGCAGCGTAATGCAGGAATAGATTGCTCTTTTGCCCATAATATCAGCTCCTCATATTAGCGTTAGCTTAATTATACCACGCTAGTAGGAACAGTAAAAGCTGGCTTTAAGAAGAAAGCCTCAACGCAAATTAACCTCCTCCCCCTTGACTTAGACTGTACTCCAGGTATTATACTAGAAACAACAGGAAATTAGTCAAAGGAAAGGACGGATAACAAATGTCTAAAAAGGTTGTAGTTATTTCCACAAGTTTAAGAGCAAACAGCAATTCCGAGGCTTTAGCCAAGGAATTCGTCAAAGGCGCCAAGGCCGCAGGCCATGAGGTTGAATATATATCGCTCAAGGGCAAAAGCATTGCCTTCTGCATAGGTTGCCTGGCCTGTCAAAGCAAGGGGCACTGCATTATTAATGACGATGCTCTGCCTATCACCGAGGCTGTGCTGAATGCCGACGTAGTTGTTTGGGCAACGCCTATCTATTATTACGAAATGGCCGGTCAGATGAAGGTGCTGATTGACCGTATGAATTCCATGTTTCCTAAGGATTACAAATTCCGCGATGTATACTTTCTGGCAACTGCTGCAGACAACGGCAGCTATACCCCTGAGCGTGCACTGTCAGGCTTAACGGGATGGATTGACTGCTACGAAAAGGCTAAATTAGCCGGCAGCCTTTTCTGCGGCGGAGTTAATGCTGCAGGCGAAATCAGCGGCAGCAGCAAGCTGCAGGAGGCTTACGAGCTCGGCCTTAAGACTTAACAACTAACCCTCATACGAACAGCAAAAGGCTGACGCCTTGCGTAAATGCGAAGCGTCAGCCTTTTCTTATTGTAAGATTATTTATCCTACCTTATATAATGTATTTAGGTTGATAAAGGTAAC
>NZ_FR892776.1 GCF_000434895.1 Phascolarctobacterium succinatutens CAG:287
CGGTGAAAATTAAAGATATTATAGGGAGGTGTAGAATGAAGACTGATACAAAAGCTGCGGCAGATTATCGTGATTATCTGCATCGCTATGGATTAAAAAATACCCGTCACAGACAGCTTATTCTGCAGCTGCTACTGGCGAGTGAGGGTGTGCTGACAGCCGAGGATATTTATCAGCAGCTGTGTGAGCAGGGAGCAGAGATAAATTTTTCTACGGTTTATCGCATTCTGGAAAATTTTACGCAAAAGGGACTGACGGAAAAAAGCTTTTTGGCGGATGCACGCAAGTATGGTTTTGTACTGCATGCCTTGGGCCACCGTCATCGTCTTATTTGCCTGCGCTGTCACCGCATTGTGGAGGTAGACCATTGCCCAATTGCTGATTTTGAGGAGCAGCTGGCGGATAAAACGGATTTTGCCATCATGGGACATAACCTGGAATGGTATGGCTATTGTCCGCAGTGTCGCAAGCAGAAATAATAAGAAAATTTTTCTGAAAAAGCTTGCAAAGCAGCGTAAGTAATGATATAATTATTAAGCTTGTATATAACTATATATACTTCTTCTGCTCCCGGAGAGACGGGGGCCAAAGTCCAAAGGAGGAGGTGATTTCGTGAACGCATACGAAGTCATGTACATCGTTAAACCTGTTGAGGATGAGGCTTGTGAAGCAGTTGTTGCTAAATTCGAGAAACTCATCACTGCAAACGGTGGTAATGTAGAAAAAACCGATCGTTGGGGCAAAAGACGCCTTGCTTATGAGATTCAGGACCTGAATGAAGGTATCTATGTTCTCGTAACCTTCCAGGCTGACGCCGCTGCTGTTAAGGAACTTGATCGTGTTATGAAAATTACCGATGAAGTACTGCGCCATATGATTATCAGAAAGGGTGAATAATCAATGAACAAGATTATTCTGTTAGGCAGACTTACTAGAGATCCGGAAGTGCGTTATACGCCGACCGGTAAAGTTGTTTGTCAGTTTACTCTTGCAGTAGACAGACCTTTTGCCAATCAGGAAGGCCAAAGAGAAGCTGACTTTATTCCCGTAGTAATTTGGGGTAAACAAGCTGAGACATGCGGTAACAGTCTCACCAAAGGGCAGCGCGCGCTTGTTGAAGGCCGCCTGCAAATCCGTAGCTATGATGGTAAGGATGGCAACAAACGCTGGGTAACCGAAGTAATCGCTGATCGCTTCGAGTTTATTGAGCGCAAAGCTGATGCCGCTGCTGCTCATAGCAATCCGATTCGCTCTGCAGCTCCTGCTGCACCGGCACAAGATGGCGGCATGAGTGGTTTCGGACAACAGGTTCCCTTTGATGAGGAAATTCCATTCTAATTTAAGGGAGGTTATGCAATGAAACGCGAAAGAGGCAGAAGACCTAGAAGAAAAGTTTGCAGCTTCTGTGTTGATAAAGTTGAAGAAATCGATTACAAGGATGCAAATAAGCTGAAACGCTATATTACCGAACGTGGTAAGATTTTACCGCGCCGTATTTCCGGTACCTGCGCTAAGCACCAACGCCAATTGACCGTAGCAATCAAACGCGCTCGCTGCGTTGCTTTGCTGCCGTTCACCTGCGAATAATTCGCACGGCGGTTTAAACGAAACTTAAATAAATGGCTGAGGTAAGAATTGAGCATGTATTTAAACGTTTCGGCGCTGTAACTGCCGTAAACGATTTTGATTTAGTTGTAAAGGATGGCGAATTTGTTTCCATCCTCGGTCCTTCAGGTTGCGGTAAAACCACTACCCTGCGCATGATTGCAGGCTTTGAGCGTGCTACCGAAGGTGAAATTTATATCGGCGACCACTGCGTAAGCTCTTCTGTTAAGGGCAGCTTCGCTCCGCCGGAAAAACGTGACATCGGTATGGTATTCCAATCCTATGCTGTTTGGCCGCATATGACTGTTGCCGAAAACGTAGGCTATCCGTTGAAAATTCAAAAGGTAGATAAAAAGGAACGCGAAGAACGCGTACAGAAGATGCTGGAGCTGGTTCATCTGGGTGAATACAGCAAGCGTTATCCGCATCAGCTGTCCGGCGGTCAGCAACAGCGTGTTGCTTTGGCACGTGCGCTGGTAGCACAGCCCGGCCTGCTGCTGTTGGACGAGCCTTTGTCTAACCTGGATGCTAAGCTGCGTGAATCTATGCGCTTTGAAATCCTTGCTATTCAAAAGGAACTGGGCATCACCGTTGTCTATGTAACTCATGATCAGGGCGAAGCAATGGCAATGAGCGACCGCGTAGTTGTTATGAGTGCCGGCGTTGTACAGCAAATCGGCGCACCGCACGAAATTTATACCAAGCCTGCCAACAAAATGGTTGCGGACTTCATCGGTCTGGTTAACTTTATTGATGGCGAGGTTAAGGGTGACAGAGTATTCATTAAGGGCAGCAATGTTTCCTTCCCAAATACCGCTAAGGTTACCGGCGAAGCAACAATTGCCGTACGTCCTGAGAATATTACCATGTCCCTCAGCGGCGGTCAGGTGGAAGGTCAGGTAACTCACCGCTTCTACTTGGGCGATGCGGTTGACTATCGTGTAAATGTTCATGGTCATGATATCCGCGTTATCGTTAAGGGCGCAGACATTGATGCGATTCCTGACGGTTCCAAGGTATATCTGGACTTTGACAGAGTAATGGTTTTCGACAGGAACTAAGCTGAAAATATAAGACGGAGATAACGGATTAAATAGCTGTTATCTCCGTCTTTTTTTGTGTAAAAAACATAAAAAAACGGCAGTTAGCTATTGACAACTCGTCTAAATCGTAGTATAGTGGTCTTAAACAGGAACAATAATATAAATATGCGTCCAAAACGCAAAAAGTTCCGTCGCAAAAGCCGAAGAGCCGAATGAGGGTTTTATGAATTTAATTGAAGGTCTTACTAATTTTAATTTAACAAAGCAGGAAGCAACTCTGTATGTGCTGCTGCTGAAGTCCGGTCAGATGACCGGCTATGAAGCAGCCAAGCAGACCGGCATTTCGCGTTCCAACACTTATACTGCGCTGGCAGGACTGGTGGATAAGGGAGCAGCGTATGTGCTGGAGGAGGGCAAGGTAACACGCTATACTCCGGTGCCTGCTGCTGAATTTTGCAGCAACAAAATCAGTTGTCTGGAGGAGATAAAAAAAGATATACTCCAACAGCTGCCGGTGCTGAACAATGATCCTGAGGGGTATATCACCATTAAGGGTGCGCAAGAGATTATAAATAAAATGCGCAATACCGTGCGTCAGGCACAGGCAAGAATTTATCTGTCGGCTAACAGCAGAATGCTGGAGCTGCTGCTGCCGGAGCTGCAGGCTGCGTTGCAGCGGGGCTTGAAGGTAGTAGTTATCGGCGATAAAAGCTTTTCTTTGCCGGGAGCAATCTGCTACGGTACCAATAAGCAAAGCGAGCAGATTCGTCTGATTGCCGATTCACACACCGTTTTGACAGGAGATTTACAGAATGATGAGGATTCAACCTGTTTGTATTCCTGCAAACGCAATTTAGTTGATTTATTTAAGGAAGCGCTGCAGAATGAAATTGCGCTGATTAAATTACAGAAAGGTGATATAAATGTCTAAGAAAATTCCGTTTGTTACTAAAGAACAATTAGAAAAAATCGTTTCCCAATATCCTACTCCGTTCCATCTTTATGATGAGGCCGGCATCCGTCGCACCGCGCGTCTGGTGAACAAGGCCTTTTCCTGGAATAAGGGTTTCAAAGAATATTTCGCAGTAAAGGCTACTCCTAACCCCTATCTGCTGCAGATTCTGCGCGAAGAGGGCTGCGGTGCCGACTGCTCCTCTTATACCGAGCTTTTGATGAGCGATGCCGTAGGCTTTAAGGAGAGCGAGATTATGTTCTCTTCCAATGCAACTCCGGCAGAGGACTTTAAATTGGCTCGTAAATTGAATGTAACCATCAATCTGGATGATATTACTCATATTGACTTTTTGGAGAAGGTTGCCGACATTCCGGAAACCGTCTGCTGCCGTTACAATCCCGGCGGACATTTTGCCATTGCCAACAACATTATGGATAACCCCGGCGATGCAAAATACGGTATGACTCATGAGCAGATTATTGAGGCTTATAAAATCCTTAAGAGTAAGGGCGTAAAGAATTTCGGTATTCATGCCTTCCTGGCTTCTAATACCGTTACCAACGAATACTATCCGGAGCTGGCACGTATTCTGTTCGAGCTGGCAGTTGAGCTGAAGGAAAAAACCGGCGCGCATATCTCCTTTATCAACCTCAGCGGCGGTATCGGCATTGCCTATAAGCCTGAGCAGCAGGATAACGATGTACTGGCAATCGGCGAAGGCGTGCGCAAGGTGTTTGAAGAGGTGCTTGTACCTGCAGGCATGGGCGATGTTAAGCTGTTTACCGAGCTTGGCCGTTACATGCTGGCACCGAATGGCGCTCTGGTAACTACCGCTATTCACCAAAAGCATATTTATAAAGAATACATCGGCTGCGACGCTTGCGCTGCTAACCTGATGCGTCCCGCTATCTATGGCTCCTATCATCATATTACCGTTATGGGCAAGGAAAACGCTCCCTGCGACCATAAGTATGATGTAACCGGCGGCCTGTGCGAAAACAACGATAAATTTGCCGTAGACAGAATGCTGCCGGAAATTAATATCGGCGACCTGCTCTTTATTCATGATGCCGGTGCACATGGCTTCTCCATGGGCTATAACTATAACGGCAAGCTGCGCAGTGCTGAGCTGCTGCTGCAGGAGGACGGCAGTGTTAAAATGATTCGTCGTGCAGAAACCCCGGCAGATTATTTCGCTACCTTCGATTTTGGCGAATATGGCCCGAAGCTGGCAGAGGAAGCAAAGATTAAAATGTAAAAAACAACGCTTAGTGACGTTGTTTCACGAGGACTGAGGCCTGAGGGCTTCGGTCCTTTATTATTGTGTGATATAAGCACTTGCTTGAAAGCTGCTTTTGATTTAAAATATATAGTGAATTGTCGGAAGCTTTAGGCAATAATGCTTTCGAAAAAATTATCAGGCTGTGAGGGAATGCAGCTGAATTTTGGAGGATGTGCTTATGCAAAATAAATATGCTGTTTATGAGGAGGCGTTGGCGGAGGAGCTTATTCCCGCCATGGGCTGTACCGAGCCTATCGCCATTGCTTACTGTGCTGCTGTGTGTCGCGAGCAATTAGGAGCTTTCCCGGAGCAAATTGAAATCTGGGTTAGCCGTAATATTATTAAGAACGTTAAGAGTGTTGTTGTACCGAACACCAACAAGATGAAGGGCATCGAGGTTGCCTGCGCTGCCGGTGTCGTTGCCGCTCATTCCGAGCGTCAGCTGGAGGTTCTGGCTTATATTAACCAGGAGGAAAAGGCTGAAATTAAGGCGTTGGCTGAATCCGGCAAGATTAATATTCACGTTTCCGAAGAACCGGATATTTTCTATATCCGCATTTTCCTGGCAGCAGGCGGCAATAATGCCGAGGTAACTATCCGCACAGACCACACTAATGTTACCTGCATCAAGAAAAACGGTGTTACTATTTTGGAAAAACCGATTGTGCCTGCCGAAGAAGAGGCAAAGAGCCTGTGGAGAATTGAAGACGTTCTTGATGCGGCCCGCAATATGCCTTTAGATAACGTTAAACATTTGCTGCAACGCCAGATTGATTTCAATATGGCTATTTCTAAAGAAGGCCTGACTAATGATTACGGTGCAAGCATCGGCAAAATTTTATTGCGCCGTGACCCCGACAGCCTGCGTATCCGCGCACGTGCCAGCGCTGCTGCAGGCAGTGACGCGCGTATGAACGGCTGCGAGCTTCCGGTAGTAATTACCTCCGGCAGCGGCAACCAGGGTATTACCGCTTCCGTTCCTGTTGTTGTTTATGCACATGCACTGGCTGCAGGCGAAGAAAAAATGCTGCGTGCGGTACTGCTGAGCGACCTGGTTACCATCTACCTGAAGCAGGGTATCGGCAAGCTGTCTGCTTACTGCGGTGCTATCAGTGCCGGCTGCGGTGCCGGTGCGGCAATCGCTTTTCTGTATGACTGCACTGATGACCAGATTGAGCATGCTGTAGAAAATGCTCTGGCTATCAACAGCGGTATTATCTGCGACGGTGCTAAATCCTCCTGCGCAGCTAAAATTGCTATGGCTGTTGAAGGCGGTCTGATGGGCGTTGATATGTCCGTGGCAGAACGTAACTTTGCTGGCGGTGACGGCGTGGAAGAACTTAATTTTGCTGGCGGTGACGGCATTGTCCAAAATACTGCCGATGAAACTATTGCTGCAGTTGGTAAAATTGCCAGCCAGGGCATGGTAGAAACCGATAAAGAAATTATTGATGTAATGCTTGGCCTGTAAGCAAGGCAAAGATAAGAGAGTCTGCTATTTTAGCAGACTCTCTGTTTTTATGTACGGTATATAATTATTCTTCTACCATTTTCGTCAGCTCTTCCACGTGCTCGGTAGCTGTGAGAATATAGATGAAATCGCCGCTGAGCAGGCGTGTATCGCCTGCCGGGATGAGCTGAGATTCACCACGCTTGACATCTACTAAGAGGGTATTGGGCGGCCAGGGAATATCCTTGATAAGCTTGCCGCTGACACTGCTGCCGCTGCAAATTACCAGCTCGATGACATTGCGCTGTTCCAGTACAGCCGGTTCCGGCGCCTTTTTGTGCAGCATGCGCTGCATCAGCTCCTCGTAGATGGGCTTGCTGTGGCACAGCTCCGCAATGACGAAGGCTACCATAGCAGCAATCGCCAGCGAAAGCAGCTGCTGGTAGCTGGCAGTCATTTCCATAATCAGTACGGTGCCTGTGATAGGCGCGCGGACGGAGGAAGCAAAAAGCGCCGCCATAGCAACAACCATGATGTTGGTGGCGTAAGCAGGCTCAATCCAGCCAAGCATAATCAGAATCTGAGCACAAATGCTGCCGCAGAGAGCACCGATAACGAGCATCGGCAGGAAGAAGCCGCCGGGAACGCCGCAACCGTAGCTGATGAGCGTAAAAATCAGCTTGCCTGCAAGAAAAAGCAGCAAAAGCTGCAGTGGTACAGGTGCTTTGGCCAGATGGTTGATAAGATCGTTGCCGCCGCCCAAAACCTCGGGCAGAAAGTAGCCTAAAATGCCGGCGCAGATAAGGGCAAAGGCAATTTTCTCTACCGGACGCTTGAAGCAGGGCAGGCTGTAAAAGCGGCCGATGTTCAGCAGGCCCCAGTTAAAAATGACACCTGCCAGACCGCTGGCAAGAGCAACCAGAATGACGATGCCGTAATAGCCGATGGGAAGCAGCTGTAAGTCGGGGATATCAAAAATTGTCGCACGGCCGAAGATGGCGCGGGAAATAATCGTTGCAGTGAAGGCTGCGGCCATGGAAGGCAACAGAACCATGATGGAAAAATTGCGGTGCAGCTCTTCCAAAGCAAAGATTACACCGGCGAGCGGAGCGTTGAAGGCTGCCGCAAGACCGGCGCTGGCACCGCTGGTCAGCAGATAGCGTTCTTCCATGCGGGTGCGTCCCATGAGGCGGCTGACGCCCTGCGCAGCTACTGCGCCCAGCTGGATGGAAGGGCCTTCGCGTCCCAGGGAAAGACCGGCGCCGATGCCTATAATGCCGGCGGTGAGCTTAACCCAGAGAATGTGTAGCCAACGCATTTTCATCAGGCCTAAAATTGCTCCCTTAACCTGCGGAATGCCGCTGCCTGCCGCCATAGGCTCGATGCAATTGAGCTTGTGCAGGATAAAGGCGATGGCGATGAGCACGGCGAACCAGCAGGCGTTGATGCTCCAGTCGCTCACCCATAGGCGGTTGTAGAGCGCTCCGCGCAGGTATTCCATCTCCGAAAGGGCGAAGCGGAAGAAGCTGATGACTATACCGGCGAAGATACCGGTGAGGATACCCTCCGCAAACAGGCGCAGGCGGAAGCGGTGCATGTCGCTGAGCGAACGGTAGGTTTTGTATTTTTGTTCTTTATCGTCCATAAATATAACTCTTTTCTTCGAATTTTTGTAACTAATATTATAGCACAAAAATAACCTTATGGCGCAGTACCGAAGTACCGGTCATAAGGTTATTAATAATTTTCAGGTCAAATTTAATTTAAGCCTTGGCAGCTTCTGCTTCTACAGCTTCTTCCTTAGCGTAATCCGGATCAAATTTCGGGTTCAGGTAGTTCTGATAAGCCCATGCCAGCAGAGCACCGGAAATATTGTGCCATGCGGAGAAAACTGCACCGGGAACGGTTGCGGCAGGCAGAGCGGCAAAGTGTGCTTTTGCCAGACCGGTTGCCAAACCGGAGTTTTGCATACCAACTTCGATGGACAGAGCAACAGCCTTTTTCCAGCTGAGGCCGGTGAAGCGGGCGATGGCAAAGCCAAGGGCGTAACCGCAGCAGTTATGCAGAATAACTACCAGCAGAATCAGGCCGGGAGCCTTCAGAATCAGGTCACGGCTGGCACCGATAACACCTGCGATAATCAGAGAAATTGCAATGGAGGATACAGCCGGCAGATAGTCGGTTGCTGCTTCGGCGAGCTTGGGCAGGAAGGATTTAACAGCCAGACCTAAGCAGATAGGCAGAATAACGATTTGAACGATGCTCCAGAACATGCCTACCGGATCGAAGTTAATTTTTTCACCGATAATCATGTAGGTGATGAACGGAGTCAGAATCGGAGAAAGCACAGTGGAAACACTGGTCATGGTTACGGAAAGTGCAACGTCGCCCTTGGACATAAAGGTGATTACGTTGGAGGAGGTACCGCCGGGGCAGGTGCCTACCAGCACAACGCCGGTGGTCAGCGCCGGGTCCAGATTAAAGGCAACGGACAGCAGGTATGCCAGGAAGGGCATTACGAAATACTGAGCGCAGCAGCCGATGAGAATATCGAGCGGGCGTTTCAGTACCAGCGCGAAGTCCTTCAGGTTCAGTGTGGTGCCCATGCCGAACATTACGATACCGAGCATGCAGCTCAGGACGCTGATGCCGTGCACCTTGCCTAATACCCACAAAAAGTTCTGTGGCATTGTGAGGCCGAGAACCAGAAAAACGATGGCGATGATGCCAAAGAATTTGCCGATTAAAGCACAAAATTGTTTCATTATGAAATTACCTCTTTCCCTTAATAAAAAAATAATAATTTTAGAGAGTAGCATCAATGCTCTCTCCTTTGTCTGTAATGTCCACTATTATAACAAAGACAGAAGAGGAAATAAAGAGTTTGCTGTAAAAAACGGTAAAAAATTTTAAAAACAGCAGAATTGTGTTATAATGTTAATATAAATTGCGAAAAATACGGACGGAGGTACGCTACTTGTATACTATAAGCAGAGATTACCGCAAAGAAATTGTGATTGAAAAATCACGCTTTATCTGCTCGCTGAAAAAGGTTCACAGTGAAGCAGAGGCTCAGGAGTTCATTAAGGCCGTAAAAAAAGAGTTCTGGGATGCAACGCATAACTGCTCTGCCTATATCGTGGATGACCTGGCACAGCGCTCCAGTGACGATGGCGAGCCGAGCGGTACTGCCGGTATTCCTATGCTGGAGGTGCTGCGTAAGAACGGACTGACGGAAACAGCAGCCGTGGTGACACGTTACTTCGGAGGCATTAAGCTAGGCGCAGGCGGACTTGTGCGTGCTTACAGCGGCAGCGTGGCTGGCGCTGTGAAGGAAGCTGGCCTGGCGCAGAAAATTTTGCTGGGCTATTACAGCTTTTTATATGATGTGAACAGCGTCGGACGCATTCTGAACGTGCTTTATCAGCAGCAGCTTTTTGAGATTGCCGATGTGCAGTACGACCTGCGCGCAAAGGTTATCCTGAAGATGCGCGCGGAGCAAAAGGCAGAGGCCGAGGCTTGGCTGACCGAGAACCTCAATCAGCAGATAGAGCTGGAGCAGGAGGGCACCGAGTTCGCTGAGGTGGCGCTGTAGCTTTTAATAGGAAAAACTATACGAACAATCTCCCTTAGGCTATTGCTTGCGGGAGGTTGTTTTTGTTTTAGCATTGATACTGTTCAAATAAAAAGCTTTCAGCTTTGTAGCAAATAATGTATAATAATATGAATGAAAAGATTACTGACAGGAGGTAGAAGCGAGTGATTGAAGAAAGAGTGCCACCGCAAAATATAGAAGCGGAGCAGGCTGTGCTTGGCGCGATGCTGATTGATAAAGAAGCTATTGCCAAGGCGACCGAAGTGCTGTCGGCGGATGATTTTTACCGCGAAGCACATCGCGTTATCTTTAGTGCGATGCTGGAGCTTTATAATAAAAATGAAGCAGTAGATATGGTTACTGTTACGGAAATCCTCAAGCGTGACAATAAGCTGGAGGATATCGGCGGCATTGCCTACATCACCAGTCTGGCGAATGTGGTGCTGACGGCGGCCAACGTTAAGTACCATGCGGAGATTGTTGCTGAAAAGTCGGTTTTGCGCCAGCTTGTGCGTGTTTCTACCGAAATTGCGGCTATGGGCTACGAGGCTAACGATGATGTCGGCACGCTGCTGGATACAGCGGAAAGCCGCATTCTGGAAATTTCCAATCGTAAGAAAAAGGCGGATTTTACGCCGATTAATGATATCCTGATGGATAGCGTGCAGAGCATTGAAAGCCTGTTGCAGAACAAGGGCGGCCTTACCGGTATTCCGGCTGGCTTTGCAGATCTGGATAAGCTGACGAGCGGTCTGCACCCTTCCGATTTTATTATTTTGGCGGCACGTCCGTCCATGGGTAAAACTGCGCTGGCACTGAACATTGTGCAGAATGTGGCACTGCGTGCACATAAGGCTATCGGCGGCGAGCCGCGCAGTGTAGCTTTCTTCAGTTTGGAAATGAGCAAGGAGCAGCTGGTTAACCGTATGCTGTGCGCCGAAGCCGGCATCGACAGCCAGCGCCTGCGCGTTGGCGAGATGCATGACGAGGACTGGACGCACCTTTGGGATGCCTGCGATACGATGAGCCGTGCCAAAATTTATATTGATGATACAGCAGGTATTACGGCGATGGAAATGCGCAGCCGTGCACGCCGCCTGAAGGCAGAGCATGGCCTGGATTTGATTGTTGTCGATTACCTGCAGCTGATGCAGGGCAGCGGCAAGCGTAATAATTCCGGCGACCGTCAGCAGGAGGTTTCGGAAATTTCCCGCTCGCTGAAGGCCTTGGCGCGTGAGCTGGATGTGCCGGTGCTGGCGCTGTCACAGCTGAGTCGTAGCGTAGAGTCGCGTCAGGTTAAACGCCCCATGCTCAGTGACCTGCGTGAATCTGGTTCTTTGGAGCAGGATGCTGATATCGTAGCATTCCTGTACCGCGAGGATTACTACAATCCGGAAACGGAAAACAAGCACACCGAGCTGATTATTGCTAAGCATCGTAACGGTCCGGTTGACACTGTTAATCTGTTCTTCCAGAAGCAGTTCACCAAATTTGTCGGCTTTACGAAGCGCGAAAGCTGAGCATAAAATACAGCGACATAATAAAAGTCCCGGGATTTTAACATCTCGGGACTTTTTGAGTATTGCATGGAGCATTGCCTGATGGGGGTTAAAAGCGTGAAAATTATTCTCTTGACAAAAGATTTTTTCTGATAAGTGTAAAAAAGCTTACAAGGAAGCTGCGAAGAAAAACCGAATATTTTACCTAAAATCAACAAAAAATGTTCATAAAGCTTGCGATAAGACGCGGAAAATGATATGATATTTATGCAACAAAGTGTAGTGAAGAATCTGAAGGTAATATCTGTGGCTTTCAGATGTTTTTTCATGAATAAAATTGTCTTGGGAGGCATACAAAAATGATTGATCGTTATACTCATCCTGAAATGGGTAATATCTGGACACTCGAAAATGAATTCCGTACCATGCTGAAGGTAGAAATTCTGGCTTGCGAGGCTATGAACAAACTGGGCATTGTGCCTGACGAAGCGCTGAAGGATATTCAGACGAAGGCTGACTTCCGTCTGGACCGCATTAAGGAAATTGAAGCAGTTACCAACCATGATGTTATTGCTTTCCTGACTAATGTGGCTGAGTATGTAGGCGATGCGTCCAAATACATTCACAAAGGCCTGACCTCCAGCGACGTAAAGGATACTGCACTGTGCTACATGACCGTACAATCCGCAGACCTGATTATGCGTCATCTGGTAAACTTCCATGAAATTCTGCGCCGTCGTGCCGCTGAATTCAAATATACCGTTATGATCGGCCGTACTCACGGTATCCACGCAGAACCGATGACCTTCGGTATGAAATTCCTGCTGTGGTCCGCTGAAATCGAGCGTAACATCGAACGTCTGAAACAAGCGCGTGAAATGATGGCAGTCGGCAAGCTGTCCGGTGCTGTAGGCACTTACTCCAACATCGATCCGTTTGTAGAAAAATATGTCTGCGAAAAGCTGGAGCTCACTCCGGTACGCCTGGCAACTCAGGTTATCCAACGTGACCGTCATGCACATTTCATGACTACTCTGGCAATCATCGGTTCCTCTCTGGATAAGATGGCAACCGAAATCCGTAACCTGCAGCGTACCGATATCCGTGAAGCTGAAGAATATTTTGCACCCGGCCAAAAGGGTTCTTCCGCTATGCCGCATAAACGTAATCCTATCACCTGTGAAAAGGTTTCCGGTATGGCTCGCCTGCTGCGCGGCTATGCAGTAGCAGCTCTGGAGGATGTAACCCTGTGGCATGAACGCGATATCTCCCATTCTTCCGTAGAACGCGTTATTCTGCCGGACGCAACTATTGCTCTGGACCATATGCTGCGTAAGTTCTCCAACATCATCGATAAGCTGCTGGTATATCCTGATGCAATGATTGCCAACATGAACAAAACCGGCGGTCTGATTTTCAGCCAAAACCTGCTGATTGCTCTGGTTACCAAAGGTGTACTGCGTGAGGACGCTTACAAATGGGTACAACGCAACGCTATGGCACGTTGGCTGCAAGGCGCTGACTTCAAGACCAACGTTGAAGCTGACCCGGATATCAAAAAATATCTGACCGACGAAGAGGTTGAGCATTGCTTCGATCCGAAACCGATGCTGCGCCACGTTGACGAGATTTTTGCTAGATTTGGTTTATAATTTTGATAAGGAGTGACTGCTAATGTCATCTGTTGTAGTTTTAGGTGCCCAATGGGGCGATGAGGGTAAAGGTAAAATTGTTGACTATTTGGCGCAAAAGGCTGACGCTGTAGTTCGTTACAGCGGCGGCTCCAATGCAGGCCATACCGTTGTAGTTAACAACATTAATTATAAGCTGCGTCTGCTGCCCTCCGGCGTACTGTTTAATGATAAGACTAACGTTCTGGGCAATGGCGTTGTAATCAACCCCGGCGTTGTGCTGGCTGAAATCGCCGGCATGAAGGAAAAGGGCATTGATTGCAGCAATCTGGTTATTTCTGACCGTGCACACGTTGTTCTGCCGTATCATCAACGTCTTGATGAGCTGCAGGAGGAAGCACTGGGCAATCACAAAATCGGCACCACCAAAGGCGGCATCGGCCCCTGCTACATGGATAAGGTTGCTCGCGTAGGCATCCGTATCTGCGATTTGATGGAGCCAGAAACCTTTGCTGATAAGCTGAAGGTTAATCTGGAAGCAAAAAATGCTATTATCACCAAAATTTACGGTGCAGAACCGTTTGACTATGATACCGTACTGAAGGAATATCTGGCTTATGCAGAAGAGTTGCGTCCGTACGTTGCCGATACCGGCGTTGTTATGGATGAGCTGTTCAGCGCCGGCAAAAACGTTCTGTTTGAAGGCGCACAGGCTACCTTCCTTGATATCGACCATGGTACCTATCCGTATGTTACCAGCTCCAACCCGACTGCAGGTAATGCCTGCACTGGCAGTGGCGTAGGTCCCAGCTTCATCGACCATGTTGTTGGCGTAGTTAAGGCTTATACCACCCGTGTTGGCGAAGGTCCCTTCATCACCGAGCTGCTGGATACCGACGGCCCCGGCAACCAAATCCGCGAAACCGGCCATGAATACGGCACCGTAACCGGTCGTCCGCGTCGCTGCGGCTGGCTGGATGCTTTCATGCTGCGTTACAGCGCACGCCTGAACAGCCTGGATTATCTGGCAATTACCCGTCTGGATATCCTCGACCAAATGCCGAAGATTAAAATGTGCGTTGGCTACAAGATTGGCGATGAGGTTCTCAAACGCATTCCTGCAAGCTTGAACGTTCTGGCTAAGGTTGAGCCGATTTTCGAAGAGTTCGACGGTTGGATGACCGATATCAGCGGCATCCGCAACTATGACGAGCTGCCGGAAAACGCTAAGAAATATCTGGCTAAAATCAGCGAGGTATCCGGTGTTGAGCTGGGTATTATCTCTGTTGGTCCTAACCGTGAGCAGACCATCGTTCTGAAAGAGCTGCTGTAAGCTTAGGCTGCTGAAAAAAACAGCAACAATATTTTAAAAAGCACTTGACTTTCCTTGTGTTAGTCTGTATACTATTAATGTTGCTAATTTATGGCGACAAATGATTCACTAGCTCAGTTGGTAGAGCACCTGACTTTTAATCAGGGTGTCCCGAGTTCGAGTCTCGGGTGAATCACCAACGAAAATATGCCGTTCTTCGAAAGAAGAGCGGCTTTTTTGTATTTGCGGACGCAAATACTCATGAAGGCAGACACCGGCCCTGAAAAATTCCTCCTTGCTAATCAATTCCTGCGGTAGTAATATGTAGATGATAAGTAAAAAAATTACAGGCTTTTTCGGAGGTGCTTTGATGAAAATAGTAGTTATGGAGCCGTTAGGCGTAAAGATGGAACAGATAAATGCCTTGGCAGCGCCGTTGCAGGCTGCAGGCCATGATTTTGTATATTATACCGCAAAAGAAACAGATCAGGAGAAGCTGCTGGCACGTGTACAGCAGGCAGATGTTATCATGCTGGCCAACCAGCCGCTGAGTGCGGAGATTATCAACGCCTGCCCTAATTTGAAAATGCTGTCTGTAGCCTTTACCGGTGTAGACCATATTGCGCTGGCTGCCTGCCGTGAGCGCGGTGTGATGGTGTGCAATGCCGCAGGCTATTCCACCAATGCGGTAGCAGAGCTGACCTTCGGCCTGGCTATCAGCGTTATCCGCAACATCGTTCCCTGTGATGCACGCTGCCGTCAGGCAGGAACGAAGGATGGCCTGGTAGGCTTTGAGCTTTTCGGCAAAACCTTCGGCGTAGTCGGCACTGGTGCGATTGGCAGCAGAGTGGCGAAGATTGCCGCTGCCTTCGGCTGCAGGGTGCTGGCCTACAGCCGTACTCCGAAGGCAGAGCTGCAGGCTGACGGTGTACGCTATGTAAGTCTGGATGAGCTTTTGGCTGCCAGCGATTTTGTCAGCCTGCATGTGCCGCTGACGGACGCAACCCGCGGACTGATTAACGCCGAGGCTATTGCCAAGATGAAGCCGACGGCCGTACTGCTGAATACTGCGCGCGGTCCTGTTGTGGACAGCGAGGCGCTGGCACAGGCGCTGAACGAAGGCCGCCTTGCCGGCGCAGGCATTGACGTGTTTGAGGGAGAGCCGCCGATTGCACCGGAGCATCCTCTGTGCCATGCAAAGAACACCGTGCTGACACCGCACGTGGCCTTCGCCAGCGCCGAAGCACTGGCTGCACGTGCTGACATCGTCTTTGCCAACATCGAACAATGGCTGGCAGGCACACCGCAGAACGTAATTAAGTAAAAACACTATGAAAAGGCTCAATAATTTATATTATTCCAAGAGAATAAAAGAGCTTTTGGCAGAGCTGCAGACAGCGGGAACGACGCTGGTTGTTGCTCCCATGGGCTACGGCAAAACACTGGCAGTGCAGTACTTTTTGCAGGAGCAGGAGCGCTGCGGCAAAAAGGTACTGCGCCAGAGTATTTACGGCGCCGGTGCCGAAGCCTTCTGGCATGGAGTGTGCCACAGCTGGCAAAATACGGAGCTGGGCGCTGCGCTGCTGCAGCAGTCTTTGCCTGCCGATGCCAACGCCAAAACGCTGGTACTGGAGCTGTTCCGTCAGCTGCTGCCGCAGGAGCCTGTCTATTGGTTTATAGATGATTTGCATCTGTTGGAGAGCAGCGAGGCGGTTGACTTTCTTTTTGCTCTGAGCAAGGCAGGCTTTGCTGATTTGCACCTGCTGCTGGTAAGCAGAGGGCAGATTTTTGACAGCAGCCGTCTGCTGGAGCTGGGACGTAAGGTCTTTTGCCTTGATAAGCATGACCTGGCGCTGCAGCGTGACGAGCTGGCGGAATACAGCAGCAGATGCGGACTGCAGCTTACAACGCAGCAGCTGGATGCTTTGCATGAGGCCTGCGAGGGCTGGTTTTCCGTTACCTATCTTAACTTTTTGAATTACGACAGGTATCAGCGCTTTTGCCTTGATACAGGCAGCGTTTATGAGATGATAGCCAATGTACTGCTGCGGCCGCTGCCGTTGGAGCAGCAGCGCTTGCTGCTGCTTATGGGGCAGCCGGAGGAATTTACGCCGGAGCAGGTGGCCTTTGCCTACGGCACAAGCTGCAGAGAGTCTGTAAGCAGACTGCTGGAATGCAACGCCTTTATTATCAGGCTGGCCAACGGCAGACTGCGCTGTCACCATATGCTGAAGCAGGCAACACGGCATGCGTTCGGCCTGCTGCCGGAGGCTGAGCAGCAAAGGTACTTCCGTCGTTTGGGACAATGGTACGCACAGCAGAAGGAGTACGAGGAAGCGTTGGACTGGCTGTACCGCGGCCGTGATTTTGACGGTCTGCTGGCTGCAGTGCAGCAGCTGCGCGACTGGTCGATGCGCCCGCAGCACAGGCAGCATCTTTTCGACTGGCTGCGCGAATGTCCGCCGGAAATCTTGTGGCAGTATCCGCAGGCGGTGCTGATAATTATGCGCCGCATGTTTTCGCTGAACATGGTGCCGGAAATGCTGCAGGTTAAGGAATGGTACGTGACGGCGCTGGAGCGCAATACTGCCATCAGCCAGCGCGAGCGCGATAATTATTACGGCGAGCTGGAGGTTATTCTGAGCTTTTTGGCCTTCAACAGCATCACCGGTATGAGCGAGCATCATCGGCGTGCCTACAAGCTGCTGAGCGGCGCTCCGCAGACGCTCAGCAAGCAGGGCATCTGGACCTTCGGCGCGCCCAGTGTTTTGGGGCTGTATTTGCGCACGGGCTGCAGTCTGCGGCAGACTGTGGAGGATATGCAGGAATGAATGCCGCCGTACTATCTGCCGAGCGGGTATGCCGCCGTACTATCTGCTGAGCGGCTGGCACGGTGCCGGAGCCGCCGAGCTGACGGAGGCGGAAGCACTTTTGCTGCAGGGACGCATTGACGAAATGGATATGCCTCTGCAGAAGGCGTATTATCAGGCGGAAAAGCATGGACAGGAGTGCATTACTATCTGCTGTGATTTTCTGGAGATGCAGCGCGATCTTTTCCGCGGCGTTTACAGCAGTAAGGCGGAGGCCTACAGCCGCCATCAGTGGCAGCTGCAGCCGTGGAAGCAGAGCATGCTGCTGAATACTGCCGATATGTGCGCCGGCTTTTACTATGCATTGCTGGGCAAGCCGGAATATATCCCAAGCTGGCTGACGGACGGAAACGGACAGCAGCCTTCGGTGCTTTATCCTGCGCGTCCCTGCCGCAACTATATCAGCGCCCAGTGCCTGCTGGCACAAGGGCAGTATACGGAACTTTTGGTGCGCTGGTCCGACTGGGAGCAGGAATGCCGTCCCTACAGTAATTTTTTATGCCTGCTGTATTTGCAGGTGCAAAGGGCAGCGGCCTTTGCCGGAAGAGGCGATGTAACGAGCTGCCGCGCTTCGCTGAAGCAAGCGCTGGCAATGGCTGAGGCGGATAAGCTTGTGCTGCCGTTGGCGCAGAACATAGCGCTGCTGCGTCCGTATCTGGAGCAGGAGCTGCAAGGCGAATTTTCAGCAGCGGCGGCAGCGGCGCTGCACCTGGGGCAGCAGCTGGAGGCGGGGCGGGGGCAGATTATGTCCGCACGCTTTGCCGAAGCAGGCCTGCAGGAGCTGACGGAGCAGGAGCTGCAGATAGCGCAGCTGGCGGCGGCACGCCATACGAACAGGGAGATTGCGCAAAGATTGTCGCTGTCGGAGGGGACGATTAAGCAATATCTCAACAAAATTTTTGCCAAGCTGCAGATTGATGCGGCGGCCAAAAATAAAAGACATCAGCTGGAGCGCTTTTTCCCAAATTCTTAACTAAAGGTTACTTATAGTTATTTTTGACCCGGTATATACTTTAAATGAAGAAGTATATGCCGGGTCTTTTTATATCCGGCGGTTAGGAGGCGGAAAAATGAAACGGCTGAAGGTTGTGCTCGGGGCGTGCCTGGCGATGCTCGTAGCCTTTACGGCATTGGCGTGGGCGGCGACGCAGTACAAAACAACTATTAAGGTAAACGGTACCAAGCTGAATGTGCAGCGCTATGTAGAGGGCAAGGGGTCTATGAAGGATAAGGCGGTGCTGCTCAATAAGGATAATAAGGTTGTTGTGCGTTGGAAGCAGCGCGAGCTGAAAAAATGGTACTATGACGGTGATAAATATTTCCGCTTTGTACCCTACAGCTATGATATGAAAAACCTGAAGCCCGGCAGATATCGCTTGGTAACGACCAGCAGCTTCGGCAAGGGCGGTGCGGTTAAAAAGACTGTCAACATCAGCTACAAGCCGCAGAGCAAGATGCAGTTCCGTGCGTCCAAGATTATCCGCAAGGGCAACGGCGATGTTTACCAGCGTCTGTATTTCAAAAAGAACAATTCTACGGGCAAGACCTGCTATGCCCAGATTTTCAATAAAAACAACAAGCTGGTCTACAGCACGAAATATAAGGCAAGAAATGCCAATCAGGATTTTGCCTTCAGCTGGAACGGCTGGGCGAGTGGCAAGAGCGGCAAAAAATGTGCTAAGGGCGTATATACCGTGAAGTATTGGATGGATGGCGTTAATCCCAAAACTGCCAAGTTCCGTCTGAGCATTTGAGGAGGGGAGCATAATGAAAGAAAAAATGATGCGTATTATCGTAGCTGTTATGCTTACCCTGCTGCTGTGCAGCCTGACGCTGCTGGCAGGCGCCGCCTCCAAAAATGACTGGAAGAATACGGCAGGTTGCTATGTGTGGACAGAAAGCAGTCAGTATAATAACGGCGTGCTGAATATCAAGCCTTTGGGCGATGATAAATACCTTTATGAGCTGAAGGTTATGCGTGGCAGCGAGGAAGAGGACAGTGCGGAGGAGTTCGTTACTGCCGGTGTTTTTGAAATTAATGAAGATGGCGACGGTATTGCCGAGGTAGATTACCAAAATAATGATACGGTGGAGCTGCGCTTCGTACTGAAGGACAAGAGCATTACCGCCTATCAGGACGGACCGCTGCCGCTTGATGTTCAGGGTGAATACAGATTTAACGAGGACAGCTTTGATGTATCCGAGGCTGCTGCCGCCGCGCTGCTTGCCGGCCTGCCGGAAAAACAGACGGGCTTGCCGGAGGATGTTGATGATTATAAGCTGCTCTATGCGGAGGAGCCGGTGGACGGATGGTTCTATCAGCTGACGGCACTGGATGATGAGGGCGAGGTTATTGCCAAATTTTTGGTAGCTGCCGATTTGAGCGCTGTGTACCGCAACGATAAAGAGGATGAGGTAAGCCTTATTTACGGTGACCCAATCAATATGTTGGCTGCCAAAAGAGCACCGCTTGTAGAGGAGGATGAGCTTGAAGGCCCTGCAATCGAAAGCGGCGAGCTGGAGGGTGACGAGGATGCGCCCGACCTGCCTGCAACCGCAGCTTCCGAGCTTAGTCCGTTGGTGACGGTGGCTCCGGAGGAGGCCAGCCTGAAGGTGGGCGAGCGTACACGCATAGTTGCTTCGCTGCCGGGCTGCGTAGGCTATAATGTAACGGATTTGCGTTCCTCCAATAGTGATATAGTGAAGGTGGACGGCGATGTGCAGCTTTTGGCTGTGAAGCCGGGAACTGCGACGATTACCGGGAAGCTGCTGCTGGAAAAGGGAGAAAAGGCCTTTATGACGCAGATTACTGCCTATGAGCCGAAGCTGGAGGCTCCGAATCTGCCGGCGAACTTGGGAATAGACGAGGCGCTGAAGCTGGAGGCCTACGTTGTGGGCGAGGCTGACGGCGTGACACCGGAGTGGAGCGTGAGCGATGAAAAAATTGCCGTGATTGAAGATGGCAAGCTGATCGGTAAGGCTGACGGCGTTGTTACCGTTACGGCAGTCCACGGCGAGATGAAGAGCCAATGGCCGGTGGCTGTGGGCACTGCGGAGCTGCCTGTTGCCGAGGATGAGGAAGAAAATGAGGATGACGATGATGGCTTTGGCTGGCTGACGATTATCGGCGGCATTATTATCATCGGTGGTGCTGCCTTCTTTTTCCTGCGCAGAAAACGCAAATGATAAGCTGATGCTGTAAAGCGTTATGCTTACCGAAAAAAATAATATGAATCATCGGAGGCTGACCTGTGTCAGCCTCCTTGGTGCGCCTGCGGCGATACTGTTGTTTGTGCCCGCAGGCGTATTTTTTTGTGTGCGGGTATATGCTGTTATGTCCGGTTTTGCCTGCCTAAGCGTCCTTACCGTTGCCAACAGGCGCGGAAAATCACAGTTATTTTACACTCTGACAATGTTTCACAAAATCTCTGTAAAAAAAGTAACAAAAAGTTTTCAGTTGGACGTTACAAATGGCGAAAAATCTAGTATAATAATATTAAAGTGTACTATACTTTACAAAATCTCTGAGATCTCAAACTGGCGCCAAATCAATCAAAGTAAAATGAGATAGAATAGTAGAAATGTTTTTTGATTCTTATGACACACCAGTCTTCAGACCTCCCAGTGAGGCACGCAGCTTTATTTTGCGCGTTACGCGCGGCTGCGCACATAATAAATGCACCTACTGCAACATGTACAGAGGTGTTCCCTTTCAGATTTTAAAGGATGAAGAAATTTCCCGTCAGATAGCACTGGCGGCCCATTACGGCAAGAACAAGGTGCGCCGTGTCTTTTTGGCGGACGGCGATGCTTTGGTGCTGCCTACGGCTAAGCTGCTGAAGATTCTGCAGGTACTGCGCGAGCAGTTTCCGCATCTGCAGCGCGTTGCCAGCTATGCTGCGCCCAAGGATATCCTGCGCAAGAGCGAAGAGGAGCTGCACCAGCTGAAGGAAGCAGGCCTGAAGCTTTTGTATTACGGCATGGAAACAGGCGACGACGCTACGCTGAAGGCTGTCAACAAGGGTGTTGATGCCGAGCAGGCGGTAGAAGCGGGACGCAGAGTTACTGCCAGCGGCATGAAGCTTTCCATGATGATTATTCTGGGCTTGGCAGGTGCGGAGGGCAGCGAACGCCACGCACTGGCAACTGCTAAGGCGATTAATATTATCAAGCCGACGCATCTGAGCGCGCTTTGCCTGATGCTGTACCGCGGCAGCGAGCTGCTGGACCAGTACGAGGCAGGCAAATTCAATCCGCTTTCACCGGCAGGACTGATGCGCGAGCTGAAGCTGATAATAGAAAATATAGATTTACCTGCGGACAGACACTGCCTTTTCCGCAGTAACCATGTATCAAACTACGTTCAGCTGGCAGCAACACTGCCGCATGACAAGCAGCGTCTGCTGCGCGATATAGATTACAGTATTGCTCAGCTCAGCAAGCTGAAAAGCTGGGACGTATATAACTACAATTAATTTTTAATTTTGCATTTGAGCGGGGCTGATGAAGATGAAAAAGAAGCTGGCTTCTGTGCTGACTGTAATCATGCTGGCCTGTAGCCTGCCATGGCAGGCACAGGCTGCAGCGCCTATTGTCAGCAACAAACCGCATAAGGCACCGGTGGCAACGCCGCCGGCCGTAAGCGAGGCACGGCCTGTGAGGGCGGTGCCGGAGCCTGCTGCCGTCAAGGCCGATACCGCAGCCAAGCCTGCTGCCGCAGTGAAGGCGTCCAAGCAGGCGAAGCCTGAGAAAAAGGCGAAGAAAACCGCAAAGAAAAAGACTAAAACAACTAAGGACAAACAGCAGTCTAAGGTGCAGGTGCAGCAAAGCAACTGGCGCCTGAAGGTGGCACAGCAAAAGCTGCAGGTGCTGGGCTTCAGTGACGAGCGCCCCAGCGGACGCATGACGGAGGCTACCAGCAGCGCGCTGAAAAGCTTCCAGAAGCAGCACAAGCTGAAGGCGGACGGTGAGCTGAATGATGCAACCTATCAGAAGCTGACCTGGGAGGCCTTCACTAAGGAGGGAATCCGCAAGGTGCAGGGCAAGGAAATCGTCAGTCGCGCAGCCAAATATAAAGGTGTTCCCTATGTGTTCGGCGGAACCACGACCAATGGCTTTGACTGCTCCGGTTACGTGCAGTATGTGTTTAAGGACTGCAAGGCCAAGCTGCCGCGACTGGCAGACGAGCAGGCGTTACAGGGGATTTTTGTAACGCAGAAGCAGCTGCGGCCGGGTGATTTGGTGTTTTTTACCACCTACGCGCCGGGAGCATCGCACGTGGGTATATATGCCGGTGACGGACAATTTTGGAGTGCATCCTCGTCCAAGGGTGTAATCCTTTCGTCGCTGAAGGAAGAGTATTGGAAACAACGTTATTTTGGAGCACGCCGGGTGTTGATTACGAACGGCGAGGTTAATAAATAAAAAGTTCTGCTGACGGCAGCCGACTGCCGGACAGACGGGGAGGGTATAAAACATGATTCGTGAGAGAAGAAATAAGGATAAGCTGGCTTCTTATTACAGAAAGTTTATGGAAGAGGGTATTGTTGATCCCAACGTGCATCCGTGGGTTGCTGAAAGCTGGCAACGCTGCCGTGCTATGCATCTGCCGCATGAAACAATGCCTAAAATCAACAAGCTGAGCCGCGAAGAGATTATCGCGCATCAAAAGACGCATGAGTTCATTGTTAAATATGTTGATGGCCTGTATGAGCAAAGCAAGCAGCACTTCAATATCCACAACCTGAGCATGCTGTTGATTGATGAAAACGGCTATGTAATAAAAAACTATGCTATGCCGTTCTTCCAGCGCATTATCGAGGATATTCAGGGTATGCGCGTATTGGAGGAGGATGTTGGTACCTCCAGCATCAGCGTGGCACGTGAGCACAACGTACCGTTTTTGATGTTTGGTCCGGAAATGTGGATTAAGGACAGCCATTCCGGCGATGCCTGCAGCGCGCCTATCTGCGTCAATGGTAAAATCCGCTATATTATTTCCTTCTTTTCTTTGGATCAGAACGATTTGCCCTATGATTTGCTTTTGAGCCTGCTGATGACGATGAAATATTCCATCGAACAGCACCTGAACATGCTGGAGGCATGGAGCATCAACCGCATTATGATGGAACAGCTGCCGGTAACCGTTTACTGGCTGGGCAAGGACGGCAGCGTGAAATACTGCAACGAAAATGGCCGCAAGCGTCTGGAAGGACATGAGCGTCTGGAGGACGTGTTCCTGAACTACGAGCATATTCCTATTAAAAAAGCGCTGCATGGCGTGGCAACGCAGCGTCGTGAAATTACCTGGATTACCCAAGACAGAACCTTTGAGGATATTACCACCGTTATGCCTATTAAGGTTGGCAGCGAGGTAGAAAGTGCTTTGGTGCTTTCCATGTCCATTGAGGATTTGAAAACAACCATCGCCCATGCAACCGGCTACAGCAGCCGTTACAGCCTGTACAGCATGGTTGGCGAAACCAGCGAATTTTTGGCGCTGCAGCATAAGGCCAGCCGCGTTGCCCGCACTGACCACAATATCCTGCTGCAGGGCGAGCCCGGTACCGGCAAGCAACGTTTGGCACATGGCATTCATCAGGCCAGCCCGCGCGCTGCCGCTCCGCTGATTGCGGTAAAATGCCACAACGCATCGCTGGACGAGTTGGAAGCTGAATTCTTTGGTACTGATGATGACGGACAGCAATCCGCAGGCAAGCTGGAGCTGGCAATTGGCGGCACACTCTTCCTGGACGAGGTAGAAAAGCTGCCGCTCGAAATGGGCGATAAGCTGGCTGACGCACTTACACATGGACTGCCTGCCAAGGAAAAGGGCGGCAAGCCGCGTATGTTCGACGTGCGCGTAATCGCAGCCTGCGATTCCAACCTCAAGCGTTTGGCAGACAAGGGCTTGTTCTCCCGCAACCTCTATGAGCTGGTGCTGGATACTACCATGCGTGTGCCGCCTCTGCGTGAGCGCGTGAAGGATATCGAGGTTATCGCTTCGCATATTCTGGTGGAAATGTCCGCTCAGCACAACCTGCCGCAAAAACGCCTTTCTCCCGAAGCTGTTTCCCTGCTGCTGTCCTGCAGCTGGCCGGGTAACATCAAGCAGCTGCAGGGTGTTATCGAGCAGGCCTTCTTCCACACTCCCGGCAGCATCATCGAAGCAGAAAACATTAAGCTGCCCGGTGACAAAACCTTGGAGCGCTCTTGGAAGTATGACAAGGAAGCCTTTATTGCAGCTTGGAAATCCGCCGGCGGCAATATCAGTAAGCTGGCAACAATGCTTGATGTTAGCCGTGTAACCCTGTACCGTTATCTGAAGAAGTACGGCCTGGGACCGAAAGCAAAATAAATTTTTAAACTGATTGCCCTCGAAGCAGGCTTGCCCTGCTCCGGGGGCTTTTGCTATTTTGGGTGGCGTGTTTAGAAGATAAAAGTGCAACATATTGCAAAAATCTCTTCTAAAAATGGCGATATTTTTTAGTCGCGTTAAGTATAAATAAAATTTAAAAAAGAAATAAAGATAAGGTAGTGCTAAAATTTCTAGTGTTGAACTGCATAGTAGTCTGAGTATAGTAAGAAAATGGCAGTTTTGCAAAAATATAGCGTGCTAGAAAAATTTTCTTGCACATACAACTGCGATGCTATCGAGCTGCTTTTTTGACAAATGTATATGTGCTGGCCTTTTTGGTGCCTTTAGTTAGATTTTGTGTCTGAAAAAAAGAATATGAATACATAAGCTTTTGCCTAATATATTGCATAATACGGAAAAGTGTTAAACTCGTTTTGTAAATAAAAAAATTAAGTAGTCAACTGATTTTAGTGTAAAAGAATATGCTTTTAAACTATAAAGACAAGAACAATGCTTGTCTGGTACGGACAAAGATGGTATAATAAAAAATAAGGTATATGTTGAGAGAATAATTATCTGATTAATTAAAATATATCTACCTTTGGCCTTTGATATACAATTGTGGATGTTCGTCTAATGATAAACCACAATAGTGAATGTCCGAAAAGTACAGTATATTAAAGCCATTACGAAAATAAAGTCTATTAAATAAAGTACGAAAATACAGTATTATTTATTAATAAAAATATATTGTTGCATAATAAGATAAGCTTCCTCGCGTGGATTGGGGCCACGTAAATAGATAAATATTAAAAAAGCGTTTTGGAGGAATGTAGCATGAACAAGGTATTTAAAGTCATTTGGAACGAAGCACGCAATGCTTACGTTGTTGTTTCGGAAATCGCGAAGAATAGAGGCAGCAAAAGCTGCTCTACGAAGAAGCTGTTGGCAATGCTGATTGCAATGGGTGTGATGACCTGTGCAAGCTTTGACGTGCTGGCGGCGCCGCCTAGTGTAGCTGCAACGGCTAAGTCTCAATATGTTGCGTTTTTTGATGAAACAGCTGGTTTGATTAATGGACAAGAAGATACGATTGATGGGCATAAGTATATCTATGATGCAACCAATAAATATTGGGTGCGTGCAGGCTATAAACTGACGGTTGAAGAAAATGGCAAATTGCATACACCACTTTCCGCCCATGGCAAAGCTGCTGATGTAGCGTATATTGGTGATGGTGATACAGGCAGCATTTTGCAATCAGTAACTTCGATGGTTTCAGCAAGTGGTACAGTAACCAATATGGGCGAATCATTAAGCAGGATTACTGCAAGTGCTTTTGCTGGTGTAAGCCACGGTGGCGGAGCTGCTGTTGCCGGTGATTGGAGTTATATTATTCAGGATTCCAGTTGGAAAGGTTATGTTGAGAACGGAAACTTCCAAGATGGTTATGTTGATTTAATTGACCAAGCAAATGGGATGCCTAAAGGCTTTGTAACTGTAGGTGACAAGCTTAAATGGGATGATACTAAGCAGGCCTACACTTATAACGGAAAACCGGTAGATTACAGCAACGTATACGTTATTGATGGTAAGATTGGTGTGTTTACTAATCAAAGTGGCAGTGATTTCTATAAAGGCACCGTCTTTGGCAAAAACAATGAAATCCTTATGACTGTAAAGGATGGAGATCATTTCTACAGCTATTGGGCTGCCGAGGTTACTGACCCGAGCGCTACCATGCAATCTTATCGCTTGGCTGAGTATAAGAAAGATTTGGCTGTATTAGTGGAAAATGATAATAAGCTGCATCGTGACGATATTAAAGAAGTTACCATGACTACAGATGCAGGTACAAATTCTGCAATTATCGGTTTGGTAAGAAATGGCAATACCGAAGCAGGTGCGCCTGTCAAAGGTGCTATTACCGTTACCAGCGGTGGCGGTACTGAAGGCAGTGACACTTTCGTTAAGATTTCTAATGGTACAGCTAATCAGACCTTTGCTACCGGTTCTAAGGTAGAGGCTATTGGTACTACAGAAGCTACAACAGGCATTAAAATCAATGGTCAGGAATATACTATCAAATCCGGCTCTGTAGTAAGTGTTGCAAAAGATGCAGCAAACAAAACTACAACTATTACTGTTGATGGCAATGCAACTACCATTACAGATACCGATACTACTTACACTGCAGGCGATGGCATCAAAATTAATGTTGGCGCAATTTCTGTCAGCAAAAATCTGACCGGCATGCAATCTATCCAAGGCGCAGGCGAAGGCAAGATTAGCTTTGACGGTGCTAATGTTAAGGTTAACAAT
This sequence comes from Phascolarctobacterium succinatutens CAG:287, assembly GCF_000434895.1. Classification (GTDB taxonomy): domain Bacteria; phylum Bacillota; class Negativicutes; order Acidaminococcales; family Acidaminococcaceae; genus Phascolarctobacterium_A; species Phascolarctobacterium_A succinatutens_A. The sequence goes on from NZ_FR892776.1 coordinate 26,922, forward strand.
ACTACCTTTAGTGAAAACAGCGTAGTAGTTGGCGGCGGTACTGATGGAAAAACTCCTGTAACAATTAATGGTACTGACGGAGTAGTTTCCGGTTTACATAATACTAATATTGGTTATACAGACTTTGCAACTAGAGGCAATGCTGCTACAGAAGAACAGCTGAAGAAGGTAATGGATGCAGGCTGGAAATTTACTACAGATAGTGGCACCAAAACTACTGTGACTGTTGGCGAAGCTGGTAATGAAGTTAAATTCAACGGCGATAGTGCTAATATTGAAGTAACAAATACTGGTAACAATATTAAGGTAGCGCTGAATAAGAATTTGACCGTAGATAGCGTAAAAGCAGGCAGTTCATTTATGTCTGCTACAGGTATTGGTTATGGCGATAAGGCATACATCACCAGCAGCGGTCTGAACGCAAATAACCAAAAGATTACCGGCGTAGCAGATGGCACTGATGATACCGATGCTGTAAACGTAGGCCAATTGAAAACAGTAAGTGAAGTAGCAAACCAAGGCTGGAAGCTTTCCACTAACGGCGATGCAGCTTCTAAAGTAGCACCCGGCGAAATTGTTGACTTTAGTGGTGACAAGAACATCAGCGTAAGCCATAACGGTACTAAGGTTAAAGTAGAGATGAATGATGAGCTGGAGGATATCAAATCCATTAGAAATGGTGATTCCAGAATCAACCTGAATGCAGATAGCATCAGCATTTCCAATGGTAATAAATACTTTGCAATTACTAACAGCGGTATTGGTATGAGCTATATCACTGCTGATTATAGTGCAAAATCAATCATGCTTGGTGAAAACGGAACAACCATCAGCGGTGGCTTAAATGTAGCTGGCAGCAAGATTACCGGCGTAGCAGCAGGTACAATCGCTGCAGGCTCTACTGACGCAGTAAACGGTAGCCAGTTGAATGACATAAAGAACAGCATCAATACTGATATCAGTAACAAGACCTTCGGTCTGAAAGATGATAAAGGCAGCGAAGTTACCAGTACTTTGGGCAATACAGTTCAGGTTAAGGGTGCAGATGGCATTACTTCTACCGTAAAAGATGGAGCATTGGAAATCGGCCTGAAGCTGCAGGATAACTCTAACCTCGTAGTTAACAGCAACGGTTTGGCACTGAACACCGCTCTGACTGGCATTCAATCCATCAATGGCACTGGGGCAGGCGGCATCAGCTTTAATGGCGGCAATGTTAAGGTTAACCAAAATACCTTTAACAGTGACGGCAGAATCCAAAATGTAGCAAACGGCACTGAAACGAAAGATGCAGTAAACTTTGGCCAGTTGGACGCAACCAACAAAAAAGTAGATAATTTGACAAACGAAGTTGGTAAAGGCTGGACAGTAGAAACAGAAAACGGTACAGCAACTAAGGTAGGAGCTGGTGATACCGTAAAATTCAGCGGTGACGACAACATCAAAGTCAGCAATACTGGCAAAGATGTAAAGGTAGAGTTGAACAAAAAGCTGACTGTAGACAGCGTAAAAGCTGGCGACTTCTTCATGGATAAGAATGAAGGCGTAGGCTACAAAGGTAAAGCATATATTACCAGCAGCGGTCTGAACGCAAATGGCCAAACGATTACCAATGTAAAAGCAGGCGAAGCTGAAACCGACGCTGTAAACGTAGGCCAACTGAACGCTGTAAAAGCGGAAGCAAGCAAAAAAACTACCTTGTCCGACGGCAAGAATACAACTGTTACATCTGTAACAACTGACGGGCAGACTGATTACCAGGTAAATGTTGCAGGTGATTTAAAAGACATTACCTCTGTCTCCAACGGTGCTTCCAAGATTAACCTTAATGCCGACAGCATCAGCATTTCCAATGCTAATAAGTCCTTCGCAATTACTAATAGCGGTATTGGCATGAGTTATATTGGTGCTGATTATACTGCAAAATCTATTATGCTTGGTGAAAATGGTACAACCATCAGCGGTGGCCTGAATGTTGCAGGTAGCAAGATTACCGGCGTAGCAGCAGGTACTGCTGATACCGACGCTGTAAACGTAAGCCAACTGAATAAAGTAAGCGAAATTGCCAACAAGGGCTGGAAGCTGAAAACTAACAATGGCAATGTATCTGATGTAAAACCTGGTGATGAAGTTGAATTTGATGGCGATGATAACATCAAAGTAAGCAATGCTGGTAATAAAGTTAGCTTTAAGCTGAATAACAAATTGACCGGCATTGAATCCATCACTGGCGTAGGCGGCGGTAGCATCAGCTTCTCCGGCGGAAACGTTACTATCAATAATAATGTAACCTTTGGCAGTAATGGCCAAATCCATAACGTAACCGCAGGTACCGCTTCTACCGATGCCGTTAACGTAGGCCAATTGAATGCAGCAGTTCAAGCAGGCAATACCGATACCCATATCAAACCGGGTGAATACGGTGTAGGTGCTGACAACAAGGTTAATATGGACGTTGTTGATAAGACTGGTACGAAGATTAATACCGTTACCATTACCGATGTTGCTAAAGCAAGCGATTTAGGTAACGTTAATAACATTAACAATGACCTGAAGAACTCGAATGGTACTACCACCGTTGTTGATGCTGTAAATAACTTGAACCAGAAGCTAGATAACAAGGTTGGTGATTTGCAGTACAGCAAGGTAGACAAAGGTGATATTGCTGATGGCGACAGTACTACTACCGCAATCGGCAAGTTGGATCAAAAGCTGAATGATGTAGCAGCAACCGCAGCTAAACAACACACTACAGTTAGCGGTAGCGGTAACATCGTTGTAGAAGATCCTACTATCAATGCTGACGGTGGCAAGAATTATAATGTTAAACTGGCAGACGATATCAATGTTAACAGCGTAACCGCCAATACCTTTAAAGCTGACAAAACTATAATGGACAAAGATGGTCTAAAGGTTGGTGAAAAGGTTAGTGTAACTGAAAACGCTGTAACTGCTGGAAAGACCTCCATTAGCGATGAAGGCGTAAAGGTTGGCGACAAGACCTATATCAGCGATAAGGGCCTGAATGCAAACGGCCAGAATATTACCAACGTAGCAGATGGTAAGGTAGAAAAGGATTCCAAAGACGCTATTAACGGTGGTCAGCTGTTTGATACCGAAACTAAGATCAACAACCGCATTGATGGTGTTGAAAACCAGGTTATCAGCAACAGCAACCGCATCGGTCAATTGAGCAGCCGCGTGAACAAGGTTGGCGCAGGCGCAGCAGCTCTGGCAGCACTGCACCCGATGGACTTCGATCCGGACGACAAACTGACCTTCTCTGCCGGCTATGGCAACTATGCAGGCCAAAACGCAGCAGCAATCGGCGCTTACTACCGTCCTGATGAAAAGGTAATGTTCAGCGTTGGCGGTACTGTAGGCAACGGCGAAAACATGGTTAACGCAGGCATCTCCTTCTCCTTGGACCGTACTAACCATGTAAGCAACAGCCGTACTGCTCTGGCTCGTGAGGTTATCGACCTGCGCGGTCAATTGGCAGAAATGGGCGCTAAGATGGCTAAGATGGAAAAAGCATTCGGTATGCTGGATGAAAGCAAGACCAAGCTCTTCCCGGATATCCCGGCTAACCATTGGGCATATGAATACATCGCTAAGCTGGCAGGCAACGGCTACGTCGAAGGCTATCCTGACGGCAGCTTCGGCGGTGACCGCCTGATGACCCGTTATGAATTTGCTGCAATGCTTTATCGTGCAATCGAAAACGGTGCAGCTCTGGAAGAAAAGATTATCAAAGAATTTGAGCCTGAGCTGGGACGCATCCGTGTAGACCGCATCAGCGGCGAAGACGGTGACCGCAACAAGATCGAGCGTGTACGCGTTAACGCAACCAAAGGCGAGCGTGACCATTACGGCAACAAGCTGGCAAAATAAATTGTCGGCAGTGACAAATGAATAAAGCTCAGTAAACAGTAAAGGCGTTCTCCCGCAAGGGAGAGCGCCTTTTGTCATAGGGAATATATCAATAATTACAACGTTACTTTTCTTTTTACGAACTATTGTTTTCAAAACGTTTCTGTGCTATAATTACCTTAGTTGCATAGGTAGCCGCATTTTTGCGGAGCTTATGCCTGGTCGTGCGGACCAGTGGCGCCTGTCGAGCTTTCGGCAGGTGCCTTTTCCTTTATATCAGTCGCAACTGCCGGCTTATATATTTTTACTGCAAATTATGCTATAATCAAAGGAGGAAACATATGCAAAAGCAAATCTCTAATCTCGATAAGCTGACTCTGTCCAACGATTTTCTTTTCAAGCACGTTATGCTCAGAAAGCGCATCTGCAAGCATATTTTAGAAGAGCTTTTACATACCCAAATTGCAGATATTACCTATCTTGAAGCAGAGCAGACTATTGATGTTTATCCTGACAGCCATGGTATTCGTTTGGATGTCAAGATTGCAGATGCTGCCAATACTCATTACAATTTGGAAATGCAGGTAAAGAATCCTGTTAATCGTGCTACAGGAAAATTTCTTTTGCCTAAGCGTACCCGCTACTATCAGGCTATGCTTGATACTGATATGCTGCAAAAAGGTCAGGATTATGACGAATTATCTCCTACGTATATAATTTTCTTCTGTCTGTTTGATTTTTTTCAGGATTCCCAGCGTATTTATACCTTTAAGAAGCGTTGTCTGGAAAACATGAATATTGAATTGGCAGATGAAGCAGTTATTATGTTTCTCAATACCTTGGGAATCAAAGGTGATGTGTCACCGGACATTCAAAGTCTGTTTGACTACATCAACAGCAATACTATTAACAGTAATTTTACACGTGAGGTTGCTGACACGATTGTAGAAATTAAAAATGACAAGAAAGTGAGGGATGCCTATATGACTTACGAAATGCGTATGAAAGACCTGCGTGACGAAGCACATGCCGAAGGCAAAGCAGAAGGTCTCGCCGAAGGTAAGGCAGAAGGTCTCGCCGTAAAATATACCCCATAAAGTGGACATAATAAGAAGAAGGGTTCCTAAAA
>NZ_FR892777.1:0-25281 GCF_000434895.1 Phascolarctobacterium succinatutens CAG:287
CTCTTAGCATAGCGCGAGTTTTGCGGCACTTCGTCCTGGTTCCACACGAAAATTGCGTTATGTCCTACGGACATAGGAAAATTTTTTCTGAGCGGAAGGATATATCACTTACGATACATATAACACCACATTACAATCTACAAAAAAGAGCTGTCACAAAAGCGACAGCTCTTTTAAATTCACAAATTATTTTTGTACGCTCTTCATCAGAACAGCCTTGCGGGACAGGTTGATGCGGCCCTTGTTGTCGATTTCAGTAACCTTAACAACAATTTCATCGCCAACACTTACAACATCCTCAACCTTATCTACATGCTCAGTAGACAGTTGGGAAATATGTACCAGACCTTCCTTGCCCGGCAGAATCTCAACGAAAGCACCAAAGTTCATCAGACGGGTAACCTTACCGGTATAAACCTTGCCAACCTCAGCTTCGGCAGTAATGCCCTCGATCATCTCGATAGCCTTATTAGCAGCCTCGGTGTTAACAGCAGCGATAAATACGCGACCGGTATCATCGATATCAATCTTAGCGCCGGTTTCGTCAACAATCTTCTTGATCATCTTGCCGCCAGGTCCGATAACCTTAGCAATCTTATCAGGATCTACATGGATAGTAGTAATCTTCGGAGCATATTTGGACAGCTCTTTGCGCGGTTCGCTGATGCATTCCATCATTTTGCCCATGATGAATTCACGGCCACGTTTAGCCTGTGCCAAAGCCTGAGTGAAGATATCCTTGTTGATACCGTCAATCTTAATATCCATCTGGATAGCAGTAATACCTTTTTCGGTACCTGCAACCTTGAAGTCCATATCGCCCAGAGCATCCTCCAGACCTTGGATATCAGTCAGAATAGTGAAGTATTCGCCATCCTTAACAAGGCCCATAGCAACGCCGGCAACAGGAGCCTTAATAGGAACGCCTGCATCCATCAGGGACAGGGTGCTTGCGCAAACAGAGCCCATGGAGGAGGAACCGTTGGATTCCAGAACCTCGGATACCAGACGGATTGCATATGGGAACTCCTCTTCAGAAGGAATAACCGGACGCAGAGCGCGCTCAGCCAGAGCACCGTGACCGATTTCGCGGCGGCCGGGGCTACGCAACGGTTTGGTTTCGCCTACAGAGTACGGCGGGAAGTTGTAGTGATGGATATAACGCTTGGTTTCCTCAGCGCCGAGGCCATCAAGAATCTGTGCTTCACGCAGCGGAGCCAGAGCCAGAACGTTCAAAATCTGAGTCTGACCACGGGTGAACAGAGAGCTGCCATGCGGACGAGCCAGCAGGCCAACCTCGCAGCTTACCGGACGTACTTCGTCTAATTGACGGCCGTCAGGACGAATCTTATCTACAGAGATCGTGCGGCGAACGATTTTCTTAACCAGCTTTTGGGTGATGTAAGCAACGTCTTTAGCATTATCAGGATATTTCTCCAGGAATACTTCAGCGATTTCAGCTTTAACCTTAGCAACGTTTTCTTCGCGCTCCAGCTTGTTAGCATCCATCAGAGCATCTTTGAGCTTTTGAGCACCGTATTCTTCGATTTCCGCAGCCATTTCTTCAGGCGGAGCGTAGAACGGAACTTCCATTTTCTCTTTGCCGATTTCAGCAACGATTTTCTCCTGGAACTCAACGAGTTGTTTGATTACGCCATGACCGAACCAGATAGCATCCAGCATGGTTTCTTCGGAAACTTCGTTAGCACCTGCTTCTACCATCAGGATAGCGTCTTTGGTGCCGGCAACAGCCAGGTTCAGTTGGCTGATTTTAGCCTGTTCAACAGTCGGGTTGATGATGAATTCACCATCAATCAGGCCTACGCGCACACCGGCGATAGGACCTTCGAACGGAATATCGGAAATAGACAAAGCGCAGGATGCACCGATCATAGCAGGCATATCCGGAGCATTGTCGGGATCAACGGAAACAGCGGTAGCAACGATTTGTACATCGTTGTGGTAGCCTTCCGGGAACATCGGGCGAATCGGACGGTCAATCAGACGGCTGGTCAGGATAGCCTGCTCAGACGGACGGCCTTCGCGTTTAATAAAGCCACCGGGGATTTTACCTACGGCGTACATTTTTTCTTCAAAATCAACAGTCAAAGGGAAGAAGTCTACACCCTCACGCGGGGTTTTGGTGCCGGTAACGGCAACTACTACGGCGGTATCGCCATAACGAACTAATACAGCGCCATTAGCTTGTTTTGCAATCTTGCCGGCTTCAATAGTAAGAGTTCTGCCGCCAAGATCCATGCTGTAACTATGCATATCTTATGCCTCCTATTCTTTTCACACATTGTGTACCTGCATATTATTCGCCGTTAATCAGAAAAATCCTCTATATTTTTACGGCTTTTTAAAATTTTTTTGAAAAAATTTCTACAACAGACAAAAACAGCCGGCAGCTCTGCCCAAGGCAACACTGCCGGCCGTCAGAAATACATTTTTACGCCATTAAAAGCCCATAAAAAGACGCATGATAAACAAAACAATTGCGCCCACAGCGGCAAAGACAATAAACGTCGGCAGCAAAAAGAAGATAACTGCCACAATGCCGCACAAAATCAGAAAAGTAATCAGAATGCCACTGCCGCAGCCAAAGGTATGTACCTTGATATTCGGCGGCACCTGCTGCTGTCTTTCATTATAAGCATCAGCACCGCTGTCATATACAGCGCCTTCCCTGGCACTTTTGTTTTCCTCTGTGCCTGCGCTCTCGTCTATCGTCACGCCCTCAAAGGTATCGCGCTCCTCCGGACTGAGCACCTGCGCATCAATCTTGAACTGATAATGGCAGTACGGACATTCCACCGTGCCGGGAGCAACCTCGTGGCCGCAAAAATCACACTTCATATACTGGTACCTCCTCTCACTGCAGCAGCATCAGCAGCAACCCCTCTTCGTTAACATAACGCGGGTCGTGTGCCTCCAGCTGCAAGGTTTCATTTAGCATATCTATCATCTGCTTCAGCTTTGCATGGTCGGTAGCACGGCACATAGCAAAAACCTGCTTTTCCGTAAAGGTATAAACATCATTCAGCTTAACAAAGCAGTACATAACCGCTGCCGTCCAATGCTCAAAATCAGCATCTGTATCATCAGGCAAAGCATTGCCACGAAGCATAAAATCGCTCCACATGGTACGCATCAGCTGTATATCATAGGCAGAAAAAAGGCCTGTTCCTCTAAGAGATTCCAGCATTGCCGAGGTTTTGTCCTCAAGCAGCGCCGCAGGCTGATAATCACTTATATGCGTACTGAAATTAAAGCCCTCCATACGCACATAGATTGCATACAAAACAGAAACATGGCGTACGAACATCGGATTACGGTTGATGAACTCCTCCCAGCTCATCTCGCCGCTTTGGCGCACGGCAAACCAGTCTTTCGCCGCACTGACAACCTCGAAAAACCGCTTACGCGAGGTCTGCGACATCACCAGTCCGCGCAGGAAGTTCATCACCATAGTATTTTCATAAAAAATATGGCCCATGAAAATATAGCCTTCTGTGTCAATATTATCATCTACCGGCAGCATCAGCGTATATTTTTCATTGGTGAAAATATTTCTGCAGACATACATTCCCTCCTCCGTGCGTCTTTGCACATCAAAGAGAACCAGCTTAGCCTTAATCAGCTCATTCAAAATATCAACGGAGGTATCCATCTCGGAAGCATCACGGCAAATTACATCACGGTAATGCTGCAGCGGCGTTTTGTCATCTTCAAGCAGGCGATAGTCAAAAAGAAAATAATCCCAGAAGGTCTGTGAATATTCCTCCGTGCCCGGCTTTTCCTGAACAGTACCGTTCTGGAAAATACCGCCGAAGAGAAAATCGGCCCGCTCCAAATCGCGACGGAACTGCTTCTGCGTATAGTAGCTTTGCACATCATCCAGCAAATTCTGCATTCTCTCGCCGATGTTCAAGTACACCTTCGTCGGTAAATCCGGCGTAGAATACAGATTGTAGCGGTCATGTCCCGGCAAAAAGCTGCCGTCCTTGCCGACAATCTGCAGTTTTCCGTCAGCCAGCAGCTTTGCTTTAGCTTCGGCAGGCGCATTATCACGGGTAATAATGCGTTTCTTTTTCATATATGCATAAAACTCCTGCATAACATCCAGGAAATGTGCGATGTTGCTCTCCGTTGCCGGGAAGCCGGAAACATTGCGGCAGCACCAGCCTACGCAGTCAATAAAATCCTCACGCGACATATCACCGAGAAAGTTCTCGGAATTGCCAAGGTAAATACAAAGAATCGTAATATAATCCCAAATCTTGACCAGCTCGCCGTCCTTGGCTCCCTGCCATGTTTTATAGCGCAGGAAATCCTCAGCACAGGCTTGCTGCAGTACCGAATTCCATTCTTCATCCTGTGTATAAAATTCTTCTATCAAATCGAAAACATTAGTCATTTTTTCTCCATTCTCTGACGTATTATGGAGATATTATACCACACTTTTGTGGCTAATTTATGTTTTTTTGCGTCAGCTGTACCGCCAGATAGATATCCTGCAGCGGCACTCCCTGCTCCTGCGCCAGTTTGGCAGCGCTGTCATATTCCACATAACAGCGTTCGCCGCCATCCAGCAGGCAGCGCTTCACCGCTACATCACCGTAAGCAGTGTGCACCACATCCCTGCGACGCGGCAGCACAGTGCGCTCCATGCGCGCACGACGGATACCGATGGTTGTCGTTTCCGCAAAAATCAGCGCTTCCAGCTTCACTCTGTCCTCCTCGCGGCAGATAACAGTAAGCTCCCACGCCGGACGGCTCTTCTTCATAAACACCGGCTGATAATGAGCATCCAGCGCGCCTGCCGCCAGCAGGCGCTCCAGCGTGTAACCCAAAAGCTCGCCGCTGCAGTCATCAATATCAGACTGCAATTGGCAGATGCAATCTGTCTGCAAAGCGTTACTGTTTAGAGAGTTTTTTTTTGCGCATTATCCTCAATCATCAGCGCACGCAAAATGCTGGGACGCTCATACTGACGCTTGCCTGCGCCCAAACCGATGCCCAGAATCTTAAAGCTCTGCGGCAGCTCGTCCGTAGTCATCAGCGCAGCAGCGGCAGCAGCACCGGTCGGAGTAACAAACTCGCCCTGCACCGGCAGCAAGCGCACATTAAAGCCAAAGCGCTGCATAATATTGGCCGTTGCAGGAACAGGCACCGGCAGCACGCCATGCTGGCAGCGGACAGTACCGCGGCCCTCGCACAGCTCCGGCACAATTACGTTTTCAACACCAAGAGTGTCGGCACACACAGCAATCGCCACAATATCAACGATGGAATCAATCGCGCCAACCTCATGGAAATGCACTGCATTCTTTTCCACTGCATGCGCCTTTGCCTCAGCATCCGCAATAATATCAAAAATCTTCAGCGCCAATTCCTTGGCTGCAGCACTCATATCCGTAGCATCAATATTCGCAATAACCTCCTGCAGACCGCGGTGCTCATGGTGATGATGATGCTCATGCGGCACATGGCTGTGCTCATGTTCATGCTCATGGTCATGATGATGTTCGTGCTCATGCTCGTGGTCATGATGATGTTCATGATGATGTTCATGCTCATGGCTATGCACTACAGCATCGCCGTTGCCATGCAAAAAGGCCATATCGTGGTCATGGTTAGCATGCTCCTCGTCCAAAATAACATCAAAATCGCAGCAGTCAACGCCTGCCTTAGACACTCTGCTGATTTTATACTCAAAGCCCTTCGCAGGAATACTCTGCAGAGCCTTATCCAGTGCCTCTTTGTCCGCGCCCAGGTCCAAAAGTGCTGCTACCAGCATATCGCCGCTGATACCGGCATTACATTCCAAATATAAGCTTTTCATAAATCTTCCTCCTAATTTGAAGCCTGCATACTTGTAGCAGGCTAATGCTAAAATTCGCTATAAGTACAAATTAATCCTGCTTTAAAGTTTCATTCATGCTGCCTGTACGATAGCCCTGCAAATCAAGTGCCACATAAGCAAAGCCTGCAGCCTTCACGCCATTGTAAATCGTACTGCGCATCGGCTCCGCCACTGCCAGCTCCAGCTGCTCGGGCAGCAGCTCAACCCGCGCCAGGTTGCCATGCACACGCACACGGAACTGCTTAAAGCCAAGCTCCCACAAAAGCTGCTCCGCCTTATCCACCGCCGCCAGCTTCTCCGCTGTAATACGCTCACCGTAAACAAAGCGCGAAGCAAGACAGGCAAATGACGGCTTATCCCAAGTCGGCAGCTGCAGCTTATGCGACAGCAGGCGGATTTCCGCCTTAGTCAGCTCTGCAGTGCGCAGTGGGCTCTGCACCTTCAGCTCCGCCAAAGCCCTCAGACCGGGGCGGTAATCGCCCAAATCATCCATATTCGAGCCTTCGCAAAGCACAGCACCGTTTTCCTGTGCAATGCGCAGGAAATTACTGAACAGCGTTTTTTTGCAGATATAGCAGCGGTCCGGCGGATTTTCGGCAAACCCCGGCACCTGCAGCTCATCAAAATCAAAGTAAAGATGACGGATTCCCTGCTTCCGACAGAACTCCTCTGCCTCTGCTATATCACGCTGAGGCACAACGCCGGAACGCGCCGTCACTGCAAGCGCCTTATCGCCCAAAGTCAAATGAGCCGCCTGCAGCAAAAACGTCGAATCTACACCGCCGCTGAACGCAACCAGCACACTGCCCAAGCGCCGCAGCTCCTGCTGCAGCACAGAAAACTTGGCTTCCGCCTGCATTTCTAAAGCTTTATCTTCTGGCATAATATTTCTCCCTCATAAATTTTAAATACATAGCTTGCGTTTCCCCCTTCCGCCTCGCTTCGCTCGGCACCTTCCCCAAGGGGCAGGCAAGACTAATAGCTTCAGACTCGGTTCCCCCTCGGGGGAACTGTCGCGTAAGCGACTAAAGGGGGCGATGCACAACCCTCAGTCATCGCCTGCGGCGATGCCAGCTCCCTTGCAGGGAGCATATAAAAGTTTATATCTCCCCTGAAAGGGGAGGTGGATGCGAGCTTTGCGAGCAGACGGAAGGGTTGGATCTCACTTGCACGCCAGCCTGTTAACCTGCGTCGCAATAATCCCCGCGCCATAGCCATTATCAATATTCACAACAGAAACGCAGTTAGCGCAGGAATTAATCATCGTCAGCAGCGCACTCAGTCCATGAAAGCTCGCACCGTATCCGACAGAAGTCGGCACCGCAATCACCGGATTACGCACAAGGCCGCCGATAACGCTCGCCAGCGCTCCCTCCATACCTGCAGCCGTCACAACGCAGTTAGCCTGCTGCAGTAAATCCACCTTATCCAAAAGACGGTGAATACCGCTCACGCCAACATCGTAAAGCCTCTCCACATGCGTCCCGAAAAACTCCGCCGTCTGCGCCGCCTCCTCCGCAACGGGAATATCAGCAGTACCCGCAGTACACACAACAACGCAGCCGCAGCGCACCTTATCCGGACGCTCCTGCTTCAGCGTCCGAGCCACCGGGTCATAAACAATATCAGGCAGCTGCCGCCGCACCAGCTCATACTGCTCCGGCGTTGCCCGCGTGCCGAACACCTCACCCTGCTCCGCCAAAAGACGCTTATAAATCTCTGCCAAATACGCATCAGGCTTACCGCTGCAGTAAACCACCTCCGCAAAGCCGGTACGCTGCTCACGCGAAGTATCAAGACGCGCATAATTTAAATTCTCGTACGCCTTACGATTAAAATAACGCTCAGCCTCAGCCACCGAGAGCTTACCGCTGCGCACCTGTTCAAGTACACTCCTGGAGTCCACTATAAACCTCCTCTTATGACAAAGACTTAGTCCGCTGTTCAGCAGACTAAGTCTTGCATATATAAATATTAAATTTCGGTTTTATTATAGCGAAAACATACCCGCAACGCAAGTATTCTTCACATCAAGCCACAATTATACAAGGTTCTTCACAACCGCCAGCTCCATCTTGTCCGCAGGAATAACCTCGGAATGCAGTACAGGCAGGTTCTCCAGCGCCAGCATACGCGGCGGAATCTCTGCGCCGGTATCGGCATGCAGCTTCTGCAGCAACTCAAAAGGATTGCTGCCCTGCGGCTGAGCATCATCAAGCGCTGCCAGCACGCTGTCGGCAAATTTATACGGACTAGCAGTAGACAGCACCACGGTGTAAGTCTCATCACTCGTCAGGAAGCGATATTTTTCCATTGCACGCCACGCAACAGCAGTATGCGTATCCATCAGATAATGATAATCATTGTAGATACGGCCGATAGCCTCCTTCGTTTCCAGCTCATCAACCCAAGCGCCAAAGAACTGGCTCTGAATCTGCTTCAGATCATCGCTGTCAATCTCATAATGACCTTCGGTATTCAAATGCTTCATATAATCTGCCACACGCGCAGCATCATGCTCTGTCACACTGTAAAGCAGGCGCTCCAGATTACTGGAAACAAGAATATCCATAGAAGGAGAAACAGTTTTAAAGAACTCACGGCGTCTGTCATAAACACCGGTATTGATAAAATCAGTCAGGACATTATTGCTGTTGGAAGCGCACAGCAGTCTGTCAATCGGCAGGCCCATCAGCTTAGCATAATAACCGGCCAGAATATCACCGAAATTACCGGTCGGAACAACGAAATTAATCGGCTGACCGGCAGTAATCTTACCTGCCTTAATAGCATCAACATAAGCGCTGAAATAATACACAATCTGCGGTACTAAGCGGCCCCAGTTAATAGAATTGGCAGAAGAGAAGGTATAACCCTTCTTCTCCAGCTCATCACTGAGCGCAGTATTGCCGAAAATTTCCTTCACGCCGCGCTGAGCATCATCAAAATTACCCTCAATGCCGAAAACCTTCACATTCTTGCCAGCCTGGGTAATCATCTGATGCTTCTGGATATCGCTTACGCCCTCGCTGGGGTAGAAAACAATAATCTGCGTACCCGGAACATCAGCAAAGCCCTCCAAAGCTGCCTTGCCTGTATCACCGGAGGTCGCAACCAGAATAACAACCTTATTCGTCTCGCCCGTCTTCTGCATCGAACGTGTCAAAAGATGCGGCAAAAGCTGCAGTGCCATATCCTTAAAGGCAGACGTCGGGCCATGCCACAGCTCCAGCACAGCAGTGTTATCATTCACCTGCACCAGCGGCACAGGATTATCGCCGAATTTTTCCGGTGCATAAGCAGCATTTACACATTCACGCAGCTCGTCCTCGCTGAAATCAGTCAGATACTGCAGCAGCACATCAACGGCACGCTCCGTATAAGGCTTGCGCTCCATTGCCTTTATATCAACCATACGCATCGCAGGAATATTCTGCGGTACAAACAATCCTCCATCTGCTGCCAGGCCGCGGGTAATCGCATGCGCAGCAGAAACTAAATCAGTTTTCCCTCGTGTACTAACATATAACATAAATTCAACCTACTTTCTTCTATAGTTTTTGACATCATACTGCCTTCAGCGTTAACTATACGTCTTCAGGCCAGCACAGCCGTATTTCTTCAAAACACAATTGTGCAAATAGGTTATCAAGATTATAATAGCACATTTTATAAGAAGGAACAAGAGTTACTCTGCAAAAATAAGCGGCGCCACCGTGGCAGAGGTAGCACGCTGCAAATCAGCTGGTGCTGCAATAATCTGCATACCGCGCTGACCGGCACTGATTGCAATCTCCGGCCAGTTATTGCTGGTTTCATCCATATATACAGGATAGTTCTTTTTAGCGCCCAAGGGTGAACAGCCGCCGCGAATATAGCCTGTCAGCGGCAATACCTCCTTCAGATGCACCAGCTCGGCACGCTTATTGCCGCTGGCTCTAGCCAACGCCTTTAAATCAAGCTCGCCGTCACCGGGAATTACGGCAAACATAATGCCGTTCTTGTCACCACGTACTACCAGTGTTTTGAATACCTGTGATGCAGGCATGCCAACCTCTGCGGCAACATGCACAGCATCCAGATGCTCCTCGTCTACCGGATATTCCATAATACGGTATTCTATCTTCAGCTCGTCCAGACGGCGGGCTGCATTAGTTTTTTTGTTATGTTTCATCAGGAAAAACCCCCTCTATGCTAGAGAAATTACTTCATCTCTGTTATAATAGCACTATAGTAATGTAAAATGCAAATAAAATTGTGAGGACAATAAATTGAAGCTGAAAATTATCTGCGGACAGCTGGAAATTACTCCCGGCCGTCCTGATGTAAACTATAAGAAAATCATTGACGCTATTGAAAAAGCACGCAGCCTTGAGGCCGATATCCTGCTGTTGCCCGAAATGGCACTGCCGGGTTATCTTATCGGTGACATCTGGGAGCAGCAGACCTTTTTGGATGACTGCACCTATTATGCCGAAAAAATCGTCGCTGCCACCGAAAATATCTGCGTTATCTTCGGCAGCGTTGCCACCGAACCAGGCAAGCTCAACGAGGACGGACGCGTGCGCAAATACAACGCTGCCTTTGCCTGCCAAAACGGTAAGCTGCTCGGTGGTTATCAGGGACGCAGCTTCTTCATCAAGACATCGCTGCCCAACTACCGCGAATTTGACGACTGCCGTCATTTTTACAGCCTGCAGAAGCTCTGCGCCGAAGAAGGTGCAAGCGTCAGCGAAGCACTGCAGCCTTTGGAAATCGTCATCCGAGGCACCAGCCTGCGCATCGGCGTCATGCTGTGCGAGGACGGCTGGACGGAAAACTATCACCTTAACGTACCGCAAACGTTGGCAGCCAACGGAGCACAGCTTTTATGCAACCTTTCCTGCTCACCCTACACACTGGGCAAAAACCGTAAGCGCAACCGCCTTTTCAGTGCGCAGGCACGCACCGCAGGCATTCCGCTTATCTATTGCAACAACGTCGGTATCCAGAATAACGGCAAGAATATCTTCACCTACGACGGCTGCAGCTCCGCTTATAACGGTGACGGCAGTCTGGTAACCTCTGCGCCCATGTATGCCGATACATTTCTGGAATTCACTTGGGACACCGAAGCAAACTGCATCATCCCCAACTGCCCGCCTGCCATACTGCCCCAGGAGCCGGAATCCGTTTACCGCGCCCTTCGCTACGGCACAGCCAAATTTCTGCAGCAATGCGGCATCAAGCGCATGACTATTGGTCTTTCCGGCGGCATCGACAGCGCCGTAACCGCCGTCATGTATGCAGATATTCTGGGACCGGAGAACGTGCTGCTGCTCAATTTGCCTTCACGCTTCAACTCCGCTGCCACGCGCAACAGCGCGCAGCAGCTGGCGCAGGCACTGGGCGCAAACTATGCCGTAATGCCCATCAGCGAAAGCTATGAGCTGACGGTTAAGCTGTTGGAGCAAACGCCCATCATCCATCTGGCAGACGGCAGCAGCTTCAACCTGCAGCTCAGCGGACTGATTAAGGAAAATATTCAGGCCCGTGACCGTGGCGCACGTGTTATTGCTGCAGCGTCTGCAGCCTTCGGCGGTGCCTTCAGCTGCAACTCCAACAAAGCAGAGCTGGCCATTGGCTACGCCACCTTCTACGGCGACATCTGCGGTGCCATAGCCATGATTGGTGACCTGTGGAAGCATCAGGTTTATGCGTTAGGACGCTATCTTAATGAGGAAGTCTACAAGCGCAAGGTAATCCCTGAAGCCATCTTCAATATCCGTCCCAGCGCCGAGCTTTCGGATGCGCAGACAGTAGGCAACGGCGGCGATCCGCTGGTTTATAGCTATCACGATTATCTGCTGCGCGCCTTTATCGAAAACTGGCACAAAACAACTCCGGCAGACATCCTGCGCTGGTACAAGGCAGGCACGCTGGCAGCAGAGCTCGGCTGCACGCAGGAAGCTATTGAAGAGGCCTGCCCCACTCCCGCTGCGCTGATTGCTGATTTAGAGCGCTGGTGGAAGCTGTTCGCCGGCTTTGCTGTTGCCAAGCGCATTCAGGCACCGCCTGTTTTATCACTCACCAAACGCGCCTTTGGCTATGACCACCGCGAAGCACAGCTCACGCCCTATTTTTCGCGTGAATATCACGAGCTTAAGGAAGAACTGCTGCAGTAAAAAAGCTATCCGGCAGAAGAAAAATATGCTTTTATATTTTTCTTCTGCTTTATGATTAACATACTATATATTTTCTCTTGACATCTGTTTAATTAAATAGTATAATATCTTTTGTATTCGGGGTGTAGCGCAGTTTGGTAGCGCACCTGCCTTGGGAGCAGGGTGTCGCAGGTTCGAATCCTGCCACTCCGACCATGCGGGTGTAGTTTAGTGGTAAAACCTCAGCCTTCCAAGCTGATGTTGTGGGTTCGATTCCCATCGCCCGCTCCAAATTAATATGGTTCAGTAGCTCAGTTGGATAGAGCAACGGCCTTCTAAGCCGTGGGTCGGGGGTTCGAATCCCTCCTGGATCACCATGAAAGAAACCCCGCAACCATGCAGGTTGCGGGGTATTTTTGTGTGTAAAAATTGCACTTTTAAGTTAAGCACCGCACTTTACAACAGCTCAAAAATATTTGCTGCAGTTTCCGTTTAAGCCTGCTTATATATCTGTTTTACCTTCTTAAAAATTTCCCAGTTCGTCTTTACAAACCAGGCAAACACACAGCCAACAGCAAAGGTTACAGCGCTTTTTTCGTCTGTTACTACGTTTAAAATAGATTTGATCATAAGTCCTATCGCCAAAAACTCAAATACCAAAAATAAAATCACATGCTTTTTCATTAAATAATCTCCCATCTGTTATATACTCATACACATTTTTTCACTAACACTTAAAACATAAATTGCACTAATCTGCAAGTATAGTATACTGCTGCGCATACCATAATCTCTTTTTTGAATCTGTAATTTCTATTATAAGTCAAAACCACCAAGCAAATCATAAATATATCCGTAAGCTTCATTTACATATCATCTCCACTACTGTGTTTAGTTTCTGCTGTTTCATTCCCTCCGCTCGCGCTCCGCGTTACTATTATACTAATCGCAAATCAGTAATTGAGTGACTATCCTTTACATTACTCTTTTCATTACCCACCATACTATCACACCGCCTGTGATGAATGCTTTGACAGCTTCTTTGTCAAAGTTTATATAATACAGCGCCCACGAAAAGCAAATAATCGCTAAAACGTCCGTTACTTTTATTTTCATTGTATATTCTCCCTTAAAAACTTAATACCATTCACATGCACTTGTTTCTGGAAATTCTACATACTGCACAAGCTTGCCTACTCTGACCATAGCCATTCCTCGATACATTTCAGATACGCCAACCACTTCTTTTACAATAAAGCGATCCTTAAAATTTTTTCGGTTCACTTGTACAATCCCAAAATTATCCTTTTTCCCTTCGGGATAAAATTTATACTGCACATATTCTTCTGTCAGCTCTAACAGCTCAAGAGTAAGCATGCTCTTCCCTCCGCTCGCATTCATGGTTTCTATCATTTTAATCTAAGATCATTCTCAATCTTTCGCATTCTTTTATTTTAACATATTGCTCCAATTTTTACAATTTACTTGAATATATTTTCTTGATACTTAACAAATCTTATCTCGCATTATTAAATAATAGCAATATAATTAACTCAACAGCAGAAGATTTTTCGCTACAGTATATCGGCAAAAAAATTGAATATCATTACACCTAACACATCAGAAAAGTTTTCCTGTTCTTACAACTGTTTAGATGCAAAAAACGCTAAAGACTTTCACAAGCCTTTAGCGTTTTTGTTTACGTTCTTCAATTAAGCGCCTCCGCCGCAGCCTCACAGCTGCAGCTGACTCAAAAAGTTTAAGCTGTTCAACGGCTTATCTGTCTGAAAGAAGATAAACTTGAAGAGAATTTTTTCCAGCTCCATGAGCGCACCGCCTCGCACCCTAAAGGGCGCCGGCTGCTCATAATCGAGCTGCGCCAGCCACTGCCACAGCTCGCGTGCTTCTGCACTGCACGGCTCCAGCCCGTCACCATTATAGCTGCTTCTGCAGCTGCTGCAGATAAGCCCGCCCTGCAGCGGACTAAACCACGCATTCTCCTTGGCCGTCACGGCCTCACCGCAATGCACGCAATGCGTAAGCTGCGGCGCAAAGCCCGTAGCCGCCAGCAATTTAATTGCGTAGGACAAAACAACCAGACGCGGATTGCGCTGCATCAGCGCCGCCAGGGCAGCGCCCAGCATTTCATAAAGCTCCGGCTGCGGCACTCTGTCCTCCGTCAGTACGGCAGTAAGCTCCGACGCTACCGCCGCATAAGCCATCTGCTGCATATCCATAGACTTGGGCATCTGCAAAAGCTCACAGCTGCGCAGCTTGTCTATCTTCTGCCCCTGCTGAACCTCAATATGCAGATTGGCAAAGGGCTGCAGCAATCTGCCATGTATATTTTTTTCATAGCGGGCACCATAGGCGATAAAGCGCAGCTTGCCATGCTCCTTCGTAAAGCAGACCGCATATTTATCAGCCGTCTGCCAGTTTTTCACATGCAAAACAAGCGCATCATCTGCCAAAAGCTCCCTTTGCGACTCACTCATCCTGCTGTTCTTCTTTCTGTTCCTGCTCCTGCGGCAGCTTCGCAGCTAGCACGCGCACTACGCGGAAGCCCTCCGTGCGCAGCACCTTAAAGCTGTAGCCGGAAATTTCCACAGCATCGCCAATCTCAGGCTTACGCCCCAGCAGACCGAACACATAACCGCCGATAGTATCCTCCTCAGGATCATCAAATACAATCGGCAGCTGCTCTGCCACATCGTCCAGCAGCACCATGCCGTCAAATTCAATACTGCCATTGGGAAGCTGCAGCACATCCGGCGGCTCCTGCGCTTCATGCTCGTCCTGAATATCACCGACGATTTCCTCCACGAGGTCCTCCATCGTAATCAGGCCTGCAGTACCGCCGTACTCATCTGCCACCAGTACCATCTGCACATGACGCTGCTGCATCAGACGCAGTGCCTTCGGCACAGGCATAGCCTCCGGAATAACGACAATCGGACGCATCAGGCGACGCAGGTCAAAGGTAGTCTGCCCCGGCTTAAGCTTCAGCAAATCACGCACATGCAGCGTACCCACAACCTGGTCCTTATCCTCCATGCAGAGCGGATAGCGTGTATGATGACTGCTGCGTACAACAGCCATATTTTCTGCCAGCGTATCATCCAAAAACAGGCATACCATATCCTGACGCGGCACCATGACCTCGCGCGCTACACGGTCGGCAAAGTCAAAAACATTGCCGATCATGCTGCCCTCGACATGATCAATCTGGCCGTGGCGTTCGCTGGCACTCACCAGCTGGCGCAGCTCGTCCTCACTGCTGGCGCTGCCCTCCTTGTGCCAGGTGCCTGTTTTCAGGTAATGCCAGGCAAGCGGCAGTCTGTGCCAGAAATCAATCAGTTTCCGAAAAAAATTGATAAGTCCTCACTCCTTGTAGCCAAGCTGCTTCAAGGCTTTATCCTTGTTACGCCAGTCAGCCTTAACCTTAACCCATAAATCCAAAAAGACCTTGCAGTACAGCAGTTTTTCGATATCAGCACGCGCCTGCTGGCCGATTTTCTTCAGCAGACTGCCCTTAGCGCCGATAACAATGCCCTTTTGCGATTCACGCTCTACAAAAATTGTTGCTCTGATATAAACGTTTTCTTCGTCGCGCTCCTTGAATTCGTCCACCTCAACCGCTACGGAATGGGGAATTTCATCACGCGTCAGACGCAATACCTTCTCACGGATCATTTCAGCGGCAATCACGCGCTCCGGCTGGTCGGTAATCATATCCTCCGGGAAGTACGCCGGTCCCTCCGGCAGATGCTTAGTAATTTCCTGCACCAGTCCGGGGAATTCGCTGTCATTCAATGCGGAAACAGGTACAATCGCGGCAAATTTATACAGCTTATTATAACCTTCCATAATCTGGAACAGCTTTTGCTTGTCTGCCAGCTTGTCAATTTTATTTACTACCAAAATTACCGGTGTTTTTACCTTCTGCAGCAGGTTCAGGATATAATCCTCGCCTGCACCGCGTTTTTCGGTTGCATCTACTACGAAGAGGACAACGTCAACCTCCTGCAGCGTGCTTTCTGCCGTGCGCACCATGTATTCGCCCAGCTTATGCTGTGGCTTATGAATGCCCGGCGTATCAAGAAACATAATCTGTGCGTTATCAGTATTCATAATGCACATAATCTTATTGCGGGTAGTCTGCGGTCTGTCGGACATGATGGCGATTTTCTCACCGATCAGACTGTTTGTCAAAGTGGATTTGCCCACGTTCGGGCGGCCCACCATAGCCACAAAACCGGCATAATGTTTAGCTTCTTCGTTGTTTACCTTCTTTATCTTAATCAGCTCCTGTTATTATAATTCAAAACCATACGGCAGCAGCTCTTCTACCGTGGTAATTTTAAAGTCACCCTTCATATTTGCCAAAATCACGGTCTGGATACCAAACTCGCGCATTACCTGTCTGCAGGCACCGCAGGGAGAAACGGGGCCGGAGGTATCTGCAACTACGCACAGCTCTGTCATCTCGCGCTCACCGGCGCAGGCAGCGTGGAAGATTGCATTACGCTCACCGCAGACACAAAGTCCGTAGGAAGCGTTTTCCACGTTACAGCCACTGTAGATTTTTCCGTTGGCACAGCGTACTGCCGCACCTACAGCAAAGTTGGAATAAGGAATGTAAGCATTCTTACGGGCAGCAACTGCTGCATCGTACAATTCGCGCCAAGCCGGGGATAATTCATTCAGTTTTACGTCTTTCATGGAAAGCACCTCCTATGTTTTTTACAGGTTAGTTATAAATAATTGTGCATTAAGCATCAATGAATGCCTGTTGGATGGTCAAAATATTCTTCGGAAAGGTTAATCGCACGCAGAGCTTCCTCCTCTTTCGCACGCATTTCAGCCTTATCCTCCTCCGTCATATGGTCATAGCCCAACAGATGGAACATACCATGCACTGCCAGATACGTCATTTCACGCTCCAGACCGTGGCCGTATTCCTCTGCCTGACGCAGTGCTGTTTCCGCCGAAATGATGATATCACCGAAAAGATGCTCCTCCGGTCCGCCAATCAGCTCCGGCTCGTCTTCATCCTCGCAGTCCTCATCCAGCGCAAAGCTCAAAACGTCAGTAGGCTTATCCATACCGCGATACTCACGATTCAGCGCATGGATTTCCTCATCGTCGACAATCGTGACATCCACCTCAGACTCCTCCGGCAGCTCGTTCAAGCTTGCCACTGCCTGCAAGCCCTCCTGCAGGCGCTCCAGCACCTGCGCAGAAAGCTCCAGCTTCTGCTGGTCATTTTCCAAATTAATTATCATGCTGTTTTTCTCCGTTATATTATTCTTTTTGTTTTTCAAAGCGTTCATAAGCCTTGATGATGGAACCCACGATTTCATGGCGCACAACATCCTGCTCGCTGAACTTAATCACGCCGATTCCCGGAACATTTCCCAGAATACGCGCTGCATCCTTCAGGCCGCTGTTCTTGCCACCCGGCAAATCTATCTGCGTGATATCACCGGTGATAACCATCCTGCTGCCAAAGCCAAAGCGCGTCAGGAACATCTTCATTTGCTCCGGCGTAGTATTCTGCGCCTCGTCCAAAATGATGAAGGCGTCATTCAGCGTGCGTCCGCGCATGTATGCCAGCGGTGCAACCTCAATCGTACCCTTGGTAAGATACTTTTGGAAGGTTTCCGTGCCCAGCATATCATACAGGCCGTCATAAAGCGGTCGCAGATACGGGTCTACCTTATCCTGCATATCGCCCGGCAAAAAGCCCAGCTTTTCGCCTGCTTCTACCGCAGGACGCGTCAGGATAATGCGCTCCACCTCTTTTTTCTTCAGCGCCGCTACTGCCAGTGCCACCGCCAGATAGGTTTTGCCTGTGCCTGCAGGTCCGATGCCCAAGGTGATATAGTTATGACGGATGGTTTCCACATACTGCCACTGTCCCAAGGTCTTAGCCTTCACCTGACGGCCACGGTTATTGACGATAATCGTATCAGCATACATGCGATGCAGGCTTTCCAAATTTCCTGCCTTCACCATATACATGCTGTAACGCACATCATGCGTCGTCAGCGGCAGTCCCTGACGGTACAAAAAGAGCAGCTCCTGCAGCAGCTGTTCCAGCAGGGCCACCTCTTCGGCACGCCCGCTCATGCTAATCTGATTGCCGCGCGCTACGATTGTACAGTCAAAGGCACTGCGGATTATACGCAAAAACTCGTCATTACGTCCGCAAATGCCAACCATTTCCTGTTGGTCAACGGTTTCCAGTATACCTTGCATTTTTTCTTCTTCACTAGCCAAGCAATTTCCTCCTACCTGTTTTAAAAGGGGTGTTAACGTTTTTCTATCGTAACCTTCTTAATGATTACAGGCTCCAACGGTTTATCATTGGAATCTGTTGCTGTTTTGCCGATTTTATAAACAACATCCATGCCCTTGCTTACCTTGCCGAAAACAGCGTGCTTACCGTCAAGCCATTTAGTTTCACGCAGGGTAATAAAGAACTGGCTGCCGCCGGTATTCGGACCGCGGTTGGCCATGGAAATTACACCGGGGCCGTCATGCAGCAGCTTACTGCTGAACTCATCCTTAATAGTGTAGCCGGGACCACCGGTACCATTGCCGGCAGGGTCACCGCCTTGAATCATAAAGTTATCGATTACGCGGTGAAAGGTAAGGCCGTTATAAAAGCCCTTTTCGGCCAGAGTAATAAAATTCTTTGACGTTTCCGGTGCATAGTCTGTTGCCAGCTTCACCTCAAAATCGCCCATGCTCGTGTTGAAAACCGCCGTCGCAGGCTCTGCCTTCGGCGCCTGCTCCTGCTTTTCCTGACCGCAGGCTGTAAGTACCAGCGCACACACCAGCATCAGGCAGATTATTAACAATTTCTTCATGCTCTTTCCTCCCATAGAAAAGGATATAATTTCTCAAGTATATTATACAACTAACAAGCGCCGCATTTCAAGCGTTTGCCCAGCCAATCACTCAACAGCGCGCCTGCCTGCTCACTGTATTGCGTAAAGCTGTGGTCGCCGCCTGCAAAGATATGCAGCTCTGCCGCCTCGCCGACGGCTGCGGCGTTGCGCTGCCCCTGCTCAGCCAGCACCACCTCATCCGCGCTGCAATGCAGCACAAGCACGGGCAACGGCTGTGCCTTCTGCAGCAGTGCAGGCAGATCGTATTGGTCGAAGTCCGTCAGAAAATCCGGCGTCAGGTCGCATTCGCCGCGTTCATCGTTAAAATGCAGCGTTTCGCCGCTGTCAAGGCGACGGTATTCGTCCTCCGTCATCACATAACGGAAGGTAAAGCGCAGATTATTTGGCGTCGCCCACAGAATCAGTCCGGCGAGAGCACCGTCCTGAGCCGCAGTAATGATGGATGCAGCACCGCCCAAGCTGCGTCCCAAAAGAAACAGCCTGCAGCCCGGCTGCCTGCGGCGTACCTCCGCCAGTACGGCGCGCAGCTCCTCTACCTGACGCGAAATTATCTGCGTACCCGTAAAGTTAAAGCGAACTACGGCAGCGTGTGCAGCAGCCTGCTGCGCCACTCCTGCAGCGCGTCCGCCGCTGTCACGGCTGCCGCGGAAGCCATGCGCCATAACAAGTACAGCATTATTCTCACTCCGATTCGGTTCTACAACACACTCTATTTCCCCTAACGGTCCTTGAAATGTAAAGGTATCCTTCAGCATCTTCACTCACTCTTTTCGTATTATTTAGCGTTACAAGAAGCATTTCTTAACGCATTTTCTTATCGTACTTTCTAAATCTTCTAAGTTAACGTTAACTGTAAGTTCTACGCACGCTCAGTACTTACGCATTTTTCCCGGCAGACATTCTATACAGGCACACGCCCATGCGTCCTGTTTTGCCCTGCTCCGCGCGGTAGGAGCAGAACATTTCATGGTTATGCTCTGTGCAGACACCGGCAGTAAGAATATTTTCCGCCTTTAATCCTGCGTCCAGCAGCACCTGACGGTTATACCCCCACAAATCCAGCAGATACTTGCCCGGCTTTTCGTCACGTGGCGCAAAGAATTGCTCGTAGCCTGCGGCCTTGCTACATACAAAGTCGTCAACCTCGTAGCAGCATTGGCCGATAGACGGACCAATCGCCGCAACGATATCTGCAGGACGGGAGCTGAAGGCTTGCTGCATCGTCTCCACTGTTTTGCGACCAATCTGCGCCACCGTACCGCGCCAGCCGGCGTGCGCTACAGCGCACACGCCCTGGCGCTCATCAACAAAAAGCAGCGGCACGCAGTCAGCAAAAAACAGCAGTATCGGCACATTTGCCAATTTCGTAACCAATGCATCTGTCTCCTTGATGGTATCAGCCAGCGTAGTCGCACCGGCGCCAACTAAAGCCTCATCAACTACAACAACCTTGCTGCCATGCACCTGCTCGCAGGTAGTAAATTTGCTTGCATCCAAACCTAAAGCCTGCGCAAACCGGCAGCGGTTCTGCAGCACCAGCTCCGCCTCGTCTCCCACGTGCAGCGCCAAATTCAGCGTCCCCTCTGCGACAGCGCTGGCACCATGCAGGCGGCAGCTGCAGGCATTGCCAAAGCCAGCCTGCGTCAAACGTGGGAATGAACCCCACCAGAGATTATTTTTTTGCGTAATTATAAAGTCCTGCATTCTGAAATCCCCCTTAAAAGCACTTAAATTCGCAGCTAAATTTTAGCTGATATATCCTGCTTATACCAAAAGAGACGGCTGTCGCCGTCTCCTTTTATAAGTGCCTGCGGCACCATTTTGCTATTTACTTTTGATACGGTGCAGTACCATCGGGTATTTCCAGCACAACGGTGATAATCACTGTGCTGTCCGTAACCTTGGCTGCAGTGTCCAAAAACACAACCTTGGCACCATTATCCAAATAGTAATTTACCTCTTTCACAGCTCCGTTATTGTTGTTGGAAAAGGTAAAGAGTCTTTCCTTCGCCAGCGCCGAGCTACTGAAGCCAGCCACCAGCATAGCAGTTGTCAAAGCAAGAAGCAAATACCGTTTCATTGACTGCACCTCTATTTTTCTTCCTTGGTGTTCTGCATAATACGCTCCAGCTCCTGCATAAAGTTGCGTACATCAGCAAACTGACGATATACAGAAGCAAAGCGAACGTAGGCAATCTGGTCCGTCTGCTCCAGATGCTTCATCACCAGCTCGCCAATCTGGGCGCTGGGAACCTCAGCATCAGCACTCATTCGCAGCTCACGCTCAATGCTGTCAGCAATATCTTTGATTTTTTCATAAGGAACAGGGCGTTTTTCGCAAGCCTTGAGCAAGCCTGCCAGCAGCTTTTTGCCGTCAAAAAGCTCGCGGCGGCCGTCCTTCTTGCTGACAACCAACGGAGTTTCCTCATATTTTTCATACGTGGTAAAGCGTTTGCCGCAATTAGGGCATTCGCGTCTGCGACGAATGGAGCAGCCTTCCTCAACAGCGCGGCTGTCGATAACGCGGCTGTCTCTGTGAGAGCAATACGGGCACTTCATATTACTGCCTTCCTTTCAATCAGTGGCGCAGCCATGGCGGAATCTCGTTAGGATCAGAGAAGCTCTTGATTACGCCACCGTTGTTGCGGTTGATAGATGCCGGACCACCAACAGTATTTCTGGTAACCGGAGATTTTTTCTCAAAGCCGGTAGCAATAACCGTAACACGGATTTCATCGTTCAGGCTTTCGTCAATAACAGCACCGAAGATAACAACAGCGTTCGGATCTGCTGCTGCATTGACAATATTAGCAGCCTCGTTGACGTCAAAGAGGGACAGCTCCTTGCCGCCGATAATGTTGATCAGTACGCCGCGGGCACCATCAATAGATGCTTCCAAGAGCGGGCTTTTGATAGCAGCTTCGGCTGCGGCCTTGCCGCCGCCTTCGCCATTGGCAGTACCAACGCCCATCAGTGCGCTGCCTGCGTTGGACATAACAGTCTTCACATCGGCAAAGTCAACGTTAATCAGGCCGGGAACAGCAATCAGGTTGGAAATACCCTGAACGCCCTGACGCAGAACGTCATCGGCCTTTTTGAATGCCTCCAGCATGGAGGTGCGTTTTTCAATAATCTGCAGCAAACGGTCATTAGGAATGGTAACCAGTGTATCAACCTTTTCCTTCAGGTTAACGATACCGGTTTCCGCCTGCTTCATACGGCGAGGACCTTCAAAGCCAAAGGGTTTGGTTACAACGCCGACAGTCAGTGCACCAATTTCCTTGGCGCATTCTGCAACAACGTGCGCAGCGCCGGTACCGGTGCCGCCGCCCATACCGGCAGTAACAAATACCATATCTGCACCCTTCAGGACCTCCAGAATCTGGTCACGGGATTCTTCGGCAGCCTTTTCGCCGATTTCAGGATTAGCGCCTGCACCCAGGCCCTTAGTCAGCTTTTCGCCGATTTGAATGCGTTTTTCTGCTTTAGAAAGCATCAGGCATTGCTTATCGCAGTTCACAGCAATAAATTCAACGCCGCTTACGCCTGCATCAATCATACGGTTAACGGCATTATTGCCGCCGCCGCCAACACCGATTACCTTAATGTTGGCTAATGGTTCAAAGGTTGTTTCTACGTCATCAAACATATTTTACGTCCCCCTTAGCTTTGGGTAGCTTTGCTATAAATTTCACTGTTTATTTTTCAACATACGCCTGCCATTTTCCTGCTTATTGCAGAATTTTTTTCTGCAGCACTATTTACCCATATACAGGCGACGGATAATGCCCATATTCTGGAAGACACGCATGCCAAAAATCAGGACTGCTACCAAATATAAATCAATACCAATCAGGTTGCCGGCATAGCACAAAAAGGCTGCCAGAATACCATTAATGAAAAAGCCGGATATAAAGACCTGTGCATCATAATTGCCTTCTAACGAAGCACGCATACCGCCAAGCACTGCGTCCATGCCTGCCATAACGGCTACAGCCAGCAGGCGGGCGTATTCAGGCGGCACGCTGAAGGGACAGTAAACACCAACCATCAGGCCCAGCACAAGGCCCGCAATAGCAAATGCAATCATTTTGCTGCCTCCTTCCCTTCCACCGTTTTGGCATATTCAAAGCTGCGCGACGATTTAAGCGCCGGGATATGCAGCTTTTCTACCGTTTTGATTTTTACCTGAATGCCCCAGAACTCAAAGGTTTCAACAACGCCGCCACGCAGACGCAGCGCACTGCTCAGCGTTTTGGGAGCGCCGATAGCCTTGATTACATAGGGCGGAGCACTGCGCACATTGTTGACCGAAATCGTCGGTCCTGCACAGCGCACCTCGCTCATCGCTACGATGCGCTGGTCATTCAGCGAAATCGCTTCCGCACCGGCAGCACGCAGCTCGTTGAGCACACGCAGCAAATCCTCATCATGAATGATATACAGATTGGGGTTTTCGTTGGACTTTTTGGCAATGTTGCTGTCGTCCAGCAAAATCTCAATGCCTGTGCCCTCTACATCAGTAGTTCCGGCCATCAGCTTCATGCGCTCATCTGCCGGATCCTTGGCAGCACCTGCACGCAAGGTTTCCAGCTCCAGCTGCAGCTGTTTGTTTTCGCTTTCCATAGACCTCAGGCGTTCAGACAAATCCTCAACGCGGTCCATTCGTACCGAGCGCTGACGCTCAGTAGCTTTGTACTGTACCGAAAGCATAAAGCCCAACACCATGAATACCACGGCAATCAAGAGCTTGCCCTTTAAATCCATAGTCAAAATTTCTTTCATTTTTTCTCCCTCACTGTGACAATCACTGCACAAATGCAGTCAAATCCCTTTAAACGGCGCCTTGCTTCGGCGGAAGCTTGATGTAAGGCTTGGCAAAGGTCAAATCAATATATTCAGCCTTAATATTTTTATCTTTAATTTCATTAAACACTGTCATAAACAGCGGCGCCTTCTGCGCAAGCTCCTGCGCTTTACCCAGACGCACCGGGAAGCAGCCGCTCAGCTGCAGCTTGACCTCCTGCTTGTTGTCAACAGCAATTTCGCCAATACGCTGCTGTGCTTCCGGCGTCAGCTGCTGCAAAAACTTCAGGATCTGCAGCACGCCTTCATCCTCCACCCTGTCGCCCAAATACAGATTGCCGCACTTCACACCGGCAAGCACCGGTGCCTTGGCATCAGGAATGGTCGTCGTCACGCTGATGACAATGCCATTGTAATCCAGCTTCAGGTAGCTGCGATACGAATTGGCTACATAAAGCGCCGGCTGACGCTCCTCAACGCTCACCTGCAGCGTCACCGGGAAGCGGTAGGCCGCCTCCGCATTTTGAAAGCGCACATCATGCGAAAGTGCTTCACGCACACGCGACGTGCTGGCGTTGAACAGGTTCAGCGGTCCCTTACCGCAGCCGGCGAGCGAAATAACATCCGCCTCCGTCAGCAGGCTGGTGCCGTGAATGCTGACACTGCCGAAGGCAAAGGACGGACTGTGCAGAAAGCGCCAGCCATAGAAGCAGGCGGCAGCAGAGGCCGCCGTAAATAACACAAGTTTTACCAGGCGCCATATTTTCTGGCGTCGGCGCCTGCGCACCTGCTCGCGAAAGCTTTGCGACGAATCCATGCTGCACCTCCTTCATTCATTAGCGAAGCGCTGTATTATTTAGCGCTCAGCAAAATTTTCTCACACAAATCCGGGAAGCTGATGCCTACAGCAGCAGCAGCCTTCGGAACCAGGCTGGTTGCTGTCATGCCGGGCACAGTGTTGGCCTCGAGCACATAAGCAACGCCATCTGCATCACCCAGCATTGCATCTACACGCGCTACGCCGGAAAGGCCCAGCAGCTTGTAGGTTTCTACAGCTATTTTCTGGATATAAGCGGTAGTTTCCTCATCAAAAGGTGCAGGACAATGGTAGTCCGTAGCACCCTTGGTATATTTGGAATGGAAATCATAGGCACCGGAATGCGGTGCAATCCAGATAACCGGCAGCGGCTTCGGCTCGCTATTTTCTTCCATAATGGAGATGGTCAGCTCCTTGCCCTTGATGCACTTTTCTGCCAGCACGTTTTCGGAATACTTAAAGGCTTCCTCCAGCGCAGGAACAACCTCCTCCGCAGTCTTAGGAATAACAACGCCAATGCTGGAGCCCTGGGTTGCTGCCTTGATAACTACAGGCAGACCGAACTCGGAAATAATTTTCTCTGCCAGCTCCTGCAGGTCGCCTGCATCACGCTTGTTGATAATCATGCAGGGTGCAGTAGGAATGCCTGCAGACTGCAGATAACGCTTCGTAGCAGATTTATCCATAGAAACAGCGCTTGCCAGCACACCACAGCCGGTGTAGGGAATG
>NZ_FR892777.1:25338-50750 GCF_000434895.1 Phascolarctobacterium succinatutens CAG:287
GGCGGCCATCTTCGCCGTACATGCCATGCACTGCATTAAATACTACCTTGGCATTCATTGCGCGCAGCTCGTTAATCAGATTAGCAGGCTCCAGCTCCAGCTCTTTGGCATTATAGCCCTTTTCGCGCAGCGCATTGGCGATAGCACCGCCGGTAACACGCGAAATTCCGGCCTCAGAGGAAGGACCGCCCAAAACAACAGCAACAACATCTTGCTTATTAATCTGCATTTCTTTCCAACTCCCTAACTAATTCTTCACCAATTTTAAATACATCACCGGCACCAATAGTCATAACAAGATCGCCGGCACGTACAACGCGCTCCAGATATTCTTCAGCCTTGGTCAGCTTGCCGATATACAGCACCTCCTGACCTGTCGCTGCCTTGATACCCTCAGCCAGATGCATGCTGCTCACACCGGGAATTGCTTCCTCGCTGGCTGCATAAATGTCTGTCAGGATCAGCTCATCACAATCCTTAAAGCATTCGCAGAACTCGGAGAACAGCAGCTTGGTGCGGGTATAACGATGCGGCTGGAACACGCACAGCAAACGTTCAGGCTTCGTCTGTCTGGCAGCCTTCAGCGTTACGCCGATTTCTGTCGGATGGTGGGCATAATCATCAACCACCCACACACCATTGACCTTGCCCTTGGTTTCAAAACGACGCTTAGCACCGCCAAACTTTTTCAGGGAAGCAAGAATCTGGTCGGTAGCAATGCCCATCTCGCGAGCAGCAGCAAAGGCACCCATAGAATTGAGCACATTATGTCTGCCAGGAACAACAAGATGTACCTCAGTCACAAATTCTCCCTTGTAGTAAAGCTTGTAGCTGGTGCCGCCAACACCGTAGGAAATGTCGCGGGCAATGTAGTCAGCACCCTCGCCCTCAACACCATAGGTAATGACCTCTTTATCAGTTTCGCCAGCCAGACGGCGCACCTTTGCATTGTCAAAGCAAAGAATCGCCTTGCCGCCCTCTTTGATATTGCCAACAAACTGCTTAAAGGCCTGATATATATTTTCTTCTGTACCATAATGGTCCAGATGGTCATCTTCAATATTAGTTACTACTGCCAGATACGGATACAGCTTGAGGAAGGAGCCGTCGCTCTCGTCTGCCTCCGCTACTACGAAACGGCCTGCGCCGTTGCGCGCGTTACCGCCCAGGCTGCTTACCTCGCCGCCGATGATGACAGTCGGGTCAATGCCGCTTTCGGCCGCAATGCAGGAAATCATCGCACTGGTAGTAGTTTTGCCATGTGCACCGGCAACAGCCACGCCGTCATCAGCATTCATAATTGCTGCCAGCACATCACTGCGGTGCAGCACAGGAATGCCGCGTCTGCGTGCCTCCACCAGCTCCGGATTATTCTGGTGAATCGCTGTAGAAATAACTACAGCCTCAGCATCGTCTACCTGGCTGGCAGCATGGCCCATATAAACCATAGCGCCCTCCTCCGCCAGATGTGCCGACATATGGCCGGCGTTCAGATCGGAGCCGCTCACATCATAGCCGCGCTTAATCAGGACATAAGCAATTGCGCTCATGCCGGCGCCGCCGATACCGATAAAATGTATGTTATGCAGGTTTGCTAATTTGTTTTCAGCCACTCGAGGCCCTCCCTTATTGTTTAGTCAAGGCCACAGCCTCTTTGGCTATAACCTCTGCAGCCTGCGGTCTGCCAAGCTTTTTGGCTGCCGCCTGCATTTGCTGCAATTCCTCCTCGTGCACTAATAAATGCTCGATAAATTCCAAAACGGTGTCGCCAGTCAGGTCCTTATCCAAAATAACCTTGGCTGCACCCTGCGCTTCTACCGCTCTGGCATTAAACTCCTGGTGATTTGCTGTAGCATACGGATAAGGCACCAAAAGCGACGGCACGCCCTTCGCCATCAGCTCCGCCAGGCCAATCGCTCCGGCGCGGAACACTGCCAGATCTGCGGCAGCCAGCGCCACCGGCATATTATGCAGATACGGCTTGATGATAATGTTATCAGCCACGCCGCCACGCTTTTTGATTTCGGCCATATAGGCTTCGTAGTTCACATCGCCAGTTGCATGGAGCACCTGTACCTCCGGTCTGCCGGAAAGTGCCAGCTCGGCCTCCAGCATAGCGTTGTTGATGGTGCGTGCACCGCGACTGCCGCCGCTGACAAGAATCGTCTTCTTTTTGGCGTCCAGCCCCAGCTCTTTAATAGCCTCCTCGCGCGTATGCTGCAATATTTCACTGCGGATAGGGTTGCCAGTATATTCCAGCTCTGCCTTGCCATGGAAATATTTGCGGCCTGCCTCATAGCCCAAAAATACCTTGCGTACATAGCGTGACAAAATCTTATTGGTCACACCGGGCATCGCATTCTGCTCCTGAATGCAGCAGGGAATCCCCTTCATCGCTGCTATAAAGACAACAGGACCGCAGACATAGCCGCCGGTGCCAATCACCAGGTCAGGCTTTTCGTCGCTGATGATTTTGTAGGCATCATAAAGGCCTGCAAAAAGCTTGGCCGCACTGCGCAGGGTGTCAAAGCTCAGACTGCGCTTAAAGCCTGCTACCTCAATGAACTGCAGCTTGTAGCCATAGCGGGGAATGATATCCTTCTCCAAGCCCTGCCTGGTGCCTACGAAGCTGACCTCCGCCTCAGGCTGCAGCTTTTTTATCTGGTCCGCAATGGTTAGGGCCGGATAAATGTGTCCGCCCGTACCGCCTCCGGAAAGAATTACCTTCACTTAACGTTACCTCCCTCCAGCTCGTGTACCAGCTTTTTAAAATAGTTACCACGCTCCGGATAATTATTAAACATATCGAAAGACGAGCAGGCCGGGGAAAGCAGCACTACCTGCGGCTTATGCGCCAGCGCATGCGCCTTGGCTACTGCGTCTTCAAAGCTGTCGGCCAGCACAATGTTCTGCACGCCGCAGGCAACAGCAGCATTGTGAAAGCGTTCTTTGGCTGCGCCAAGCAGAATCAGGGCATCCGTCTTTTCCTTCACCAGCTCCATCATCGGCTCCAGCGGTGTCAGCTTATCGTGACCGCCTGCCAGCAAAATGATGTGACCGTCCTTAAAGGCCTCCAGTGCCTTAATTGTAGAATCGGTGTTGGTAGCCTTGGAATCATTGTAATACGGTACGCCGTCAATCGTAGCAACGTATTCAATGCGGTGCTCAATGCTGCGGAAGTTACGCAGCACATCAGCCATATCGCTGATGCCAACACCGGCGAAGAAGCCACAGGCAATAGCTGCCAGCACGTTTTCTTCGTTGTGACCGCCGAACAGATGCAGCTCGCTGATATTGCAGACAGTTTTCTGCTTGCCGTCCCAGCTGATGATAAAATTACCATCCTGCATATAGATGCCCTGCTGCAGCTTTTCCTTACGGCTGAAGTAACACAGGCGGCCTTTAGTTTCCGCACCCCAGGTACGCACAATAGGATCATCGTAATTAAGCACCGTAACCTGCGCCTCACCCTGCTGACGGAAGATATTCTTCTTCGCCTCGCCGTAGGCCTCCATCGTATGATGGCGCTCCAGATGATCCGGAGTCAGGTTCAGCACTACTGCGATATCAGGGCAGAAGCTGCTGACTTTTTCCAGCTGGAAGCTGGAAAGCTCGGCAACAAGCCAGCCATCCTTTGGTAGATTCTCTACTTCCTT
Organism: Phascolarctobacterium succinatutens CAG:287; assembly: GCF_000434895.1. Taxonomy (GTDB): domain Bacteria; phylum Bacillota; class Negativicutes; order Acidaminococcales; family Acidaminococcaceae; genus Phascolarctobacterium_A; species Phascolarctobacterium_A succinatutens_A. The sequence goes on from NZ_FR892777.1 coordinate 28,995, forward strand.
AGACAGCGCCAGGCCAATGTTGCCCCCCACAGCGGAAGGCACCGGCAGACGCTTGAGCATTTCGCCCACGATAGTAGTGGTAGTGGTTTTGCCGTTAGTACCGGTGATAGCGGCAATATGACCGCCGTACAGCCTGTAGCCCAGCTCTACCTCGCTGATGACCTCCAGTCCGCGCTGCTCTGCGAGCAGCACATTTGCGTTATCGCAGGCAATACCTGGAGAAAGCACCAGCACACCGGCAATATCCAGCAAATGCTCAAAGGCATCCTGCCCGATGGCCAGACCACCGCCAACGCTCTGCAAAAGCTTCAGCAGCTGCGGCTCAATAGTGCAGTCCATATCGTTATATAAATAAACCTGCTGCTTTCTGTCCGCCAGCACCTGCGCTGCGCCACGGCCGCTGATGCCAGCGCCGTAAACGATTACAGCATCCTTTTTAGTCATCAAAAACACCCTCTATTCATAAACATATGTAGGCTATAGCCATTTCAGCGCAAAAAAGCGCCAAAAGGATATAGCCGGAAAAATTTTATACAAATGCATTCAGCCACAGGCACAGGCCAATGACAGATAACAGGCAGCTTACTGCTGTAAACACACGCACAACCTTAACCTCGGCCCAGCCGCCCAGCTCAAAGTGATGGTGCAGCGGTGCCATACGGAAGATACGCTTGCCGCCGCTGAAGCGAAAGTAGGTAACCTGGATGATTACCGAAATCGCTTCGGCAACATAAATGCCGCCCACAACAACCAAAAGCAGCTCTGTGCGTGTCAAAAGTGCCAGCGCAGCTACAGCGCCGCCCAACGCCAGGGAACCGGTATCACCCATGAATACCTTGGCGGGATGACGGTTAAACAGTAAAAAGCCCAGACAGGCACCGGTCAGTCCCAAAGCAAAGCCACTCAGATCAAGCATACCCTGCATATAGGCGATGAAGGCAAAAACAAGCGTAACAGGCAGGCTGACAAAGGAAACCAGACCGTCCAGACCGTCAGTCAGGTTTACAGCGTTGGTCGTGCCCACCAAAAGCAGGAAGGCCAGCACATAATAACCCCAGCCTAAATCAATGACAGCATTGATACCGGGAACCCACAGCTCCGTATTGCGGATATGCGTTTCGGCGAAATATACATAGGCACCGGCCAGAATGAACTGCAGTAAGAATTTCTGCTTGGCAGTCAGGCCCAGATTACGCTTCATTACAACCTTGATGTAATCATCTATAAAGCCTATGACCGCATGGCCCACCGTCAGCACCAGGGCAATAATCACATGGGGAGTAAACTTGCCCCACAGCAAAGCCACTACCAGCGCCGCCAGCATCATCAGGCCGCCCATAGTCGGCGTGCCGCTTTTGGCCATATGGCTTGCCGGTCCGCATTCGCGAATGGATTGGCCAAACTTCAGCTTGTGCAGATAAGGAATCAGCACCGGGCCGATTAAGGCACACACGATAAACGCAGTCACAGGAATTCCGATTAATTTCAACATCTATTAAATCTCACTCTCTAAAGTTTACTTGAACAGCTCCAGCATCTTGTCAACCTGCATGGAATGGCTGCCCTTCAGCAGGATAATATCACCTGCGGAAGCCATCAGACGCAAAGCATCCGCTGCCTCCTGACGGTCAGCGCAATGCTTGCTCTTGCCGCCCAGCTTAGCAGCCTCGTCCGCAATATAAGCAGCCTGCGGGCCATAGGTCAGCACAAAGTCCACACCATTTTCTACAGCCCAGCGGCCCACGCGGCGATGAGCGTCCTCGCTGATAGCTCCCAGCTCCAGCATGTCAGCCAGCACAGCAATGGTGCGTGCCTTGCCATGTGCAGCCTTTTTGGCCTCCGCCAAGGTTTTCAGTGCCGCTTCCATAGAAGCAGGACTTGCATTATATGCGTCATTGATAAAGGTGATATCGCCGATATAAATTATTTCCTGACGGCTGCCGGTAAGACGGGCAGTTGCCAATGCCTGTGCACTGGCTGCCAGCGGCACACCATAGCAGTAAGCGCCGGCAATAGCGCTCAGCGCGTTGTAAACATTATGCTCGCCAATCAGCTGCAGGCTTACCTTCACAGCCTCACCCGTAGCCTTGTACGTGCAGGTAAAGGTAGTGCCTGCGCCACTGGTCACAATGTCGCTGCCGCGGAAGTCACAGTTTTCGCCCAGGCCGAAGTACACAACCTGCGCCTTCGTCTTGCCTGCTGCCGCCAGCACGTATTCATTGTCGCCGTTGAGCACGGCAAAGCCATCCTCCGGCAGATTAACTACAATCTCGCTCTTAGCCTTGCCGATATTTTCCATGCTGCCCAAAAGCTCCATATGGGTTTCACCCACGTTGGTAATCAGGCCGCTGTCAGGCTCTGCGATGCGGCACAGCTCAGCAATCTGACCCAGGCCGCGCATACCCATTTCCACAACGGCAATATCCGTATCCGACTGAATGCTCAGCAAGGTTTTCGGCAGACCGATTTCATTATTGAAGTTGCCCTGAGTTTTGACAACATTATATTTGCAGCTCAGACAGGCAGCCAGCAAATCCTTGGTAGAGGTTTTGCCGTTGGAGCCCGTAATAGCAAAAACCTTCAGTCCCTGCTTACGCAGACGGTAAGCATGCGCCAGCTGCTGGTAGGCAAGCAGTGTATCATCAACCATGAACACAGCAACACCCGCAGGCAGGCCACTAACCTCATGGGAAACAACAACGCCCGCAGCACCCAGCTCCACAGCCTTGGCACAATAATCGTGGCCGTCAAAATTATCGCCCTTCAGCGCTACAAACAATTCTCCCGGCTTCACCGCACGGGAATCGGTAGTTACGCCGCTAAACTCAAAATCTGCACAAACAGCCTTGGTGGCTGCTAAAACTTCACTGGCCTTCAGCATTTTTTATCACTCCAGTATTCCATTACAACTTCTTTATCGTCAAAGTGAATAGTTCTGTCCTTCAAAATCTGGTAATTTTCATGGCCCTTGCCGGCAATCAGAATTACATCATCGGCAGCAGCGTTGGCCAGCGCATAGCAGATAGCCTCATGTCTGTCGCTCAGACGGGTAACCTGCTTGCCTGCAGGCACATCCTGCAGCGCTGTAAAGATTTCGTCGATAATCAGCTCCGGATCCTCTGTACGCGGGTTATCGGAGGTAACGACAATATTATCAGCCAATTGCAGCGCCAATGCACCCATCAGCGGGCGCTTCTTGTTGTCGCGGTCGCCGCCGCAGCCGAACACCACCCACAGCTTGCCGCGGGTAATGGAGCGTGCAGTCTTCAGCACATTCTCCAGGCCGTCGGGAGTATGCGCATAGTCCACGATGACGGTATAAGGCTGACCTGCCTCAACCAGCTGGAAGCGTCCGGGAACGCCGTCAAAACCGTCGAGTACGGAGCAAATGATATCCTTATCAATCTTTTCAGCCAGCATTGCACCGATAACACCCATAACATTATACACGTTGAACTCGCCGGTAATCTTCAGCTCCAGGTCCATTTCGCCCACCGGAGTGTGCAGCAGCAGCTGCATATGCTTAGGTTCTACCGTAAAGCTCAGCGGATAGATATCATTATCATGACCTTCACCGTAGGTCAGCACGTTAGCCTTGGTACGCTCGCGGATAATCGCGGAGCTGGCGTCGTCCATGTTGAAGACAGCGTTTTTATTCGGCTTATCGCCGTCAGTCAGATGCTCAAAGAGCAGGCTCTTGGCATCACGATAATTTTCCATGGTTTTATGGAAGTCCAGGTGATCCTGGGTAATATTCGTCAGCACAGCGCAGTCATATTCAATGCCTGCAACACGCTTCAGTGCCAGCGCGTGGCTGGAAACCTCCATTACGCAGTAGTCGCAGCCGGCGCAGCACATAGCATACAGCGTCTTCTGCAGGTCAACTACGTCCGGAGTAGTGTTGTGAGATTCAGTAATCTCATCGTTAATCATGATATTGATGGTGCCAATCAGGCCCACCTTGTAGCCTGCCTTGCGCAGAATCAGGCGGATAATGTTAGTAGAGGTGGTTTTACCGTTAGTACCGGTCACGCCAATCATTCTCAGCTTGCGGCCGGGGTAATCATAAAAATACGGCGTTACCAGCTCCATCGCCTCGCGCGTATCAGCAACCTTTATCAGTGTAATGCCCTGCGGCACTTCCGCCGGCACATCTTCCACCAGCGCAGCAACAGCACCCTTTTCGGCAGCCATCGCCAAAAATTTATGTCCGTCTACAGTCGCGCCCTTCAGGCAGATAAAAAGGCTGCCAGCCACAACTGCACGGGAATCAGCAGTTACATCAGTAATTACTTTATCAGCACTGCCAAGGACCTCAGCCTGCGGCAGCAATGCAATGAGAGAAGCTAATTGCTTTTCCATTTATAAACCTCCTGTTTCAGCTTCTGCAGCATAACGGCAAAAGCATAAATTTCTTATAGATTTCTTGTACTGGAGAATTTAAATTGAAACGGCAGCCAAAAGGCTGCCTCCCAAAAACCCATTCAAATTATATCACAATATACAGTGAATGGCTATGTATATTTGTTATTTGGCAGCCAAAGAATTGCTGCTTTTTGCAGCCTCGCCAGCCTTAACATAGATGTTGCTGCGGGCAACGCTCATACCAAGGCGCTGCTCTGCCAGGCCGATAATACGCTCCGGACCTTTGAGCTGTTCAACCTCAATTCTCAGCTCGTTGTTCTGGTTAATCAGCTGCGCCTCCTGCTTCTGCAGGCTGACAAGCTCATTGCTGCACTGCACCATAGCCTCGCTGCGCAGAACCATAGCGAAATAAGCCACCATGACAACTGCCAGAATTTTGAACAGTCCACTGCGGATAAGTTTCATTTTATCAGGTTTACGTCTTCTGCGACGGACAGGCTGCGGGGCTTCGTACTGCTCAGCAGGCTGCTCTTGCCAGGCGTAATTGTCGTATTTTCTAGCAAGCATCAAAATCACCCTTCATCATACATCACATCTATCTTAATCTATCTGTCAAATCTTGATTGCGTAACGCAAGCGAGCACTGCGGCTGCGCGGATTCTCTTCAACCTCGGCCTTGGAGGGAACGATATTGCCGGTTTTACGCAGCTGCGGCTTTTTGCCGCACACGCATACAGGCAGCTGCGGCGGGCAGGTGCAGCCCTTGGCCAGCTTAGCAAAGGTCTGCTTGATAATTCTGTCCTCCAGCGAATGGAAGGTAATAACGCCGATACGGCCGCCGCTCTTTAAGCGGTCCACAGCTTTTTCCATCGTATCAGCCAGAATTCCCAGCTCATTGTTCACCTCAATGCGAATCGCCTGGAAGGTGCGCTTCGCCGGGTGCGGGCCGTCAAGCCTTGCTCCCTTGGGAATAGCCTTCTTGATTACATCAACCAGCTCAAAGGTAGTGGTCAGCGGTTTTTCCTTGCGTGCTGCCACAATAAACTGTGCGATACGCTTCGCCCAGCGCTCCTCGCCGTAACGGTGAATAATATCCGCCAGTTCTTCTTCCTTATAGTGGTTTACAATGTACTCTGCATCCAGACTTGCTTCTTTATTCATGCGCATATCCAGCGGGCCATCATGCATATATGAGAAACCACGCTCCGGCGTATCCAGTTGGTAGCTGGAAACGCCCAAATCAAAAAAGATACCGTCAATTTTATCAATGCCCATAGAATCCAATACCTGGGAAAAGTTTTCAAAATTAGACTTGGCAACAGCGGTTTTGCAGGCAAACTTGTTCAGCAAACGCGCAGAGCCTGCCGCAATCGCATCATCATCCTGGTCAATGCCAAGCATCAGGCCACCAGCCTCCAGCTGAGCGGCAAAGGCACTGGTGTGACCGGCACCGCCCATGGTGCAGTCCACATAAATACCATTTTTATCTGTAATCAAAAATTCCACGCTCTCTGCGAGCAGGATACTTGTATGCTTAAATTCCATAGCCAACACCAATCTTATATGCCTAAATCAGCAAGCTGCTCGGCAAGCTCGCTCACATCCTCAGCATTTTCTTCATTATATTTGTTCCAACGTCCGGCGTCCCAGATTTCAGCTCTGCTGCCAACGCCAACGATTACAGCATCCTTTTCCAGACCGGCGTGAGCACGCAGGTTTGCCGGCAGCAGCACCCTGCCCTGCTTATCGCATTCGCCCTCACAGGCACCGCCAAAGAGAAAACGGGTAAAATCACGCGCTGTTTTGCGGCTCATCGGCAAGGCGGACAGCTTTTGCTCCAGCTTCTGCCATTGCTCCATATCGTACACAAAAAGGCAGCCATCAAGACCCTTGGTGATGATAAACTTACCGCCCAGGCTTTCACGCAGCTTTGCAGGCATAGCAAGACGACCTTTGGCATCTATGGTATGTTCGTATTCACCCAAAAGCATAATGTCGCCCCCTTTTCACCCACATTACACCACTTTTCTCCATTATATCGTTTATCAGCCGTAAACGCAAGTATTTCACAGCTTAATGTAAAAAAATAATTAAAAAAATGTGAAGTCTGTCAAGCTTTTTTTGCAAAAAATTTTCTTTAATAAATTTGGCTTTTAGAGATACAAATGATATAATGAGTAAGTACGGATTATGTGTACAATTTTTATTAAAAGAAGGAGATTTATACGATGATTACTAAAGATACCGGCATTATTGAAGCCGTTCAAAACCATCCTGAAATCATGGAGGTTTTCGCTGAATATGGTCTGGGCTGCATCGGCTGCATGGCTGCTCATTTCGAAACCATCGGTCAGGGCGCTGGCGCTCACGGCATTGATGTTGATGCTCTTATCGAAGATATCAATAAGGTTATTGCCGAAGCAGAAGCAAACAAATAAAATAGCTAAGCGGGATAAATACTGCACCGGCATATTTATCGCCGCATAAAAAATGAGGGAACTATCTCCAGCACAAGTGGGGACGGTTCCCTGTTTTCATAAGGAGGCTTTGGTTATGTTAAAAACTCGTAAGGTTGTAATTGTCGGAGCCGGTCACGTCGGCTCCCATGTTGCTTTAGCTCTTATCCAATCCGGTGAGGCTGACGATATTGTGCTCATTGATATTCTCAAGGAAAAGGCTGCCGCACAGGCGCTGGACTTAGATGACGGCGTCAGCGGCGCACTTTGCGGCCGTGACGCCAAAATCCGCGCCGGTGAATACAGCGAGTTGAACGATGCAGATATTCTGGTAATGGCCTTCGGCCGCAGCCGCCGTCCCGGCGAAACTCGTCTGGATATGTTTGACGATTCCATTAAAATGGCCAACGAGGTTATCAGCCACCTGAAGCAGGTTGACTTCAAGGGTATTATGATCAGCATTTCTAATCCGGCAGACATCATCTGCGAGCATATCCGCCGCAAGATGAACTGGGAGCCGCAGCGCTGCTTCTGCACCGGCACCAGCCTTGAAAGCTACCGCCTGCTGCGCGTGCTCAGCGCCGCTACAGGCTACAGCCGCAAATCTATTCAGGCCTTCTGCATGGGCGAGCATGGTAATTCCAGCTTTGTTGTCTGGTCTGCCATCCGCATCGGCAGCAAGAGCTTTGCCCAGCTGCGCGCTGAACGTCCGGCGCTGGCTGCCCTCAGTCTGGACGATTTGCAGCTGCAGGTTAAAAGAGCCGGCGACATTGAAGTCGACGGCAAGGGCTGCACGGAATTCGGCATTGCCAACGCTGCCTGCATGCTGATTAAAGCCATCTTCCATGACGAAAAGCTGATTTGGCCCTGCTCCACCGTACTTAGCGGCGAATATGGCCAGAAGGACGTAGCTGCAGGTGTTCCCTGCGTAATCGGCAAAAACGGTATTGAAGAGATTTTAGAGCTGCCACTGACGGAAGAAGAGCAGGCTAAGTTCACCGCTTCCTGCGACATTCTGCGCGTATTCCTGGAGAGAGCTGCAAGCCTGTAAGGCGCTGCGCCACACGCCCCCTTCCGCCTCGCTTCGCTCGGCACCTTCCCCAAGGGGCAGGCAAGACTAATAGCTTTTCGCTAAACTTCATTAGCACATTCTTGGTTCCCCCTCGGGGGACAAGGTGAATTGCCAGAAGGGCAAGAGAAGGCGCCCTGGGGCGACTGTCGCGATAGCGACTAAAGGGGGGGTGCATGCATAGCAGCTGAGTGCTTGGAACAACTTAGCAAGACTACATACCAAAAGCCGCCTTTGCAGGCGGCTTTTTTTGCTGTAAAATCTAATTCGTCTTCAACTCAACCCTCTTATTGGCAAACGCAATACCGTATTTGTGTATAACACTTACGCCCAATGAACGCAACTCAGTATCATACTTCTTTTCTTCAATCTGGTCGAACGCAACCTGCGCCAGCTTGCTCAAAGCACAATCATCGTCCTTTGCTTCACCTGCTTTTATTTCAATAATAATCCCTGGCATACCTGCGTTTTTAGGAATAAGCTGAATATCATATCTGCCAGTTCCACTTTCTCTATTGGAGCGGATAAAGTGAGTATATTCAAATATAGTTATAAGCCCCAGCATCAGACCATGATAATAGCTTTCCCTAAGCCCGTCATAATAGCTGATTGTCTGCATCATAAATCTTCCCAGCGTCTCTTTGATGACAGCACTATCCTTATTTAATAAAGCATCTCTTAAATCCGTTACCGTCATATCACCGACTTCCGCTATCAGCAAACTAATAATTTCCTTACGGTAGATTGTGCGTATCTCCTTATTGGGAATATTAAGCCGACATAAATGCTCTCCGTCTTCGTTAAGTATCATTTCCGTTGCTTTCAGGTAACCCGTCATCAGAAGAAAACCAAGAATATCTGTCTGAGGCCCCTTAAGCTCAGGATAAATAATATTCGTTTTGATTACAGAGCTTACCTGCCCGTTTTCTTTAAGCAATTCGTGAAGATTCCTATAAGTTGCTTCATTGTACTTCTTCAGTATTTCATGAATAATAGTATTCTCCGAAGTCTGGCTCCAATACGGGATAGCCTTACAGCTGCTTGATATATAATTAATCACCGACCACGGATTATAGATTTCAGTGCTGCCAAACCTATAACCATCATACCAGCTTTTGATTTCTGCCAGCTTTTCAGTTACATTATAATACTGCGTTATAATCTTGACCTCACCCTCAGTGAATCCAAAATAAGCACTAAAAGTATCATCAAGTACAGAATCAACGCGAATATTATTCAAACCGCTGAAGATACTTTCTTTAGCGACACGCAGGATACCCGTCATAATGCTCATAGTTATATAAGGATTATCCTTCAAGGCAGCCGAAAAGAAATTTCTGATAAACCTAATAGCTTCATTATAGTAATTATTGACGAAGCCTTCCTGGATAGGAGTATCGTACTCGTCAATGATTATCACAGGAGCCTTTTTGTAATACTGATAAAGCATTCTGCTGAGAATCTGCAGGCTGAGCATATAATCTGCTTTATTAGCATTTTTATTGACTATTTTTTCGTAAAAATCCTTGTCTTGTTGGGATATCTCATTACCAGCCTGCAATTCCGGGTGTCTTGCATACTCGGAGCTGATAATCATTTTCAACAGTTCATATGCTGTTTCCCAATCTTGCGCCTTTATATCCTTCAACGACAAAAAGATAACAGGATATTGCCCTTGCTGCTGCCTATAGCTTTCGCCCTGCTGCCAGATTGCTTTATCCTTGAAATAGCTGCTGGTATCTACGTCTGTTTTCTCAAAGAAAGTACGGAGCATATCCATGTTCAAGGTCTTGCCAAAACGCCTCGGACGCGTAAAAAGAATGTTGCTCACCTTTTCATCAAGCAGGTCCTTTATAAGCAACGTCTTGTCGACATAATAATTTTCCCGGCAGATTCTTTTGAAGTCAGTAGTGCCGACAGGAAGCGGCAGTCTTGTCTGTTGCATGAGAATTCCCCTTTCTTTGCTTCTTTCTATATTATACCATCTTTTAGCGCCTGCGACCATTTCCCCTGTCGATATAATTCTACACGCCATCTTTTATGTTCCTAGCTGTATAACATAAAAACACCCCCAATACCGTGCACATGGTATCGGGGGCAAAAATCAATCACATAGCCTCACTACATTCTTTCTTAATTCACACTACAAAGGCATGGGCATCCACCCCAACACCCTCAATAAGCATCCAGCCCATTGCGTGCGCCGCCAACAACACGCACATTGCTCACATTAAACGCCGCCTTCAGCACCGGCAAATACTTGCCAATCAGCTCCGTGCGCACGCGCTCATCACCAGCGACAAGCAAAAGTGCATCCTCGCCCAGGTTAATATTCAGCAGCGAATTGATCAGACGCTCAAACGCAGGCTCAGACATCGCCTTCTTCAAAGCCGTCAGCCCTGGCATAACCTGCGGTTTTTCCTTAGCCATGCGCACCTCAAGTGCCTCAAACGGCACCTCAAACAGCTTATCATTGCTTGCGCCCACAAAGCTTTCATTCAAAGAACCGCTAACGCCAACAAAATCTTCTGCCATAATAAAAACCCCCTTTATATATGCACACGCGAGGCCAACGCCCCGTTCATAATAAAAACATCTGCTAATATGAATTTATCACAAAATGGATTGCCTGTCAAAAAATACATAGTAAAAATATTGCTCGCCACCTTCGCTGTACCTGCGATTCTCTTATGTATATAATAAAAACTTTACCTGTTTATTATTAAATATAGCAAATACTACAAAACAGCACTGCGTTCATAGCCTTTAACTCATAAATATTTTACAAAAATTTTACTTGCTATTAACAATCAAGCCTTGTATTCTATTAATCAAGCGAATTAAGTAACTAAAGTAAGTGAATTTATTAGGGCAAACTTACCATGACTTTATTAGTGTATTTATGAAAATTAGGAGGGGGAATACAAACAGTATGAAGAATTATTTACATCAACGGAGCAAAAGCCTGCTAGCTTTTGCTGTCGGACTGACCATTTTATCTTCATCCTTCGCAGGAGAAGTGTCCGCAGCCGAATGCTACTACTACGGCAGTGATTTGGCTACTGATGATAGCACCACTACCTGGGACGATGAAACCCAAACCGCAACATTACATGCGGACAGAAGTATAGATCGTGCCTTTAACTATTCCTACAACTTCGGCTCACAATCTCATACCGAAGGGCAATTTGTATCTTCAATCCATATACTGTAGCCGGAGCAACAGGCAAGGAAAAGCTTACGCTCTACGGCGATATTATGTCCGTAACGCACAACAATGTGACAGTCAAAAACCTGGATACATTGCAAATCACCAACGGTACCTACGGATTAGACGCCAGCTTCGGCAACGACCGTGGTCCCGTCTTCACAAACCCAAATAATAATGGCGGCATTCACCTCAGCAACATCAAAACCGTTGATATCTCCGGCACTGTCAGCGCTATCTACAGTGACGCTATGGCCAAAGTAGAGCTCAAAGACATCGACAACCTTAACCTGACAAGCAACATTAAGCGCGTTGCTGATTATGGTAAATACCTCACTGCGACCGAAGACAATACCATCTACTGCGACTATGGCAGCCTTGTTGATATCAGCGCTAAAAATACAACAATTACCTCTACAGGTCAAGCCATCACTGCTGCCGCACACAATGCAGCATATATCAACGGATTAGAAAATGCCTCCTGGGAAACTGATTTTCCCTTGCCCGTAATCAACATTAAAAGCGATACCCTCACTATTGCTGCCGCTACCAGTGGTCCAACCGCTACCGCCGTTTACAGTGATGCCGGCGCCACCATCAACCTTGGCAGTGCTGATAAGAAAATCAAGCAGCTCACCTTTGTGCAAGACGCCGGCGCCAACATGGACCTGTACAGTGACGGCTACATCTACGAAGAGAAAAATGCTACCAACTATGACAGATATAGCGACAGCATCGCCGCGGGCAAAACGGCTGATGACTACATCCTGCATCAATCGCAAATCAATGTCTATGCTGCATATGCCGAATTCAACGCCAATACAAACGCCATCAACGCCCGCAAGAACGCATTGATTAACGTGCATGCTGATAACTCTGTTATCAACAACAATTACGGCAACCTTGCTACAGTAAGCTCCAGCGGCGGCTCCACCGTAACCATCGAAGGCGATAACCTGACCATCACCAACCGTAACACCCACTACCTCAAGGATGGCAATGTAATCGACGCCAAGGACGCTAAAGTAGCAATTGGCAGCGGTGGCGTAGTCAATCCCTCCCGCCAGGACTTGGTAGAAGATTACGGCGGCACCGTTGATAATGCAGGCGACATTATCATCAACGCTAATAAAAAGCTTACTGTCGACGGCAATATTATTATTGATGCTAAACCTGCCACAGCAGCAGGCAATAGTATCAGCATCAACAAGGATAACACCACCGCGCTCGTAAACATTTCCGGTGACATCTACACCAACAACAGTAACGAAGTGAACCTCACCTTGGGCGATGGCAGCGCTGCAGGCCAGAATGGCAACGCTACCGGCAGACAGGCTAGCCGCTCCACGCTGACCGGTGCAATTTTAGACGCAGCCTCCACTGCTGAAAACTTCAGCTTCAGTGACACCAGCTTTTCAACCAAAGGCACCAACCTCAACATGAAGGACGCTACCTGGAATGTCACTGCAGAAAGTGACGCGACAACTGTAGACATGGCTGGCAGCAGCATCATCAACCTCGCACATGACCATGGCTTCCAAAAGCTCAAAATCAACAATCTTAGCGGCAGCGGCACCATCAAAATGGATTACGATGACAGCCAGACCAGCACCGACGGTTCTACTGCCGACAAGCTGTTCATCAATAACCACAGCGGCACGCATTGCCTGTACCTCAACGAGGTGACCGGCGCAACTTCCCTGACTGGCAACGCTAAAGATACCGTACTGGTGAGCGTAGTCAACGAAAGCGGCGACTTCAAGGCTGCCTCCGACGACAACCTCACCTGGAACATCTACGCCTTAAACAAGAAGGATAGCGCTACGGAAGGCTATACCACCGACTGGTATCTGACGAAGAATACCAACCCCACACCTTCTACCCAAGGTCCCACCCGCGCCGAGGCTGCCACCCTCAAGGCCTACAATATGAGCTACTACCTGTGGCGTGACCAGAGCGAGCGTCTCACCAAGCGCCTGGGCATCACCTGCTTTGACGAAGAGCGTGCAGGCGTGTGGACCAGGATGAGCAATTCTTCCATCAGCGGCAGCGGTATTTTCGGCAGCGATGCCAAGGTCAAAACCTACACCATCGGCTACGACTTCAAGCATAATTCGGACGAGCAGCTGACTACGGCAGACGCTAAAAAAACGCGTGACTTCAGCGGCCTCGCCTTCACCTATATCAAAGGCAGCAGCAGCATGAACGGCTATCAGGTCAGCGACGCACTGCAGGTTGCCGGCGGTCGCAGTGACATCCGCGGCGGCGCCCTCACTGCCTACCACACGCACACCTCCCAATCCGGCTCCTACGCTGACTATGTTCTCCGCTACAGCTCTTATGACAACGACTTCAAGCTGGACGGCGTCAATGGCAGCGCCAAAAGCCACGGCCTTCAGGCAAGTGCGGAATATGGCTGCCGCCTGGAAAATGACCACGGTCTCTTTGTAACACCCAACGCACAGCTGACGCTGGGACGCTTGTATAACAAAGCCTTCACTACCTCCAACGGCGCGCATGTAGCCAATGACCATCTGAACAGCGCTATCCTCAGCATGGGCGTGGACGTTGGTCAAACACTTGGCGACCAAAGCCAGGTTTATGCCAAGGTGCGCTACAACACCGAGCTTGGCGACAGCGTCAGCGCTGCCTTCTACCAGGGTGATGCCAGCGCCTTCTGCAATGGCGACAGCAACGGCAGCTGGTGGGAATACGGCTTGGGCTTTGACCTCAAGGCTGGCCACGCCAGCCACCTCTTTATGGACGCTGAACGCGCTGGCGGCAGCGGCTTCAGCAAGGACTGGTCCTGGCGCATCGGCGCACGCTTCGACTTCTAAGCGCTAACCTTTTTTAACAGCTTATCCGCTACGCTAAGCATAGCTTCTGCTGACAGCTCATCTGTCAGCAAGCTATTAGCGGACAGCATGAAAGCATCATAATTACATAAAAACCTAACTGCATAAACACAAAAAAAACTGACGAAGCAAAATTGCCTCGTCAGTTTTATTTTTAGGTAATATCTAATTCAACGTCTGCTAAACGAAGTAATTATTTCACCATAGCAGCAACGATATCAAAAGCAGCTGCAAGTGCTTCGTCAACCTTAGCTACGTCCTTAGCACCGGCCTGTGCCATATCAGGACGACCGCCGCCGCCACCGCCGCACAGCTTAGCAACAGCCTTAACGATGTTGCCCGCATGTACGCCTTTAGCAACAGCATCCTTAGTAGCCATGGTCAGAATGCTTACCTTCTCGCCCATAACAGCAGCCAGTACAACAACGCCGCCTACCTTATCGCGCATCTGGTCGCCCAGGTTACGCAGAGCGTCAACGCTGTCAGCATTAACCTTCTGTACCAGAACAGGAACGCCGTTAGCATCCTTAATTTGGTCAGCAACATTGCTTACCTGAGCCTTAGCGATTTCTGCAGCCAGCTCTTCGGCCTTCTTCTGCGCTGCCTTCAGCTCGCATTGCAGAGCCTCCAGACGAGTCGGAACGTCGCAGGAGCGGCATTTCAGCTCAGCAGCCAGACCGTTCACCATTTCCTCGGTAGCGTTTACATGAGCCACAGCACCATGACCGGTAACAGCCTCAATACGGCGCACGCCTGCACCGCTGGAGCCTTCGCTCACGATTTTGAACATACCGATTTGTGCGGTATTGCTTACATGGCTGCCGCCGCAGAACTCCATAGAGAAGTCCGGAACGGTAACAACGCGAACAATATTGCCATATTTTTCACCGAAGAGAGCGGTAGCACCCTTCTTCTTAGCTTCCTCAATCGGCAGCTCTTCAATATTAACAGCCTTGCCAGCCAGAACCTGCTCGTTGACAATAGCCTCTACTTTCTTCAGCTCCTCAGCGGTAACCTGAGAGAAGTGGGAGAAGTCAAAACGCAGACGGTCCGGACCAACATAGCTGCCGGCCTGGTTAACATGGGCACCCAGAACCTGTTTCAGAGCAGCGTGCAGCAGATGGGTTGCGGTATGGTTACGCGCGATATCCATCTTGCGTGCCTTGTCCACAGCAAAGGTAACAGCGTCGCCTACAGCAACAGTGCCTTCGGTTACGGAACCGATCATAATAACAGCGCTGTCAGGCAGCTTCTTGGTAACATTTACAGCAATCACACCGGTCGGAGCGGTAATAGTACCGATATCGCCCAGCTGGCCGCCGCCCTCAGCATGGAAAGCGGTAACGTCGCAGATAACAGCAACATCAGTGCCGTCAGCAGCGTTTTCAATCGGCTGTGCGTCATGCGCAGGATACATCTTCACAATCTTAGCTTCGGTTGCAGCCTCGTCAACCTTCAGTTCGGCAACATTAATGCCGCTGGTGTTATAAACAACCGGACGGCCTTCTTTATCGTTGCGTGCTTCACGCGCCATCTTACGCTGAACCTCCAGCGCAGCGTCGAAGCCTTCTTTATCCATAGTCATGCCTGCTTCTTCCAGGATTTCTTCAGTGAGTTCCCAGGGGAAGCCAAAGGTATCGTTCAGCTTGAAGGCAGTTGCACCGTCAAGCACGGTCTTGTTTGCAGCCTTCAGCTTTTCAATCTCCTCGTTCAGCAGCTCGCAGCCCTGTTTCAGAGTGCGCAGGAAGCTGGTTTCTTCCATTTCCACAACCTTTTTGATGAAGTCAGCCTTCTCTACCAGGTTGGGGTAAGCGTGACCGAACATGCCGATAACAACGTCAACAGCACCGGTCAGGAACATCTCGTTGATGCCCAGCAGACGAGCGTGACGGATAGCACGGCGCAGGATGCGGCGCAGTACATAGCCACGGCCTTCGTTGGACGGCAGGATACCATCGCCGATCATAAATGTCATGCTGCGTACATGGTCAGCGATAACCTTCAGGGAAACGTCGGTAGCCTTGTCCTTGCCATATTCAACATTAGCAATCTTAGCTGCATATTCAATAATCGGGAAAATCAGGTCAGTTTCAAAGTTGGACGGCTTGCCTTGAACAACACTTGCCAGACGCTCTAAGCCGGCGCCGGTGTCGATGTTCTTGTTTTTCAGCGGCGGGTAGGTGCCATCCGGCATCTGGTTGAACTGGGTGAATACCAGGTTCCAGATTTCCAGGAAACGGTCACAATCACAGCCGGGGCCGCAGGTCGGTTTGCCACAGCCGCGTTCAGGACCGAGGTCGATGTGGATTTCGGAGTCAGGGCCGCACGGACCGCTGCCGATTTCCCACCAGTTATCTGCCAGGCGTACAATGTGGTCTTCAGGAACACCTACAACATTGTGCCAGATATCAAAAGCTTCATCATCCTCAGTGTGGATGGTGATGTACAGCTTATCAGCAGGCAGGCCAAGCTCCTCGGTCAGGAACTCCCAGCTCCAGGGGATAACCTCTTTTTTGAAGTAATCGCCAAAGGAGAAGTTGCCCAGCATTTCAAAATAGGTATGGTGGCGCGCAGTGCGGCCAACGTTTTCAATATCACCGGTACGCACGCATTTTTGGCAGGTGGTGATACGGGTAGCAGGCGGTTTCATTTTGCCGGTGAAAAACGGCTTAAAGGGTGCCATGCCAGCACCGATAATCAGCAGAGTCGGGTCATCCTGAGGAATCAGGGAAGCACTCGGAAGCATAAGGTGGCCTCTATCTTGGAAAAATTTCAAAAACTTTTCGCGGATTTCGTTACCAGTCATGTATTTCATAGTAGTTCATTCGCTCCTTCGAAAAATAATACTGCATTACTGCGGAAAATGCCGCAGCAAACAAAGATTGCATATAAAAAAATTATATAATTTTTGCCTGTGAATGTCAATAAGCGCAAAGCTCCGCAAGTGTATACATAGCATAAAAAACGGAGCAATTATCTGCCCGAAAGGCAATTTAACTGCTCCGTCTGCTTAAATTTAATTTTTAAGCTTAATCCTGCTCATCCAGCTCATACAAGCGCTTATAAATGCCATCCAAAGCCATAAGCTCCTTGTGTGTGCCGATTTCCGCAATTTCGCCGTTATGCAGCACCACAATTCTGTCAGCGTTGATAATCGTCGACAAACGATGTGCGATAATCAGCGTAGTGCGGCTTTCAGCCAGCTTGTCCAGGGATTTCTGAATCTGCTTTTCCGTTTTGGTATCCAGCGCACTCGTCGCTTCGTCAAACACCATCACCGGCGGATTCTTCAGGAAGGCACGGGCAATAGCAATACGCTGCTTCTGGCCGCCGCTCAGCTTCACGCCTCGCTCACCCACCTTGGTTTCGTAACCCTCAGGCAGCGCGCTGATAAAATCATCAGCAGCCGCCAGCTTGGCAGCCTGTTCAATCTCCTGCTCGCTCGCATTAATCTTGCCGTAAGCAATATTAAAGTTTACAGAATCGCTGAAGAGAAAAACTTCCTGCTGCACCAGGCCTACATGGTTGCGCAAATAGCTCTGTTTATACTTTCTGATATCCACGCCGTCAAGCAGTACTCTGCCCTGCGTAGGCTCGTAAAAACGCAGCAGCAGGCTTGCCAGCGTTGTCTTGCCTGCACCCGTAGCACCCACAAAGGCCACCTTTTCACCGGGAGCGATGTCCAGGTCAAAATGCTTCAGCACCGGCTTATCCTGCAGATAGCCAAAGGTTACATTCTCAAAGGTAATGCGTCCCTTAATATTACCTGCAGCAATCGCATCAGGTGCATCGTCAATCTCCACCTTATGCTGCATCATCTCATTAAAGCGGTGATAGCCGGCCATACCGCGCTGGTACATTTCCGTAAACATCAGCAGACGGAAAACAGGCTTCATAAAGATATTAACATAAAGGAAGAAGGCAACAAAATCGCTGAGCGCCAGCTGGTCATTGGCAACCATCATACCACCGCAAACCAAAACTACCAGATTGGTTGCGTTGGTAAAAAAGGTAATAGTTCCCGAAAAATATGAAAGTATCGCAAATGATTCGGTACGCACACGCAAAAGCTCATTACTCTTGCGCATAAAGCGCTCCAGCTCCAGCTGTTCATTAGCAAAGGCCTTCACCAGACGGATACCGCTCAGAGCCTCCTCTGCCTGCGCGGAAACCTCACCGGATTTTTCACGGCTGCGGCGGAAGGCACGCTTCATCTTTCTGTTGACGAAAACAGAATGCACCGCCTTAATAATCAGCATAGCACCGATAATAGAGCCAAGATACGGATTCAGATACAGCATCATAAAAATAGTACCCAGCATACTGATGGTGCAGACAAGAAGGTCATTAGGTCCTTTAAATGTCAGCTCGCTGATTTCCACGATATCGCTTGTAATGCGCGACAGCAGCTGTCCTGTACGGGCATTATCAAAAAAGCGGAAGGACATTTTTTCCATATGTCCGAACAAATCGCGACGCATATCGTTCTCAATGCCGGAACTCATCACATGACCATAATAGTTGATAGAAAAAAGCAGACCGAAGTTTACAACATATAAGGCTAAAAGTATCCCAGCCCAGTAAAGCAGCTCGTCAATATTCTTTTGAGGAATCTGAACATTAAGCATCTGCCTTACGATATAAGGGAACAGCAGCTCCATTAAGGCCGAGAAGCATGAGCCCATCAGCACCAAAAGCAAAATCAGCTTATAGGGCTTATAATAATGAATTATTTTTTGCAACATTTACTTTGCTCCTCCTGCGTTATTTTTCCAGATATGTAAACGGTAAGCACCGATAATCTTGCCATCGGGAGTCAGTGCCGGCGCTTCCACGCCTGCCAGCCACTGTCCGTCAGGCGAAATACCAATTGCCTGGCAAGGTCCTTCGGTCGGGAAATAGCTGTACCTTTTGCCTGTTTCCAGGTCCAGCACCAATGCTCCGTGCGCCTTGTAATTGTGCGTGCGCACATTGCGCCCCACCGCGCAGGCCGCCAGCCTGCCGGCGAAGGCTATTTCCTCCATCGTACCGTCTGCCATATACTGATAGCGGAAGGTACCATCTGTATTGAATACAAAAATACTGTTATTGCTCGGGTGCTCTACCGGCGTCGGCAGCTGCCAATTTTCACGGTTAAAGGTGTTAATCGTGGTAAAGAGCACGCCGTAGGGTGTTACAAAGCCATCGCGTCCGCTGGCGTTGACATAAGCGCCGTCAACCTGCTGCGGCTTGGAAATGGAACGTGTCCACAGGATTTTGCCTGCCTCATCAAACAAGATGCCGCGTCCGTCACTGGCTCCTGCTGCCAGATATTTGCCGTCCGCGCTGTAGTTGGGGCTGCCGCGCATAACTGTGTTATCAAAGGGCGGAATCGGCGGCACATTCGTCGAATTGAGCAGCTCGCCGGTTCTTTTATCGAGGAAGTACATTGTATCCTTATACTTCATATCCTCGCGGTAATCGTAGGCAGATGTAGAAAAAACAGCTCTGCCGTTGTTATCATTGACATCGCACCAGTTTATCCAGCTGTCGATAACCTCGTTCTTGGGAAACTGCCACAGCAGCCTGCCCTCCTCGTTAACCGCCAGCATCCTGGCATTATAGCCTCTGCTGCCGTCCTTGCGCATCAAAAAGCGGTAGGCATTGGCATAAACGTTGTTTTCCTTATCGACTGCAATATGCACCACTGAAGGATAGGAACGCTGCGAAGCATCGGAGCCAACGAAATCAGCACTCTTGTACTGCCAGCGGATATCGCCTGTGTGCACATCAACGGCGTAAAGCCTGCCCTCCGCGCTCTGCTCGCCTACTATCGCCAGCTTGCCGTCAGGCGTCAGACACAGCGCAATCAGCTTGCCGACGCCCAGGGAGCGCTTCCATTTCTGGCGTCCCTCGTTGTCGAAGAGGAAGAGCTCGCCGCGCTCCGTTCCGACAATCCAGCCTTCTTCCTCAGCGGCGTAGCGCACCACCGCCTTCGTAAAGCCCATGCGGTCATAATTCTGTGTCGGGATATCACCCAGATAAACGCTCACGCCAGAGCCGTCGTTATTAACATGAAACTGGTTCCATGGCGTTCTGCTGCCGGTAATCCAGTACAGTGCGCACCAGGAAAGCAGCAGCAGCACAAGTGCCAGCCAGCCTTTAAGCTTATTCATAGATATAGCACCGTCCAATCATAGATTTGGCGGAATACGCCAAAGTAGAAGCCCTGCTCCGACAGCAGGTAAATAATTTTACTGCCAACAACTGCCACCACTACTGCAAACAGCAGTAGGCAGCTTGCCTTTTCGCGTGCATCCCACTGTTGGTGTCGCTTTGCGGCACCGCCTGAGAAAAAGCCGCGGCTCACAACCGAAAGCGCCAGCGTCTGCGCACGCCTCAGGCAGCGCGCCAAAAGTGGCTTGGCGATATACGGCAAATGACGCAGAACGGCAGTGCGTCCGCTCTGGCTGTCACTGCGCAGCTGCAGCGCTGTGATAACCTCGCCTGTTTCTGCTGCCAGTACCGGCAAAAAGCGAATTGCCGTCACCAGCATGAACGCCATTTGCGGCGGCAAGCGCCAGGCCAGCAATGCCTGCAGCAGCTGTCGCGGGTCACTCGTCCAGCAGACCAAAAGTCCCAGTGCCAGCATGCTGGCGCTGCGCAAGCCCTGAACCGCGCCGTACAAAATACCCTCACGGTAGATGAAAAGTCCGCCCGTAAGCTGGCCGATGAAGCCTGCCTCCGGAGCAATCAGCACGAAAAGCGGTGTACGCGGTGTCTGCGCAAAAAACAGCGCCTGGCTGAACATGGAACCCCACAGGCCCAAGAGCAGCAGAATCGCCATCACCTTCCATTTGTAGATAGAAGTTTTTGCTGCCAGATGCAGTATTAAGGTAAACGTAAATAAAATAAAGAGTGTCCGCGGATTATCCACGGTAATCATCAGAATAGCAAAGAGGAAGAGGAACAGCAGCTTAGTACGCCCGTTGAGCTTCTGTGCCCAACCTGCTGCATCAGTGCCTTCCCACAGCTGTCTTACGGACATAACGCTTCACCCCCTCTACCGTGATGCAGGGAGGAAGCCCCGCCTGCTCGCACACCGGCAGCAGCGCTGACGGTGTAAGACCGCCGGCCTCCACCAGCTCCTTATTGCTCAAAACCTCTTCTGTCGGGCCGTCGGCAATAATCTGCCCCGCACACAAAACAATTACACGGTCGGCCACCTGTGCCGCCAGCTCCATATCATGCGTACAGATGAAAATGCTGCCCCCCTGCTCCTTATAAGCCAAAAGCAGACGGCGGATTTCCGCCAGACTCTGTTCATCCTGTCCTGTCGTAGGCTCGTCCAAAAGCAGCAGCGCAGGCTTCTTCGCCAGCATAGCGCCCAAAACAACGCGCAAACGCTGTCCCTTGCTCAATGCCAACGGGAAATCATCGGCATATTCCGCCAGATTCATATGCTTCAGAAGCAGCTGCAGCTCCTCCTGCGTAATCGTGTGGTTCTTCCAGCACAGCTCCTCGCGTACTGTGTCTGCCAAAAGCATCAGATCAGGCTCCTGCCGCAGGTAGCCGATTTTTCCCAGCTGCTTGTCGACCGGTTTTCCCTGCAGCAGTATGCTTCCCCGCTGCGTCTGCGTCAGGCCGCCCAAAAGGTTCATCAGCGTGCTTTTTCCGGCGCCGTTAAAGCCCATGATTGCGGTAATCTGCCCCTGGTAAAGCGTAAACTGCAGCTTCTTCAGCGTCGGCTCCTTGCTGCCGGGATAGGTGTAATACAAATCGCGCGCTTCGAGAAGAGGCTTCTGCTGCCCTGCAGGCTGGGGC
>NZ_FR892777.1:50779-55633 GCF_000434895.1 Phascolarctobacterium succinatutens CAG:287
CTGCACAGCAGCTTCTGCAGGCTCGCATTCGTTACGCAGCATCCGCACTATTTTTCCCTGATCTGTTGTCAGCTCCGACAGCTGCAGTGCACGGCACAGCTTCACTGTCTGCGGTTCACGCAAGCCCAAATCCGTGCGCCCTGTCATCGCCTGCCAGGCATCTTTAACAAGACCGTCATACACAATACGTCCGTCCCGCATTACTGCCAGACGCGAAAAATATTTGCAAAGCTCGTTCACACGATGCTCAATCATCAAAATAGCAATGCCGGCCTCGCGGTTGAGGCGCACCAAAAGCTGCATAAAGCTCTGTACGCCCTGCGGGTTCATCTGGCTGACAGGCTCGTCTAAAATCAGAAGTCCCGGCCTGGTAACAAGAATCGAAGCCAACGCCAAGCGCTGCCTCTGGCCGCCGCTCAGCTTGTGGATGCTGTAATTTTCAAAGCCGCCCAAGCCTACCATCTGCAGAGTTTCGCTCACCTTGCGCGCAATAACCTCCGGCTCCTCGCCCTGATTTTCCAACGCAAAGCCTACTTCATCAGCCACCGTCATCGCAAAAAGCTGGTCGTCCGGCGACTGGTACACAGTGCCTACCAGCTGGCCTGTTTTTTCCGGCGGCCATTTGCTGATATCCTCACCCTGCAGGTAAATCGCTCCCTGCAGCTCGCCACGTTCCTCACTGCCCAACAGGCCGCTGATTGCTTTAATCAGCGTCGACTTTCCGCAGCCGCTGCGACCTGCCAAAAGCAGCATTTCGCCGTCTGCCAGCGTCAGGTTGATATTCTTTAAGGTAAACTGCTTCCTTGAGGGATAGCGATAAGATAAATTGTCTATTTTCAGCATCTCTATTCCCCCATAACCTGCTGCAGCTTACTGCCCGTCTTAGCACCCAGCCAGGCGCCGATGCTGCTGTACACAAGGCCGTTGACCAGCATATACAGCGCCAGATACCAGTCTGCATAATACAAACGGTAGAAGAACATCATCTGCTCCATATTGACGAAGGTGACAAGCGCATCGCCCACGCCCATCAGCAGGCAGATAAACAGCATATAGCCCTTGCCCAGCTCCTGCCTGCGGTAGAAGCCGGAAAGATACAGCAGCGTTTCCAAAATTGCTACGTTTACACTCATGCTAAGCAGTCCGAGAGGCGTAAAATGTCCGAACATCAGACCGGCAAGCATATATTTGACAAAATACATCAGCGTCAGTACGCCCGGCGCACGGAAGAGCACCAGCAGCGCCACCACCAGCAAATACAGCAGCATGCCGCTCAGAATGCCTGTCACCAAGCCGGAGAAAGGCCCTAAGAATACATGCAGCAAATCACCGATAAGCGTTGTCGGCAGTGTGATACCGCCAAAAGCAAGCGCCGCAAAGAGTGCCACCGTAATAGCACCACGCGCACCGATGCGGTAAATGCAGCCCTTCAGCTTGTAGCTAAAGGCCAGCACAGCCAGCAGGCAGATAAAGGAAAAACCTACTGCCAAAAGTCCCAGATTATGCTTTTTGGCGATTGTCAGCGGTACCTCCTGCACCTTCTCCTGCCCGTTGCCGCTTACGGTCACACGCAGACTGTAATCACCCTCCAACACTGTAAAATAATCTACGTATAACGGAATGATAAAGGCCTGAGTTTTCTTGCCGTCCAGCGAAATCAGCGCCGTAGTTTCGTTGACGCTGCCGGTATCACCGGCCCAGCCATGCTCGGAATCCTCATTGTTTTTGCCGGCGGTACAAAGACCGGGCATAACCTTACCTGTCTTTTTATCAATCAGCTCCGCCTTAAATTTCAGCAAGCGCACATCGCGCTGCGGATTGCGCATATCCAGCACCAGAAAAGTCGCAGGGTGGTTAAACACTGCCGACCAGTTCGTCGCACCGTCGCCCGTCATGCGGTTACGGAAGCCTTCGAGCGTAGTATCGCGGATAAAAACTACGCCTTCTGCCGCGCGGTCGTCCTTGTTGCCCAAATTATCTACCGGCAGCGTCACGCTCTGGATATACCAGTTGAACTTGCTGCGGTCCAGCTTCTTCCCCTGCGTCGGTTCCGCAGCTACCGCTGCTGCCGCCGCCGGCTCATAACCAAAGCTCAGCTCCTTGCGTTCGTGCCAGCCGTCACCGCTGACCTCCACCGTCAGCTGCTTTGCGCCACGTGCAAGGTCTGCCTGCGGCTGAATATACAGCAAATCAAAGCTCTGTCCGAAATCTGCCGGCAGCACCCAATCAGCCTCCGCCGTCTGGCGGCCGTCAGCACTTCCCAAACGCCATTTGTCATTGGCAAGCGCCTTAAAGCCTTCCGGTAAAATGACACGCAAATGCGCCGGCTGCTCATGCGGTACATCAAAGCCGGTAATATTGATAAACAAAGGCATTGTACTGCCGCCATGTACTACATGCGCAGCACTCTTATCCAGATTATAGGGATACACTGCCTCCAGCTTCACACCCGCAAAGGCCTGCTGTGCGAGGCACAGCATCACCAGCAGAATATATAAGATTCTCATACTTCACCTATTCGCAGCAAATCTTTTTCAGTAAAGCTGCATCCTTTTCTTTACTTGCCTCATCTACACGCGTTGTAATCTCCAGATTATTATTCACCGGATTACGGCTTACGGCAATATCAGCCGCATATGCTCTGCTCAGCAAAGCTTCCGTAAATACGCGCTCCGGAGTATCGTCTGCCAACAGCTTGCCCTCGCCTAAAAGCAGGATACGGCTGCAGTATTTGGCTGCCAAATTCAGCTCATGCACAACCATCAGCACAGTCTTGCCCATCAGCGCCAGCTCACGCGCAAAACGGAAAATCTCCTCCTGATAAACCATGTCCAGACCGGTAGTAGGCTCATCGAGGAACAGAACCGGAGTCTGCTGCGCCAAAACCTTTGCCAGCAGAATACGCTGCTTCTGACCGCCGGAAACCTCTGTCACCGGCTTTTCTGCCAGCTCCCGCGTACCGGTATATTCCATGCAGTCCAGCGCCAGACGCTTGTCGTCCTCGCTTTCGCGCTCCCACCATTTCAGGTAAGGATAACGGCCCGCCATAACAATATCCTGTCCTGTATAACCAAAGCCTACCTCTACCTGCTGCTGCAGATACGCAACCTCACGCGCCAGCTCTCTGTCGGTATATTCCTCCATCGGCTTATCAAAGAACAAAACCTCACCGCTCTGCTTCGGCAGCATACCGCGGATTGTTTTCAAGAGAGTACTCTTACCGGCACCATTACAGCCGATAATACCAACAAGCTCACCCTTGCCGATAGTAAAGCTGGCGTCGCTGATAACACAGCGGCTGCCATAGCCTATAGATAAATGATTTACACTCAATACTGCATCTGACATAATTACACCTCATGCTCATACTTCATCATAAAATTCAAATAAATTTAAGTACCATATACTTTTACCCAATCTTTTATATTATACCACATAGAGGCATCCGCTACAATAAATTGCAGACCGCACTCTGTGTAAGCAAGAATCTTTTCTCAGATAAAATTCAAAACAAAAAGCATGAACCACGGCAATAGTTCATGCTTAAATAATCCTTAGCGAAAATCAACCTTCAGATGCTGTCTTTCCGGCATCCGCTGATATTTATATTTAGGATAGCCAACCATCAGCGTACCCACAATTTTGTGCTTCGGCGGCACAGCAATCAAATCCAACAGCGGCTGATAGCCTGCAATACCGCAGGATTGGATAAAGCCGGCAATCGTTGTGCCCAGACCGATGGTCGGGGCAAACAGCTCTGCGTAGGCCCAGCTTTGCTCTGCATTGCTCACACCGGTAATATTCAGACGGCGTGCCAGCGCAAAAATCAGGCAGGGCGCATTACGGGCGATAATATCCTGTCCACGCTCACGGTAAGCGCGCAGCACCACCTGAAAATAACGTTTGTTTTCAGTGCCTGCCGCAACCTCAGCCTCCATCCAGTCGGCAACAGCGTCAGCAATCGCACGAATCTGCTCCTTATTGCGGATAACGATATAGTACATACCCTGTGAATTGCCGGCAGTCGGCGCATAGCGTGCCACGTCCAGCATGCGGGTAATTTCCTCATCCGTCGGTGTCTGCGGCTTAAAGTTGCGCACACTGCGGCGCATGCGCAAAAATTCATAAGCAACCTCAGGCGTCGGCAACGGCATCGTCACAGGACGCTGCTCCGCCAGCGGCGTATACTTATTATCCAACGCTCCTACGGGACAGATAGCAACGCACTGGCCGCAGCTCATGCAGCCACGGTCAAAATTGCATTCCGGTCCGTTTTCACCCATAGAAAGAATGCAGGAAGGACAGCATTCTACGCAAATGCCACAACGCAGACATTTTTCCTGATTAACTGTTAACAAGTCCATAACGTCACCTCACAGTGCATTATCGGTATAGTGAATGTATTCCAGTCCACTAAAGTCTGCCTTATAATGACCGTTGCGCATAGGCGTACCCATGAGCTTTTTATCGTCAGGCAAACCATCTACATTTACCAGACCGATAGAAGCGGTAGCACAAAGAGCACCAAGCTGTGTTGCTACACGCATAGCATAAGCCTTATCTGCTTCACCGACAACGCCCTTATGCGGGTACATTGATGTCGCTGCAATGATAACCGTCAGGATTTTGCCGCTTAGGGCAAAAATATGCGGTACAGTATTCATATCAGTCTGCATATAATCAATTTTAAAATTATGACTTTCCAGCCAGGGAACGAGAGCCTGCAAGCCAAGCTCGTGAATTTCCTGCTCTGTTAAAAGCTGCTGCTCCAAAATTCTCTTCTCCTGTAAAAAATTAGTGTGCTCCCAGAAGCCCTGACGACGCGGTGACATTTCATAAACACTCACTCAGAGA
>NZ_FR892778.1:0-6184 GCF_000434895.1 Phascolarctobacterium succinatutens CAG:287
TGTGTCCACAGTTCGATTCTGTGCTGAGGCACCAATCCAAAAACAGCACCTGCTATTGCGGGTGTTTTTTTATTATCTGTATATCTATATCTGCTTAACCACATTTTCAGCCAGCAAGGAGTGTTATCATGTTTGAAAAATTTTTCCATGAAGTAACCGGTCCCTATATCTGGGGTCTGATTCTGCTTTTATCCCTGCGTGCCATCTTCTCTTCCGTACGCAAAAAGGATTATCCGCACGCTGCTGCCTTTATCGTCGTAGCCATTGCTGCCGCATTTATGACAGCAAGCGCACTTGATATGCTTCCGCCTGCTATAGCAGAAATATTTGCATAAAAAAAGGCCGCTGCGCAGCGACCTTTTTACAAGCAAAAACGCCGCTTTACGCGGCGTTTTTTTGTGCTTATTTTCAGTTGATGCCGGTTACATCAAAGCCGGTATCCTCAACAGCAGCCTTCAAAACTGCATCATCCAGGCCTGTGCCCTCAACAACCGCATTATTGTTTTCCAAGGAAACAACAACACTTGTTACACCTGCTACAGCAGCAAGTGCTTCTTTAACGGCGCCAACACAATGTTGGCAATGCATACCTTCAATAGCAATAGTCTTAGTCATAATAAAATCTCCTTTGCAATTACAATTTTATAAAACGCAGTCTTAATGCGTTAGTAACAACAGAAACACTGCTGCAGCTCATCGCCGCCGCTGCAATCAGCGGATTCAGCAGCCAGCCGAAGGCTGCATAAAACACACCTGCGGCAAACGGAATACCGACGGCATTATAAATAAAGGCCCAGAAAAGATTTTCCTTGATATTGGTCATCACGCTGCGGCTTAAGCAAATAGCCTTCGCCACATCCAACAAGTCGCTTTTAATCAAAACCATATCAGCAGCCTCAATCGCAATATCCGTGCCGGCACCGATAGCGATACCTACATCAGCACGCGCCAACGCAGGTGCATCGTTGATGCCGTCGCCTACCATAGCGACAATATGACCTTCCTGCTGCAGCTTGCGTACTACCGCTTCCTTGTCCTGCGGCAGCACCTGCGCCACAACCTCATCCACGCCCACCTGCGCACGAATCGCCTCCGCCGTCGCCCTATTATCACCGGTCACCATCAGCACGCGTAGGCCCATTGCCTGCAGCTTGCCTATTGCCTCCTTACTCGTAGGCTTTACGGTATCGGCAACAGCAATACAGCCTAAAAGCTCGCCTGCACGTAAAAAGTATAACGGTGTTTTTCCCTGTGATGCCAGCTTTTTATGATGCTCTGTCAATGCGCTTGTCTCAACATTAAGCGCCTGCAGCAGCTTCAGATTACCGGCAGCACATACTGCGCCAACGATTTCTGCTGTAACACCTTGCCCGGGTATTTGCTTATAATTGACTGCTTCCGGCAAAGCAAGCTGCTTTGCTTCAGCAGCAGCAACAATCGCTTCACCTAACGGATGCTCTGAAAGCTTTTCCAAGCCTGCGGCAAAGGCCAGCAATTCATTTTCCGTAACCTTTACAGGCAAAATATCCGTCACCACCGGCTTGCCCGCTGTAATCGTACCTGTTTTGTCTAAGATAACGGTATCAACCTTATGCGCCGTTTCCAACGCTGTTGCCGATTTAATCAAAATGCCGCTCTTGGCACCACGCCCTGTTCCTACCATAATCGCTGTCGGTGTTGCCAATCCCAAAGCACAGGGGCAGGAAATAACGAGCACCGAAATAGCTATCGTCAGTGCAAAATGCCAGCTTGCGCCCAACGCCAGCCAGATCCCGGCTGCAATCACAGCAATGCTGATAACGGCAGGTACAAAATACCCGCTTACCTTATCCGCCAGCTTGGCAATCGGCGCTTTAGACGAAGTTGCTTCGTCCACCAGTGCAATAATCTTCGCCAAAGCTGTATCTGCACCAATCGCAGTTGCTTCCATCTTAAAGTAACCGCTTCTGTTAATAGTGCCGCCGATAACCTTGTCACCGATTGTTTTATCTACCGGCAAGCTTTCACCGGTCAACGCACTTTCGTCCAAGGCAGCGCTGCCCTCAATAATTTTACCGTCCACAGGCACGGAGGCACCGCTTTTTACAATCAGCACATCGCCTGTTACAACCTCCTCTACAGGTATTTCTCCCTGCAGACCGTGACGCTCGACAAGCGCCGTCTTCGGCGTAAGGTTCATTAGCGCCTTAATCGCATCAGAGGTGTGGCTCTTCGCCCGCGCCTCCATAAACTTACCGACGGTTACAAGTGCCAAAATTACGGCACTAGCTTCAAAATATAAGGCATCAGCAAAGCCTGGCAACAAATCAAGACGATTGTGTCCAAAGGCATACGCCATGCCAAATACGGAATACAAACCATAAATAAACGATGCACCGCTGCCTACGGCAATCAGGGAATCCATATTAGGCGCACCGCTTAAAAGATTACGCACGCCGTGGATAAAATACTTGCGGTCGATAAAAAGCACCGGAATGCACCACAGCATCTGCAGCAAAGCGTTAATCAGCTCGTTTTCCTGCCCCAGAATAAAGCTTGGCAGCGGCCAGCCCCACATGCGCCCCATGTGCTGATAAAAAACAAGACCGGCAAAAATCAGCGAGCCGATAAGACGCTGACGCATCTCCTCCATCTCCTGCGCCGCCGTATCCTGCTGCGGCACAGGCGCAGCGGCAGCTCCTGCGGCATGCACACTTGCACCGAAGCCCAGCTTTTCAATGCGGGCAATAATCTCCTTTTCATCTACAACGCTTTCATCAAAGGTAACGTGCGCATTATTTTTCAGCAGATTAACACTCATCTGCTCCACGCCCTGCATCCTGTTGACAACCTTTTCTATGCGTGACGAGCAGGCACTGCAGCTCATGCCCGTTATATCAAGTAACTGTTTTTTCATCGTGACTCCTTTCGCTTGCTATCTGTTTGACATAAAATTTTTTGTCTGCTATTATTATAGCAAACGCTATCTTTATTTCAAGAACGCACTATTTAGGTAGATAGTATGTAAAAAGATACTGTAAAGATATTTAATTTTTGATGCACAAGGCAGACATATGATTTTTTCATAGCATCATTATATCTTAATCACCTTGCTCTTTGCAGAAAGGAAACTCCAAATGAAAGACACTATTAACGTCAACTGTCCCGTTGCCGCCACGCTGCAGCTCATCGGCGGCAAATATAAAGCACTGCTCCTATGGCATCTGTCCGGCAAAATTCTGCGCTTCAACGAGCTGCGCCGCCTCGTCCCCGAAGCCACACCCAAGATGCTCACCCAGCAATTACGCGAGCTGGAAGGTGACGGCTTGATTGCGCGCAAGGTGTACGCCGTCGTACCGCCTAAGGTTGAGTATAGCCTGACGCCGCGTGGCGAAAGCCTCTTCCCCATCCTGCAGGCCATGTATGCCTGGGGCAGCAAGCTTTTAGAGGGCGAAGGCATCTGCCCGGAATGCTCCATGAAGCCTGCGGAAGCAGAACACTGCTGCTGCCATGACAAAAACGAATAGAAACGAAAAACTTCGGCTAAAACGTAACCATACTTACGATTTAGCCAAAGTTTTTGCGTTTTCACTTTAAACCAGCCGAAGTGTTGTATTCACACGCATAGCGTAACTACTTTCCAACGAAAGCAATTAATACAAAAAGCACGCTGCAGCCTGCGCTTTCGCGCAAGCCGCAACGTGCTCTTATAATACTTAAAATCAGCCGATTTCTGCTTCCTTTTCAGTACCGCGAACGTTGATCGGATGGTTGTTTTCGTCAACCATTACAACCTTCGGCACATAGGTTTTAGCTTCTTCCTCGGTCATAAGACTGTAAGCGATGATGATAACAGTATCACCAACCAGAACCTTACGTGCAGCAGCACCGTTCAGGCAGATAACACCGCTGCCACGCTCACCGGCGATAACATAGGTTTCCAGACGGTTACCGTTGTTGTTGTCAACGATTTGTACACGCTCGCCCGGAAGAATGCCGGACAGCTCCAGCAGCTCGCTGTCGATAGTAATGCTGCCCATATATTCCAGGTTAGCCTGGGTTACGGTAGCGCGATGAATTTTGCCATGGTGCATAGTATAAAGCATATTATTTCTCCTCCAAAACTACATTATCAATCAGACGGGTGGTGCCGAATTTAACAGCTACAGCCAGCAGGTTGCTGCCTGCCATCGGAGCTGCTACAGGTTTCAATTCCGGCAGTGCATAAATTTCAACATAATCAATATCAGACATAGGCTCTTCTTTAATGGAAGCGGTAACAGCCGCAGTAATCTTAGCAGCGTCACGCTCACCTGCTTCGTACTGCTCCTTAGCAGCCTTCAGGCTACGGCTCAGTACCAGAGCTGCTTTGCGCTCTGCTTCATTCAGATAGGTATTGCGGGAGCTCTTTGCCAAACCGTCAGCTTCGCGGACAATCGGCATAATGCGCAGCTGGATGTTGAAGAACAGGTCTTTTACCATGCGTTTCAGAACCTCAACCTGTTGTGCGTCCTTCTGGCCGAAGTAAGCACGGTCCGGTTGTGCCAGGTTAAACAGCTTGGTAACAACGGTAGTTACACCGCGGAAGTGAATCGGGCGGGTACGGCCGCACAGAACCTTGGTAACCTCACCGGTTACTTCAACCCAGGTTGCATCCTCGCTCGGATACATTTCCTTCGGAGCCGGAGCGAAAACTACGTTAGCGCCCATGCTTTCTGCCAGCTTGCAGTCTGCTTCCAAAGTACGCGGATAAGCGTCCAGATCTTCGTTAGGACCGAATTGAGTCGGGTTTACGAAAACGCTGACTACAACAAAGTCATTTTCCATGTTAGCTGCTTTAATCAGGGATGCATGGCCTTCATGCAAAGCGCCCATAGTAGGCACAAGGCCGATGGTCAAACCCTTAGCTTTAGCTGCTGCAACCTCTTCGCGCAGCTCTGCAACTGTATGTACTAATTTCATTTTGAATTACCTCACTTTATGTATGAAAGTATTAATATAATTTTTCTAAAACAGCATCGTCAATCTTAAAGGTATGCTCCGGAGCAGGGAAGGTTCTTGCCTTAACATCGGCAATATATTCCTTTACTGCTTCTACGGTAGTATCATGCAGATTAGCATACTTCTTAACAAATTTCGGACAGAAGCCGGTAGAAACTCCCAGCAAATCGTTGCATACGAGCACCTGGCCGTCGCAGCCGTTACCGGCGCCGATACCGATAGTAGCCATGGTTTTCAGCTCGGCGGTTACCTTAGCAGCCAGTGCGGCCGGAACGCATTCCAGTACGCAGGCAAAAGCACCTGCAGCCTCCAAAGCCTTGGCATCATCAATCATTTTTTGTGCAGCGGCAATATCCTTACCCTGTACCTTAAAGCCGCCCATCTGATTTACAGATTGCGGAGTCAGACCGATATGAGCACATACGGGAATGCCGGCCTGTGTCAGGCGTTCTACCAGAGGAACTACCTCGGAGCCGCCCTCCAGCTTAACTGCAGTGCAGCCTGTTTCCTTCAGGAAGCGCGCCGCATTGTACATTGCATCAACAATGCTTGCCTGATAGCTCATAAACGGCATATCGCCAACTACTAAAGCAGTGCTGTTGCCACGCATAACAGCCTTGGTGTGATGAATCATTTCATCCATCGTTACAGGGACTGTGGAATTATATCCTAACATTACGTTACCCAGGGAATCACCTACAAGAATCATGTCAACGCCTGCTTCGTTCACGTTGCGGGACATTGCTACGTCGTAAGCGGTTATCATCGTGATAGGTTCGCCCTTTTGCTTCATTTCTTTAATCGTTGCGACTGTTACTTGTTTGTTAGCCATAATATCCTCCAAGCAAATTTCTCAGCTCATCAGCTGCTTTTTCGTCAATAGTGCCATTAGCAAGGGCCAGCGAGGTCGTCGCCAGGCCCAGAGAGCAATAGGCAGGAATTACAGCTGCAGGTAAGGCAACAAGATGCTTTGCTACCGTGCTGACATCACCGCGGGCAATAGGTCCTGTAAGCACAGCCGCAGGATTTTGCGTAGCCTGCAAATTAGCCGCTGTGCCTTTGAACAAGGGAAGCAGAGCTTCCCAGGCAGCTTCGTTGCTGCCGGTCCAGCGCGCCATCAGCTGCGCCGCCATAGCCTCCACCGCTACAGCGTAGTTGGAGCAGATACACGCTGCCGCATGGTAGGCCGCACGTTCTTCAGCAG
>NZ_FR892778.1:6199-37363 GCF_000434895.1 Phascolarctobacterium succinatutens CAG:287
GTTTTTACAGAAGAAACGTAACCTGCTTTCCCGCCAAAAAGCTCTACGAGCTTTTTGCCTGCGTCCTGCGCTTCGCTGTCACCGTCCAACGCCATATACACACCTGCAAGCTGTGTATTGCCGCCGGCAAAGCTCTGCAGCGGATGCAGGCTGCCTACGTGTGCTCCCAACTGCGTAAGCGGAGCCAACGGCTCCAGTCCCACACTGCCGCTCACATGCAACACAACCTTAGCTGCAGGCGTCAAGCTTTGCGCCAGCTCCTCTGCTACCGTACCAATTAAACGATCCGGTACGGTAAGCAGCAGCACGTCCGCTGCCTGCCACAGCTTCGCGTTATCCGTCACCGGTACGCCAAACTGCTGCGCCAGCTGTGCACTGTGCTGCTCGGATGCAGCCGTAATGCCGGCCAGCACGCCCGCTTCACGCAAGCTTGCAGCCAAACGGCTGCCAACGCGTCCACCGCCAATAATACCAACCTTCAAGATTGCCCTCCCTTCTGACCACTGGAGACGCTGTGCAAATTCAAGGCTACGGAATTGCCGATTAATGCCAAAGCATATAAAAAAGCGCATTCCGGTACGGAATGCGCATAGTTAGCCTGTTTGCGTCTTCGTCCCGGTCTTATAGATCCAAGCGAGTATTGACTTAAAATTTTTCAGAAGTAAGCTTTACTGTTAACTGCTCCAGCTCATCCTAAATGCTACTGTGCATCAGTAAATTTTACCGCACTTATAATAGCATAGAACCGCGCAGTTTGCAAGCAAAATATGCTATAATGAAAGAAAAATGCAAGGAGGTCATCAGCATGCCCTATGTAAACATCAAAATCACCAAAGAAGGTAACGTTACCCCGGAGCAGAAGCGCGCTCTCATCGAAGGCGCGACCAATCTTCTGCACGACGTTTTAGGCAAAAACAAATCCACCACTGTTGTCACCATCGACGAGGTTGATACAGATAACTGGGGCATCGGCGGCATCCCTGTAACCGAAATCCGTAAAAATGCAGCAGCAAAAAAATAATTTTTTCTACCTATTCTAATATAAACAACATTAACCACAAGATAAGCATAGACTGACAGCTATAACCACAAAATATAGCTGTCAGTCTTTTTTTATGCACAGCCCTCATGGTTAACCATACTACTTTACTAGGTTGACATCAAAATTTTCACAGCGTATACTTAAGCTATACTAAAGTTAACCGTATAGAATCTTAAGTTAACCAAAATAAATTACGAAGGTGAATATTATGAGTAAAGGTCTTTTCATTACAGCAATCGGAACTGATATCGGTAAAACATACGTTACCGGCCTGCTCGTTAAACGCTTGCGTGATGCAGGTGTCAACGCAGGCTACTACAAAGCAGCACTGAGCGGCGCCGAAGAACAGCCTGACGGCACCTGGTTGCCGGGTGACGCAGCCTTTGTTGCCAAAACTGTCAACATCCCGGAAAAACCGGAAAATCTTGTTTCCTACATTTATAAGGAAGCAGTTTCTCCGCATCTGGCAGCACTGCGCGAGGGCAATCCTGTAGAAATGGAAAAGATTGAAGCTGATTATCAAGCTTCCCTTGCCAAATATGATTACGTTACCATGGAAGGCAGCGGTGGCATCATCTGCCCCATCCGTTGGGATGAAGAGCACATCCTGCTCGAGGACATCATCAAAAAGCTTGATTTAGGCGTACTGGTCATCTCCAACGCAGCTCTCGGTTCCATCAATAACTGCGTACTGACCATCTCCTACCTCAAGCAAAAAAACATTCCCGTCCGCGGCATCATCCTTAACAACTATGACGGCAGTAACTTCATGCAGGCCGACAACAAGCGTATGATGGAAGAAATTACAGCGGTCCCCGTACTTGCCTGCGTACCGCCGAACGCCAGCGAACTGGATATTGATGTAGAAGTACTCAAAGGATTATACAAATAAAAATTAACAACCCCCTTTAGTCTCGCTAAAGCTCGACAGTTCCCCCGAGGGGGAACCAAGAAAGTCTCAATTACACGCTCTTGCCTGCCCCTGCGGGGAAGGTGCCGAACAACGTGAAGCGGAAGGGGGAATAAATAATAATGACACAAAACTCAGGAGGAAGAAAAAATGAACGATAGAGTAGCAGATTTACAAAAAAGAGATTTAGCCCATATCTGGCATCCTTGTTCCCAAATGAAGGACTACGAAACCTTACGTCCTATCATCGTTGACCACGCTAAAGGCCCCTACCTCTACGCAGCCGACGGTACCGAATATCTCGATATCATCAGCAGCTGGTGGTGCAACCTTTTAGGTCACTGCAATCCCAAAATCAACGTTGCCATCAAAGAGCAGATTGAACAATTAGAGCACGTTATCTTCGTTAACTTTACCCACGAGCCTGCTATCAAGCTGTGCGAAGAGCTTACCGAAGTTCTCCCAAAAGGCCTGAACAAATTCAACTTTGCCGATAACGGCTCCTCTTCCGTAGAAATTGCACTGAAGATTGCTTTCCAATATCAGCTGCAGACCGGTCATCCGGAAAAACAACGCTTCATGTGCCTCAGCGAAGGCTATCACGGCGAAACCATTGGCGCTCTTTCCGTAGGCAGCATGGACCTGTTCGCACAAATGTACAAGCCCATGATGATGAACAACATTCATGTAAAGGCACCTGATTGCTACCGCTGCCCGTTTGCTAAAGACCGCGAGCATTGCCAATGCGAATGCTTCAAATTTGCTGAAGAAGCATTTGCTAAGTATGCCAAAGAAACCGCTGCTATCATCGTTGAGCCTATCGTTCAAGGCTGCGCAGGCATGCGTATCTATCCGCCTCTCTACCTGCAAAAGCTGCGTAAGCTCTGTGATGAATACGGCGTACTTTTGATTGCCGACGAAATTGCTACCGGCTTCGGCAGAACCGGCAAAATGTTCGCCTGCAACCATGCCGGTATCACCCCGGATATCATGACCATCAGTAAGGCTCTCACCGGCGGGGGGCCCCCGGTCGGCTCTCCCCGGCGGTTACCTGCCGATGGCTATTGTCTGCACCACCGATAAAATTTACGATGCCTTCTATGACGATTACAACAAAGGCAAGCAATTCATGCACAGCCACACCTATGCCGGCAACCCTATCGGTTGCGCAACCGCCCTCGCTGTACTCAAGATTATGAAGGAAGAAAAAATTCTCGAGCATGCTGCGGAAAAAGCAACCTACTTCCACAATGCCCTCATGGATACCTTCGGTGCTCATAAGAACATCGGTGAAATCCGTCATATCGGCCTGATTAACGCTATGGAGCTTGTTACCGATAAGGATAAGAAAATCGGCTTCGACGGTGACCTGCGTATATGCTACGAAATCTATAAAAAAGCACTTACCCACGGTCTACTGCTGCGTCCTTTGGGTAATGTCATCTACTTCAACCCGCCGCTGAATATCGAAAATAAAGATTTAGATAAAGCTATAGCACTGGCTAAACAGTCTATGGATGAGGTTTTAAAGTAAGGAGCAAATAAATGAAAGATTTGAGTATGAAAGAGCTGACTACTATCGCTTTATTAGGTGTCTTGATTCTGATTTCAGGTTCTTTTAAAATCCCTTCGCCAATTGCCGGTGGCGAATTCCAGTTATCAGCACCAATCGCCGTACTCATCTGTGCCTGCTTCGGCTTTAAACGCTACATTATCGCAGGTATCCTTGCAAGCATGTTGGGAATGATGCTCGGGATGCACAACATCATCAACGTACTTGTACAGATGGTATTCCGCGTTGTAGCCGGTGGCACCATGGCCCTGCTCGGAACCAACCTGCTTACCGTTGCTGTCAGCGGACCGCTCGGAACCTTCGCTGCCCGCCTCGTACTGTGGCAGGTTACCGGTGTAAACTGGATGGTACTCACCGCCGCAGCCTTCCCCGGTATGATTTTTACCGCAGTTGCCGCCGGTGCATTCTATAAGCCCGCAAAACAGCTGCTTACCAAGGTTGCTTTGCTCAGAGGCTGATAAATAAGTTTAGAGAAGCCCCCTTTAGTCTCGCTGACGCTCGACAGTTCCCCCAAGGGGGAACCAAGAAATTCCGATTGCAGATTCTTGCCTGCCCCTTTGGGGAAGGTGCCGAACATAGT
The DNA here is from genome assembly GCF_000434895.1 of Phascolarctobacterium succinatutens CAG:287. Classification (GTDB taxonomy): domain Bacteria; phylum Bacillota; class Negativicutes; order Acidaminococcales; family Acidaminococcaceae; genus Phascolarctobacterium_A; species Phascolarctobacterium_A succinatutens_A. The sequence goes on from NZ_FR892778.1 coordinate 10,305, forward strand.
GAGGCGAAAGGGGGCAAATTTTAACACCGAATTCAAAATACAAAAGGAGATTTCCCTATGCCTTTATACAGTATCAAAATGCGCGCATCCAAAGGCGATTTGCACGTCAGCGGCGCAGAACGCATTATCCCGCATGCCGATATCGGCAGCGCTGTCAGCGCCCTCACCGAGCGCGCTCTGCATCACGGCCTCGGCCGCGCCGACTTCATCAACGTCAAAATGGAAGAAGTCGCACCGAAAAAGCTGCAATACCTCGACGCTCTGCTTGTCAGCAAACGTCCTGCCGACACAGTAGAAGAAACCTATAAAATCATGAAGGAAATGCTCTGCGAGCTGGGATTGGAAGCCAAGGCAGATGCATTAATCGACCTTCTGCGTCACAACCATCCTATGCGCGGTGCAGTTCTCTATGACGTCGCCACAAACTCCAGACTTGAACCCGACCACGAGCGCGGCATCCGCGTAACCTATATGGATGCCGAAGGAGCAGCGAGCAACTGCAGCGGTAAAAACCATTTCCGCGAAGCCATCGTATTGGCCACCAAGGTTGTTAACGCCCCCGGCATCATCGCCGAGCTGTGTCTTTCCGATGATCCCGATTACCTCGTAGGCTACCTTGCATCCTTAAAGCATGGATATGTACGCCTCATGCCGATGAAGGAAATGGGCAATCCGCATGGCGGCCGCGTCTTCATTTTTGACAGCACCAAGGCTAAGGCCGAGGATGCTATCTATTACCTGGAAAAACAACGTGTGCTTGTACGCGGACTGCCCGTTGAAAAGCCTGCTAATCCCAATCCGGAGCAGATTTTTGCTGACGAATTAAAGCAGCTTAAAGAGCAGAATCTTTACCGCTCCCTGCGTACTATGGACAGCGAGCAAAGTAAATACGTTGAAATGCAGGGACGCAAGGTTTTAATGCTTGCCTCCAACAGCTATCTTGATTTGGCAGCAGATGCCCGTGTTAAACAGGCCGCTGCCGAAGCTGCGCTTCAATGGGGTGCAGGCAGCGGCGGCAGCCGTCTGACTACCGGCAATACCGCTCTGCATGAAGCGCTCGAAAGCAAGCTGGCGCAGTTCAAGGGTACGGAAGCAGCACTGGTCTTCAACACCGGCTACATGGCCAACGTAGGCATTATTTCCGCCCTCTGCAACAGCGAAAGCGTTATCTTCAGCGATGAATATAATCACGCCAGCATCATCGACGGCGCCCGTCTTTCCAAAGCGCGCATCGTTGTCTATAAGCACAATGATATGCAGGACCTGGAAGCGAAAATTCTTGCTACTCCCTGCAGCAGAGGTTTGATTGTCAGTGACGCGGTTTTCAGCATGGACGGTGATATCGTCGACCTGCCTGCACTCGTCGCACTCGGCAAAAAATATCATCTGCTCACGATGATTGACGAAGCACATGCCACCGGCGTTATCGGCAAAACAGGCCATGGCACCGTTGAACATTTCGGCAACACTGTCCGCCCGGATATTCTCATGGGTACGCTCAGCAAAGCACTCGGCGCCGAAGGTGGTTACGCCTGTGCCAGCAAGGTGATTATCGAATATCTCAAAAATAAAGCTCGCAGCTTTATCTTCGCCACCTCGCAGACTCCTGCAACGCTCGCCGCTGCGCTGCGAGCAATTGAGGTACTGGAGGAAGAACCGCAACGTGCGCAAAATCTGCAGCAAAACGTTGAGTTTTTCTTAAACGCATTGCACGCTGAAGGCGTAGAAGCCTACTCTCCCACCGCCATCATTCCTATTATCATCGGCGATGAGAAGTCCGCTTTGCAGGTTGCAGATGAGCTGCTGGTAAACGGCGTGCTCGCCCCCGCTATCCGCTATCCGACGGTAGCAAAGGGTACTGCGCGCCTGCGTGTTGCCCTCATGGCAACGCACACCGAAGCGGAGCTGTCGCAGACAGCGAAGCTCATTGGTGCGGCAATAAGAAAATATAAAAAATAAAGCACAAAAAAAGGCAAGACCTAGGAAACAAACCTTCTAAGACCTTGCCTTTTAATTTTTATAAACCAACTTTTTCAGGTACTGTTATTTATGCTCAGCCACATCCTCGGCATCAAGCACCTTAATTCCACGTGCAGAAAGTAACTTGGCGAACACGCCCTGCCCTTTTATCTTCTTACCGCTGAAGCTGCCGTCATAAATTTCCTTAACACCACAGCTGGGACTGCGTGATTGCAGGATTGCCAAATCCACCTTATTCTCCAAAGCAACTGCCAATGCCTCCTGTGCACCCTTGCGAAATTCATTGTCCACACTGACGCCTTCCTTGTTTGTCACAAGACCAGCAACAATTTCTGCCGGCAAGCGAGGGGTAGAGAGGCCTCCCAGCTGCTCCGGACAAACGCCGATAACCTCATGACCTTCGATAAATTCCAGCACGCCTTGATTTAAGTTATTACCGCCGTTATACTTACAGTTTTTGCCTAATAAGCAGGCACTCACGAGAATCTTCAAAAAACATTCCTCCGTTATTGTAAAAATAAGCTGCTAACATGCCTGATGCTAACAGCTTATTTTCATGTTTATTCTTCCTTGCTGATTTCTACGGGAATTTCCGGCAGCTTGCCGTCAATGCTGATGTTCTTATTAACCTTAGCATCGTAGGTTTCACCCTTAGCAATCTCCTGCAGGTCAATGCCGGTAGCACTCTTCACCGTATCGAAAACCTTCGCCATTACGGAAGGAACATTGCCGGAAAGACTGCCCATACCGCCTTCACCGTAAAGCGTAATCTTGTCCACCTTACTGAGCGGAGCAGCAACCTCTTTAGCAACCTGCGGCAGCACCTCAATCGCCATCTGGGCCATAGCAGCCTGACCATATTTCTTCATAGCCTCGGCCTTCTTATCCATAGCGGCAGCCTCAGCTTCGCCCTTCGCCTTAATAGCGGCAGCCTCTGCCTCACCCTTTACTCTGATAGCATAAGCCTCCGCATCGCCCTTGGCTTTAATAGCGGCAGCCTCCTGCTCCATAGCATATCTTTGCGCTTCTGCTTCACGCTGCCTTTTGGCCTGCTCAGCCAAAGCATCCTGTTCAACTCTGTATTTGTCAGCATCAGCCTGCTTCTGAATAGTAGCAGCCAGGATTTGCTCTTTTACCAATACCTCCTGCTTTTTCAGGTCAGCTTCACGCTCAGCCTTAGCAATCTGTGCGTTCACAGTTGCCACCTCAATCGACTTTTGCTGCTCCTGTTGTTGAATTGCATAAGCAGCATCTGCCTCTGCCTTTTTAATATCGGCAGTACGCTTCAGTTCGCTCTTGGCAATAGAAAGCTCATTCTGACGCTGTGCAATTGCTAAATCAGCATGCACCTGCGCATCATTAGCCTCTTTCTTGGCCGCAGCCTCGGCAATAGCCACATCACGCTCGGCAACAGCCTTGCTGATAGATGCATCCTTGCGGATTTTCGCCGTATTATCTGCACCCAAATCGACAATCAGACCGTTATCGTCAACTACGTTCTGGATATTGCAGCTCAAGATGCTGATACCCAGCTTTTCCATATCCTTAGCAGCCTTCTTCAGCACTTCGTCAGAGAAGGAATCACGGTCAACATTAATCTTCTTCAAATCCAGCGTACCAATAATCTCACGCATATTACCCTCAAGAGAATCCTGCAGGCTGCGCGTAATATCTGCCGGCTCCATATTCAAAAAGTTGCGCGCTGCCAGATAAATACCGTTTTCCTTATCAACAATAATCTTGGCAACAGCATCAACCTTAACGTTGATAAAATCGTTGGTCGGAACGCTTTGGCTGGTTTTGATATCTACGGACATCTGCCCCAGATATAGCATATCCACGCGCTCCAGCAGTGGAATTTTAAAGCCGCCGATACCGATAAGGATACGCGGATTCTTCGTAATACCGGAAATGATATAAGCCACGTTTGGCGGTGCCTTTACATAACAGGTCTTGGCCGCAATAATAAATAAAACCAGGAAAATAATAACGAGAAAAGCAATTCCATAAGTCAAAATAATTCCCCCTTTATCATCTAAACGCTTTAAGTAAATCATAGCATAGGCAATCATGAAAGACAAGGGAATTATTTGTTACATTTTGAACATTAGCACAATGCTTTAGAAGTCTATGACAAAAACAGGGTTGATTTTTTGCGAAAATTAATCTGTCAGTCAAACAAAGATTCTGGAAGATTTTTCAAAGCTTTGCGGTCTAGCTAAGTTATGCTAAACAGCAATTTACAAACATATCAAAATATACTCCAAGCCAACAATTAAACACCTCACGTTGACAACAAAATATGCTCGTGGTAAAATCATCATAATTTATCAGAGGACTTGTAGCGCTCAAGCTATTGAAGCGGGATAGGATTCAAACGAATTTCATCCCGCTTTTTAGATAAATTATGGCAACACTCAACCCATAAAAGCTCTCATAGCTACTTATGTAACGAAAGGAGTTTTTAACAATGCAAATCAGCAAACCCGAAAACACTTTACAAAATATTTCTGTCGGCAGCAAAGAAATCAATGCAGCGCGTGTCGCCTTCTTCCTACCAGGCTTCGTCATTTCCACCTGGGCACCGATGATTCCTATGGTCAAAGCACGCCTGAACCTTGAAGCGGATGTACTTGGCCTTTTGCTTCTGTGCATCGGTATCAGCGCTTTTATCTTTATGCCTTTAGCCGGCGCACTCGTACAACGCTTTGGCTGCAAAAAAGTCGTCATCACAGGTGCAACGCTGATGGCACTAATTTCCGTGCTGCTTTCTTGCCTGCCAAACATCTGGAGCTATGCCATTGCGCTTGCATTCTTTGGTGCCGTCATGGGCGCAACGGATGTCAGCATGAACACCAACGCTGTTATTGTAGAAAAGCTCGCAGGGCGCAGACTGCTCAGTGGTATGCATGCCTTTTGGAGTATCGGCTGCTTTGCCAGCGCAGGTCTTTTCAGCGTACTGGCATCTTCAGGCTTAAACGTAACGCTCATCGCCACATTGCACTGTGCTATTGTTTTAGCGTTGCTGGCAGTTTTCGGCCGCCACTTACTGGATTATAAAAGCCCCGGCGGCGAAAAGGCCTTTGCTATCCCACGCGGCATTGTTATCGTTTTAGGCATTCTCGCCTGCATTTCCTTCCTTGTTGAAGGTGCAGTTATGGATTGGAGCGGCGTACTGCTCACCGAAGTGAAACATATGGATATAGCGTTGGCAGGCACAGGTTACGCTATCTTTTCCGTTGCTATGCTCATCATGCGTCTTTTAGGCGATAAAACTGTACAGTTTTTAGGCGAACAAAAAGCTGTTATCGGCGGCAGCATCGTCACGGCAGCAGGCTTTGCGCTCGTAGTTGTTTTAGATAACCTGTATCTCAACGCCTTTGCCTTCATTCTCATCGGCCTTGGTTGTGCCAATATTGTCCCTGTATTTTATTCGCTCTTAAAATACCAGAAGGACATGCCTATCAGCGCTGCGGTAACTTCCGTAACCAGTTTAGGTTATACAGGTGTTATTCTAGGTCCCGCACTTTTAGGCTTTGTCGCCCATGGTATCAATATCAGCGCGGTTTTTGAACTGGTTGCCTTATTGCTTGTCATTGAAGCAGGAATTGCCAAGTACGTTTTCTGCAAGCTGAAAATGTAAAATGCGTCATATAACAAAACGAGCCGGTTTTAGTCAAAATGCTAAAGCCTGCTCGTTTTTGATTGCAAAAGTTTTGGGAATATTCTTCCCAAAACTTTGCGTTTCTATATAGTTTTAGGAATTATTTTCCTAAAACTTTTGTATTTACTAAGTTTCAGACTTAAAGATTGGAATGTTTGGCACGCCAAGAATTCTTTATGAAATCAAATATGCGCTCACGCAGTACGTAAAACGCATCAAGAAAAATAAGCTGCTAGCACGTCACAAGACCCGCTAACAGCTTATTTTTTCAAACAATATTATGCTTTACCAATTCAACAACATCGAGATTATGTTCCCTGATGTCCTCATCAGCTTCCATCTTATCAATACTCCACCAAGAATACTTCCTATCGCCTATCATAAAGCTATCTGCCTGAAGCTTTTTCGGCAGCTTCTTAATATTTGCCTGATATAAAGTATGCGCATAAACCTTTTGCACCTTATCACTCACAGAATATTTTGTCCGCAGCTCAAAGCCCTTGCGTTCAACAGAAATCAGCTCTGGTGCAATCTGTAAATCAGTACTCAGGCGCTTAATTATATTAGCAATATTCTCCTCTTCTACTACCTGTGTTTTATAATTAGGGAACAGATTCAACCCCCATCTATTATCATAGTAAAGCAGATAACGGTGAGGATATTTATTAAAGGTATCTTTAATAGCGATAAGCGAAAAAGGATGCTCAATTTCATTAAGATTTTCGATATCATGCTGCAGTAAATCTGCATTATATGTATTTTTTATTGCTTTTACCATTGCGCACCCACTCCAATAAAGGCCAAAGCCACCAACAATTATAACTATTACTTTTGCCCACAAGGAAGTTTCAGGCGAGGCAGAAAAACCACCATACATCACTAATAAAGCATTAGCAACGTTACAGCTTTGGTCTAGCTTTTTATATCCAATATAATCTTGTTTTCGTTGTAAAAGGGCTTCAAGTTTAGTACTATCAATCAGTAACTGCAAAGAACTCTCTCCTTTACACTAATATAAATAAGTATATCACAGAGCCGTAATTGGAGCAAGAATATGATTATACCATGGTACAATAGTCAAATACATCAGAACGAAAAATAAGCTACCAGCACGTCACAAGACACGCTAACAGCTTATTTTTATTGTCCTCAGCCTATTTTTTGCAACGCCACACTCCGCGCTGCGCAGACCGGAACGGACGACGGGTTCGCCGGCACGTCTTTGTTACGCGCAAGCTCGCAGGCAACGGACCGACAGGGAATTTTTCGCTGGAGCGTTGACGAACCACTCAGTAAGCACACCTCGCAAAATTTAGCGACGTGAAAAATTCTGCTAATCTAGTCGCCGGAATCCGGCGAAGCAGTCACATGGGGCGTTTTTTGGATACTTTTTGCCGCCCCGGGCAAAAAGTTTCACATACTACCCAAAAACGCTCCCCTGCTACCCGACGGTAGCAAGAAAGCGTTCTCTTTATCTGCTTATTTACTTTTCCGCTTCAGCGCTCTTCACAACCGCCTTCGCAGCCTTTTCGAACTTGGTACGCGCCAGCATGACAAAATGTCCGCAGCCACAGCATTTCATACCAAAGTCCATACCCGTGCGGGTAATTTCCCACTCATCACTGCCACAGGGATGAGCCTTTTTCATTTTGACGATATCGCCTACATTAACATCCTTACCGGAAAGCATTATTCAATACCGTCCAAAGTCATTACGTCGCTGACCTCATAGCCGGCTTCACGGATTTGCTCAATGATATCCATACCATTATTATTGAGAGCGGCACGAATGGTAACTTCAGCAGTACCATCACCATTTTGCTTGGTAACCAGAGAAATAATATTAATGCCGTCTTCCTTCATAATGTTGGAGATTTCCGCAACAACACCAACTTTATCGGGTGCTTCGATAGTAATACGCAGGCAGTTGCGGTTCATACCCATAATTTCTACGATAGAACGGAAGATATCACTGCGAGAAACAATACCGCAAAGCTTATTCTCCTGATTAACAACCGGCAGAGCATTAACTCTGTATTTATACAGTTTGTAAGCAACATATTCGATAGTATCATCCGCTTCAACGCTGATAACGCTACGTTTCATAACGTCTTTAACCTTCAGACGTCCCAGCAGATAATTAGCCTCATAACGGGAAAGGGTGCTGCTGTCACTGGGAGAAGCTTTGCCGATATCATCACTGGTAATAATGCCGCGTACACGCTGCATATCATCTACAACCGGCAGGCTTATCAGCCTTTTGCCACGCATAATTTCGCGTGCTTCCAAAATAGATTGATCCTCACGTATGGTAACAACAGGTTCAGTCATAATATCTTTTACTAACATATGAGTTTTACCTCCTTTGACTATAGACCACAATCATTTTAATATAATCCTTTTCACTTTAAGGCAGCTATGAAGCAACCCGACGAATTCGTATATCAATCAGCCGCCAAGGTATGCTTTGCGAACAGCCTCGCTGCTTGCCAGCTCTTTGGCTGTGCCGCTCAGAGTAATACGTCCTGTTTCCAAAACGTATGCCTTATCAGCGATGGACAACGCCATATTAGCGTTCTGTTCAACCAACAGAACGGTAGTACCGCTCTCGTTGATTTCCTTTATTATATTAAAAATTTCCTTTACAAGCAAGGGGGCAAGACCCATAGAAGGCTCGTCCAGCAGCAGCAGCTTAGGACGGCTCATCAGCGCACGGCCCATAGCCAGCATCTGCTGCTCGCCACCGGAAAGCGTACCGGAAAGCTGATCCTTACGTTCCAGCAGACGCGGGAATTTTTTAAAGACATCATCCATGTCCTTGGCAATTCCATCCTTATCCTTACGCAGATAAGCGCCCAACTCCAGGTTTTCCAGAACAGTCATATTGGCAAAAACATGACGGCCCTCAGGAACCTGGCACAGGCCCATGCCGACAATTTTATGCGCCGGTACACCGGCAATATCATGACCTTCATATAAGATTTTACCGGTCTTCGGTTTCATCAGACCGGAAATGGTGCGCAATGTGGTAGATTTACCGGCACCGTTGGAACCGATCAGCGCTACGATTTCACCATCTGGAACATCGAGGCTGATACCTTTGATAGCGTGAATTGCGCCATAATATACATTGATATCTTCAACAGTTAACATCAGTTGATAACCTCCTCGCCCAAGTATGCTTCAATAACGCGCTTGTTGTGTTTAATTTCTTCCGGAGTACCTTCGGCAATCTTCATGCCGTATTCCAGTACGTAAATACGCTCGCAGACACCCATTACCAAGCCCATATCATGCTCAATCAGCAGGATGGAAAGATTGAATTCCTTACGAATCCAGCGAATCATTTCCATCAGCTCTTTGGTTTCCTGCGGGTTCATGCCGGCAGCAGGCTCATCCAACAGCAGCAGCTTCGGCTCGGTAGCCAGAGCACGCGCAATTTCCAGACGACGCTGCTTGCCATAAGGCAGGTTCTTTGCTACCTCATGTGCTTCTTCCTCCAGATGGAAGATTTTCAGCAAATCAAGAGCCTTTTGTGTAATATATTCTTCTTCACTGAGATATTTGCCATCACGGACGATAGCATCAGCCAGATTATAGGTTACGTGCATATTATAAGCAATTTTTACATTATCGATAACGCTCAGCTCGGAGAACAGGCGGATATTTTGGAATGTACGCGCCATGCCCATCTGCGTAACCTGGTAAGATTTTTTACCGCTGCTTTGCTGACCGTTAAAATATACCTTGCCTTCGGTCGGTGTATATACACCGGTAATCATGTTGAAGGCTGTTGTCTTGCCGGCGCCGTTAGGACCGATAAGGCCAATCAGTTCTCCCTCGTCGATATGCATGGAAAGATTGGAAACGGCACGCAGGCCGCCGAAAACCATGGATACATTATCTACCTTCAGCAGTTCTGCCATTGTCCTTACCTCCTAATTTAAACATTTTCAAGCTCAATTCCTTGCTGCCAAGCAAGCCTTGCGGACGGTACAGCATCAGGATAATCATAGTAACAGAATAGATAATCATACGCCATTCCGGGTAATCCGACAAATAAGCGGAAATGAAGGTCAGCAAGGTTGCACCGGTAATCGCACCGGTCATAGAACCAAGACCGCCTAAAACAACCATGGTCAGGATATCGAAGGAACGCATGAAGGTGAAGGACGCAGGATGCGCCAGGAAGAAGTAGTGGCTGAAGAGTGCGCCTGCAGTACCGGCAAAAGCAGCACCGAAGGTGAAAGCCATTACTTTATATTTAGTAGTGTTGATACCCATGGTATCTGCCGCAATTTCGTTTTCACGGATTGCCAGGCAGCAACGGCCATAGGAAGAGTTTTTAAAGTTCTTAATGAAGAAGATAATCGCTATCATAATCCAGAAGGTATACGCGAAATTGGTCATACGGGGAATGCCCATCAAACCGGATGCACCGCCGACATAATCAATGTTCAGGATGCAGATACGGATAATTTCGCCTAAGCCCAAGGTGGCGATTGCCAGATAGTCACCATCAAGACGCAGCGTCGGCAAGCCAATCAAAAAGCCCAACAGGCCGGCGGCCAGGGTTGCTACAACCAGACCTGCTTCAAAGGGCATACCCAGCTTAACCGTCATAATAGCACTGGTATAAGCGCCAACTGCCATAAAGCCGGCATGACCGATAGAGAACTGACCGGTATAGCCGTTAATCAGGTTCAGGCTGACTGCAAGAATAATGTTGATGCAGATAAGTATAATGTTCAGCTCCCAGAAGGGACCGATGATTTCGCCAAAGAGCAGGCCTTGTACGATACCAAAAACGATAACGCAGGCAACTATGGCTTTTAAATCAAATTTTCTAATTGCATTCATACCATGTCACCTCAGACTTTCTCACGAACGTTCTTGCCTAATAAGCCGGAAGGTTTATAAAGTAAGATAATAATCAAAATACCGAATGCTGCCGCATCACGGAAGGTGGAGGAAATAAAGCCGCTGACCATTGCTTCTACAACGCCCAGGATAATACCGCCGATCATAGCACCGGGGATAATGCCGATACCGCCAAGAACGGCGGCAACGAAGGCTTTAAGACCGGGCATCATGCCCATCAGCGGATCAATAGAGTTATAGTAAACACCTACCAGCACGCCGCCTGCTGCTGCCAAAGCACTGCCAAGCGCAAAGGTAGTGGAAATTACACGGTCAATGTTGATGCCCATCAGCCTTGCAGCGTCAGCATCATAGGATACAGCACGCATAGCCTTGCCTGCTTTGGTTTTGTTTACGATATAGGTAAGAACAGCCATCAAAATAATTGCACTCAACAGGATAACAATCTGCTGACTGTTAGCAACCAGTGGTCCAAGATGATATACTGTAGCGCCGAATACAGCGGGGAAGGTTCTCGGCTGCGGAGAAACCAGCAGAATCATGCTGTATTCCAGGAAGAAGGATACGCCGATTGCAGTAATCAAAATTGCGATACGCGGTGCATTACGCATGGGGCGGTAGGCAACACGTTCAATAATAATACCTGCGATAGCAGCGCCTGCCATCGAGAAAAGAATTGCCGGGATAAACGGCAAGCCTAATTGGGTAGTAGCGAAAAAGCCAAAATAGGCACCCAACATATAAATATCGCCATGAGCAAAGTTTATCAGCTTAATGATGCCGTAGATCATGGTATAACCCAAGGCGATCAATGCGTAGATACTGCCGAGAGATACACCATTTATCAGCTGCTGAAAAAACTGATGGATAAAAGTCTCCATAATTTACCTCCCTAGAGATTTCAAAGATTTGTGTAAGCGGGACACGCTTACTTAAAGGAAAAGGCTGTTGCTACGCAAAACAACAGCCTCGTTGATTGAATCAGATTAACTACTAATGTAAACTATCAGGGATTAACTTTAGTTTTAAAGGTTTGTTTGCCATCTTTATGTTCGATAATTACAGCACTCTTGATCGGGTTGTGCTCTTCGTTAAAGGTTACTTCACCGGATACACCCTTGAAGCCTTTAATCTTAGCCATTGCTTCAGCAATTTTAGCCGGATCGGCACTGCCTGCATCTTCGATTGCTTTAGCAACCAGCAGAGTGGAATCATATGCCAATGCTGCAAATACATCCGGGTTGGTGTTGTAGGCTTTTTTGTATTCAGCTACGAATTCTTTGTTCAGATCAGAGGTATCGTCCGGAGAATACAGGCTGGAGAAGAAGGTGTTTTCCAGAGCAGCTTTGCCGGCAATTTCAGGAAGCTTAGCGCTGTCCCAACCGTCGCCACCTGCCATAGGAACGTTGATGCCCATCTCACGAGCTTGTTTAACAATCAGGCCAACCTCCTGGTAATAACCGGGGATGTAGATGAAATCAGGTTTTGCAGCTTTGATTTTTGTCAAAGTAGATTTGAAGTCGGTATCCTTTTGCAGATATGCTTCTTCAATTACAACCTGACCGCCGTTTTTAACAAAGTTCTCTTTGAAGAACTGTGCCAGACCTTTAGCATAGTCACTTGTATTATCGATATAGATAGCAGCCCTCTTCACTTTAAGTTCATTAGAAGCAAAGCTTGCCATTACAGTACCCTGGAACGGATCAATAAAGCAGGTACGGAAGCTGTAGGGTTTAACCTGTTTAGTTTTAGGATCAACAGTAACGTCCGGGTTAGTGCCCATAGGTGTAATATCTACAACCTTAGCACCATTATTGATTGCACCGGATGCGATTACAGCAGAGGATTGGTTAGGACCGATTACTGCTACAACCTTATCCTGAGAAATCAGCTTTTGCATACCGTTAGTTGCTTCAGAGGCTTCAGATTTGGTATCAGCAACAACTAACGAAAGTTTTTTGCCGCCCAGCACACCTTTTTCATTTATTTTTTTCAGTGCCAGGTCGATGCCGTTTTTACCGGAAATACCGAAGGATGCGCTGCCGCCGGTCATTTCCAGCAGGCCGCCTACCTTAATGGTATCGCCGTCAGCTCCTTTAGAGCCGCCTCCGCAACCGGTCAGCGCGCTCATAAATACAGCGCCGGCTGCTAGTACAGATAACAATTTAGTTACTCTTTTCATGGTTTATTCCCCCTCAGAAATAAATAAATAAAATATATTTTTTATAGAGGGCGCATCTAGTAGACGCGCCCGGTCTAACTTAATAAATAACCCATGGAATAGAAGTCTTGTTGTACTTTCTGATATTTACTTGTAGAATTTTTTATGTTTATTTTTTTGTTAACAATTACAGGCTGATTTTTTCAACCAGAGTCGGAGTACCGGATTCCAGACCGATAATCAGAGCAGGCATTACCGGGTTGTGGTTAGCATCAAAGGTAAGCTTGCCGCTTGCAACCGGCAGGTCTTTGGTTTCAGCAATTGCTTTAGCCAGTTTGGTGCCATCAGTGGAGCCTGCACGTTTCAGAGCATCTGCCAGAATCAGGCCTGCATTGTAGCCCTGCATTGCGAAGATATCAGGATCTTTTTGGTATTTCTCTTTGAATTTCTTGATGAAGTCCTGAACGGATTTGTCTTGGTCTTTAGCATTGAAGGCACTTACATAGTAGCAACCCTTCAGAGCATCTTTACCGGCGATTTCAGCAAGCTTCGGGCTTTCCCAGCCATCGGAGCCCAGCATCGGGCAGGTGATGCCGATTTCGCGAGCTTGTTTGATAATCTTGGAAACTTCTTCGTAGTAACCGGGAACATAGATTGCTTCCGGATTGGATGCTTTGAGTTTAGTCAGAGCGGATTTGAAGTCAACGTCCTTGCCCAGGAAAGCTTCCTTAGCAACAATTTTGCCACCCTTGCCTTCCAAGGTTTTTTGGAATACCTCTGCTAAGCCTTTGGAATAGTCACTGGAGGAATCGTAGAAAATAGCTACGTTTTTAACCTTCAGAGTTTTATCGGCAAATACTGCCATTACCTGACCTTGGAACGGGTCGATAAAGCAGGCACGGAATACGAAATCCTTTACCTTGCCGTTTTCTACGGTAATGCTCGGTGCGGTAGCAGCCGGAGCAATATGAGGAATCTTATTTGCAGTGGTGATAGGAGTTGCAGCGTTTACGCAACCGCTGGTTGCAGGTCCGACAATTGCAACTACCTTATCCTGGGTAATCAGCTTGGTTACAGCATTACCGGATTCAGCCGGCTCGGATTTGTTATCGCTTTCAACTACGCTGATTTTTTTACCGTTCACGCCGCCGTTTTTATTAAGTTCGTCTACAGCCAGCTTGAAGCCTTCGTTAATGGATTTACCATAGTTAGCAACATTACCGGTTAATTCGAATGCTGCACCAACCTTAATAGTATCTCCGGTATCAGCTTGTTTCTTTTCTCCGCCACAGCCTGTGAGCAATGCGGCGCACATCATAGCAGCCATAGCTGCAGATGCTAATTTCTTCCATTTTTTCATTTTGAGTCCTTCTTTCCCTTAAAAATAAAATATAAAACACAGTACCGGGAGTGTTCTCAGATTCAACCACTATCCCAGCAACTTTATGTAACCAATTATAGCCGTTGTATTACACTTTTGTCAACGAATTTTTTCATGTTCATTGTATACATGAGAATTTTACACATAAACTGATACATTTTTTATGTTTTCAATTTTCACGTTTGCCGTTTTAGTATTTTTGTGCTTTCCATACAAACTTTGTAGCTTTTGTGTCTTCTTGCTGCCTTTATAGCACTCTGCCTGCAGATAGTGTATAATATAATGCATAAGAATTACTTGCTTTACAAATATAAGCAAGACTATTTATAGAATGAGAGGTATTTATGAACTTTATTGCTTTATTTTTCTTGTGCGTGCGCATGTTTCATTTCATTCATTCCCGCAGAATCGCCTATCTGCTGCAACGCTTTTCCCGAATCTTAGATGAGCGCCGTGCCAACCCCGGACGCAAGCAGGTCATTATTATCGACGGCAGTGCCACCACTTTTATAATTTACTTTCTGCTGGATGTATTCTTCCTGTTATACTGCATCTGGCTGATGCTGCACGACAATACTTGGACCCCAGGTTTTCTGCTGCTTGTGATTGCAGCACTGGAATCCCTCGCTATTCACGCCCGTATCAGCGGTGCCTATGACGAGGACGAGGAAGGCTTTGTTTATCCCCGCACCTGGGTGCGCTACCTCTGCTTCGGAGAGAGCATGTTTATTCTGCTGAGGCTGTTCGAGGGCGCTTAAAAACCCATACTTAAATGGTAAAATTGAAAGCAAAAAATCCCGACAGCAGCCTGTCGGGATTTTTCTTACACTATCATTATTTAAATTACAAGAGTCTTTGCTCTTCCTCTGCCAGCGGATAGCTGGACTTACCATTATCGATATCCTTAGCAAAGCAACGGCTTTCCTCTCTGCCGTAAATGCTGGTCATAATAATACCCTTATTATTCGCATCCGTAAGCAGCAGCGAATAGCTCATTTCACCGCCCATAGCGTCAAAGGCATCATAACGCACAATCTTAATATTCTGCAGACAGTTCTGCACCTGTGCATGCAGCTTCTGATGCTCGTCCTGCAAAACTGCCAGCTCATTCTGCACCGTACGCAGCTCCTGCAGCGTGTCTGTCAGGACAACGTCAATGTTGGCTTCCTTGCCCTGAGTAAAGAAGTCATATTTTTTTTGCAGCTTATTCAGTCTGCCCTGCAGACTAAAGCACATACCCAACGCAACCAACACAATAAGCAACAGAACAATAATAATTGCTGCCGAATGTGTATTAACCAAAAGATTGGCCTGTTCCATCAATAAAAGCCCCCTCATACCAACGCTTATCTAAATTACCGGCCCTTGAAGGCCGTTTTTTCATCTCACTGTCAAACGTCTGAAATCACACATTCAAACGCTTAGGTTCGCCGTTATGCGGCTTATCCTCATGGCGTCCCTGCTGCAGCACCTCATAGATACGCTCCAGGTCCTCAGCGGAATAATATTCAATGTGAATGGTACCGCCCTGGCGTCCCTGCTCATCTAACTTAGGCACAACCTTAACCTTAGTACCCAAAAACTCTACCAGACGCTGTTCAAAATCATGGCAAAAAATATCATTCTCGGTAGGCTCACGCTTAGGCTTCTTTTCCTTATTATCCTTATTTTTGGCTTCTTCCTCGATAAGCTCACGGACAATCTTCAGCTTCTTGCCTTCCTTCAGCTTACGCACAACCTCTTCCGTCATGCGTGAGCTCCAGCCGTTGGCGATAATCGCCTCAGCCACCTCGCACATCTGCTCCGGTTTCGGCAATCCCAAAAGCTGCTTAGCCTGGCCCATCGTCAGCACGCCGTTGATAATTTGCTTCTGTACCTGCTCCGGCAGGTTCAGAAGGCGCAGAATATTAGTCACGGCACTGCGGCTGCGGCCTACCTTTTCTGCAGTCTGCTCCTGCGTCAGCTTAAATTCCTGCATCAGGCGGCGTAAGCCCTGCGCTTCTTCAATCGGGTTCAGGTCATGGCGCTGAATATTTTCAATCAGCGCAATTTCCATCATCTTGGCATCGTCATAATCCTTAACGATAGCAGGCACCTTGGTAAGTCCGGCTAAGCCTGCGGCACGCAGACGGCGTTCGCCTGCCACCAGCTCGTAGCTTCTGCCCTTTTTGCGCACCACTACCGGCTGAACAACGCCAAACTCCTTAATAGAAGCAGCCAGCTCCTGCAGCTTTTCCTCATCAAAGTTGCAGCGCGGCTGATACGGATTCGCTGCGATATTTTTAATAAGCAGCTCCTGTGCAGCACTTGCAGGCTCCTGCGCCTTTTCTACGGCAGGACTGGTATTTTCGCCGAAAATTGCGCCCAGACCCTTGCCTAAGCCGCCCTTCTTACTCATCCTCAATCACCTCACGCGCAAAGTCCATATACACCTGCGCACCCTTAGATTTGCTGTCATAGTCGATAACCGGTTGTCCGTGGCTGGGTGCTTCACTCAGGCGCACGTTACGCGGAATAATCGTCTGATACATTTTTGTTTTGAAGTACTTCTGTACCTCGTTCACAACATCCTGCGACAGGTTTGTTCTACTGTCATACATAGTCATCAGCACACCCTCCAGCTTCAATGCCGGGTTCAGGTTACGCTGTACCAGCTGAATCGTGTTCATCAGCATAGTAACGCCCTCCAGCGCATAAAATTCGCACTGAATCGGAATCATTACCGAGCTGGCAGCTGTCAGGCCGTTGATTGTCAGCAGGCCAAGTGACGGCGGGCAATCAATAATAACGTAATCATAATTATGCTTTACTCTTTCCAGAGAGTTTTTCAAACGTCCTTCACGGTTCATCAGCGAAACAAGCTCTATTTCCGCACCGGCAAGCTGGATAGTAGCAGGCACCAGGTCCAGTCCTTTATAGGCTGTATGCTTAATTACATCCTGCATGGGTACTTCACTGATAATCGCATCATAAATGCATTGCTTAATATCACGTTTATCAAAGCCAAAGCCGCTGGTAGCATTTCCCTGCGGATCACTGTCAATCAAAAGTACCTTGCGTTCCAGCGCCGCCAGGCACGCAGCCAGATTTACCGCCGTAGTAGTCTTGCCAACACCACCCTTCTGGTTGGCAATAGCAATTACCTTTACCAATTCGCTTCACCTCGTAGTCATAGTATATCTATTCTATTTTATCACACTTTACGTGCTCATGGGAAAAGAATTTTTGTTTATTTGCCTTTGTACGCTGCTCCAGCGCCTCCCAACAGCAAAAAGCGCAGCACGCTTTCGCTTGCTGCGCTCAGGTTGCAATGAGCTACAACTTTTTAATCACTTCTGCAAATTCGTCCAGCGTATAAGCACCATCATGCTGGAATTCTTTTTTCTCAAAAACCATCATATAACGATAGTCACGACCTGCAGCTTCCTGCCATTTTCGTCCTAAAAGCAGCTTATTTTCGCTATCATCGTTCGCCAAGTGATCTCCTTTTGCTTCAATCAAAAGTACTTTGCTATTTTTCGTCAACACAAGAAAATCTGGATAATGATTTATAAAACCATTAATACAGAACCCTTGGCGTTCTATAATCCTATGCCACCATACAATATTGCTTTGACCGATAATAACATCCAGTACCTTATGCTCGTACTCATTCATGTCATTTTTTTCTGCTTCATAAAGCGATTTAGGCAAAGCATCAGTAAAATCAAGCGGTGTTATAAAATCAGGCACTTCGTAACGCTCACAGCATTCAATTTCGCCTTCATCCAAAAGCTGCATGAATCTTTTCTGCTTATAAACAGCTGCCAGCTTATCAATTTTTTCCTGAATCTTTTTCGCATAAGTTTCTTTAGCCGTAAGCATTGCCAACAAATCATCACTATGCAAACCATCTATTACACGTTTCACGTAATCTCTGATGTCCGTGCTGCGATAAGCATTTTTGCGATTGATTACGGCACAGATTGCATCTATACAGGTAGCAATTTGTCTTTCCTGCGGCAGGCTGTCCAGATATTCACGCAATTTTTTCTTATCGCTGTCTGTAACCATGCGATATTGCGGCACCGCTTCACCGCTTTGCGCAATATCAACAGAATACATTTCGCCAGAAGCTAATTTGAAATTAACATTTGCATCTTGTCCGGTTAAGCGGAAGCCTTCCAGTAAATTTTCCGGTTCAAGATAGTTAAACGCACCATCATCAAACAAACCAAAATCTGCCTTGATACAGAATTTAGGCAATCGTAAAGCTTTAGCTGATTCAATATTTTCTGTTCTGATTTTAAATCTGTGCTGCATCTGTGCTTCAGTTCCTCCCATAAAATTTTCCCCGGAAGTTTCTTCAGTATACTTCTGCGTCTGCTGCTCTGCCTGGTTTTCCATATCTGTCAAAGACTGACTTTGCTCATCAGTATTATCGATTTGTTCCTTAATATTTTCCGGCGTGATATCCGTGAAATCATCATCATTGTTGTTCTCAACAGCATTCTCATTGTTGTTGAAAAGTTCCTCCTGCTGAGGTTGAGGCTGTGGTTGCTGCTCTTTTGCAGGAACCTCTTCCTCCCCGCCTACACGGTAATCCTTTCGGCTGAAACCGGCACCATTCAACCCCTTGACGATACTGTCCAAGGTATTACGGAAGTCATTAGAACAGCTCAAAACATAAGAAGAGTTCAGTAAAAAATGTTGATGCTGTCTTGTATAAGGCTGACGCAGCACACGGCCTAAAATCTGTTCTACATCAACAGCAGATGTTTTGTTTGCCAGCGAAGCCAAAATATACGCAAACGGACAGTCCCATCCCTCTTTCAGCGCATTAACCGTAATGATATAGCGTACTGCACAAGCTTTGCTCAGCAAGTCTACATTTTTCAAATCATTTTTCTCACCGGTTTTGATAGCTATCTCTTCTTCCGGAATACCAATTTCCAAAAGCAAATGTTTTATTTTATCAAAGGTAGTGTTATCATCGTTACTCCTTGGCTGTGCCTGAAAAAGTACGATAGGACGTATATAATTGCCGGTAACTGCTTCCTCTTCCAGCGCCTTTTGCTCCAGCTTTCCACGCAACTGAATAGCATCGGCAATAACGCTTTCACGGCTGTTACGTTTATAAACTATAACAGGAAGCTTTACCATATTTTCCTTTTTCAGTTCCCTTGCATCAACATACGACACAACGTTACTGTTGCTTTTAGGTGTGGCAGTTAATTCTAAAATAAATGAGGGATAGATATTATTGAGCATTTCTACACTCAAAGCAGAAATTGCATTATGGCTTTCGTCAACAATCGTCACTGGACGCAAATGACGCAACACCTGAATCAGTGCTGTTTCCGGAGTACCTTCCAGCAGAACTTCATCATTTTTATAGAAGGCAGCAAAATCTGCCAGATTACTGTTTTCCTGATAAATTTTCCTGTCATATCTGCGTCCGGAATTAATGCGCAAGGAATCAAAGCTCAATACACAAATGGTTAAAATATGCTGCACCGAATCTGCCGAAAAGCCTTGACCGTTAAGCAGCATAGCTTTGTTCAGCACCTGCACGCGTCCGCCAAAATCTCTGTCTAAAGCTTGCTTGTAGGGATGGTCCGGATTGGACAAATTTTTTAAAGTCTGCTCCAAAATAGGATCTGACGGCACAAGCCAAACTACAAGCTTAGGCTTTTCTGCCGGCATAAAATCAAAAATATGCTTGATAGCACTGCAGGCAAGAAAGGTTTTGCCGCCGCCGGTAGGAACCTTCATGCAGACAGCAGGCACACCCTGAATATTATCTTTATAAGTGGGGACACCGCCGTTGCCTACGCTAATATCCTTTGTCTGCCAATAATTCTTCCAGGCTTCCGCAAGATTGGCGCTCTGCTTTAATGAGTGTAGATAGTTTTGCAAATCCGCTATAACTTTTTTCTGGTAATTTTTTAATTCCATGTTTTTACCCTCACAGCCTTGCGATGTCACGCGGAATCTTTTTAAATGTAATATGGAACTGCTGCAATTTATTTTCTGAAAGAACGCAGGTATCAGCGTAAATAACATAGGCTTCCGCTTGCGTCTTGATGCTCTTCAAGAAAGCAGCATTCAGCGTAGTGCTTGCGTCTTTTTCGTAGTTAAAGTAGTAGGCTGCTCCATGATACACGCCTAAAAGCATCGGTTCTTCGGCAGCTGCCTCCGGCAGCGCCTGTTTTGTTTCCATATAGTATATATATTCACGGATTTTTTCGGTGCTCACAGCATTATTGAGTTTATCATCTACAAGCAGCGGCTCGCCTAATTCATAGTAGCTGAAGTTGCCACCGGTGCCATCCACAGCTTTCTTTCCCTCACCATAACCATTAATCACACGCTTAACACGCTCTGCTGTAATCGTATCTGCATAATCCATCATCTCGATGCAGATAAATTTACGGTTACCGCCATCTGCTTTATTCATATTCAACACAGCGTGAGCAGTTGTACCACTGCCTGCGAAAGAGTCGAGTATAATTTCTCCAGGACGAACTATCCAATCGATTATACGTTGTATAAGCAAAACATTTTTTTCTGTATCAAATCCGGCAAAAGAACCTGAAAGTAAAATGTCCATCCAATTATCACTCAAAAGTTTTCCTGTCTGTGGTGGCACATAATATTGAATAACTCCATTTTCGTTTTTTCTTACAAAATCTAATTTTTCATTTGTTGCCATTAAATGCTCAATAAAAAAATCATCTATTGATATTTTATCTGCATATTGTGCTATATATATCTCGTAATTTTTCATTGCCTTACGCGTTCTATTTTCTTCCCATCTCCATTGTCCAGAAGTTGGTAATGCATCAAAAATTCTGTAACGCATCGTTGGTCTATCAGTTCCGCGCCAAAAAGTATCCCACTTACCAGCTTTTGCTAATTCTAATGGCTTTGATAACTTAGGAAGTTTAGCGTGCGTATTTTTAGAATAAAGATAAATATATTCATGTCCTAAAGATAATGCTTGTACCTCTTCAAACTGCGCCTGTACATTCTTTATTCCTCTTCGCACAGCTATACAATTACGAAAATTAGCTATTCCAAAAATTTCATCCATTATGCATTTTAGATGGGCATACTCAAATACATCAATACTAATAAAAATAACACCGTCATCCGCAAGCAGGCGCTGCAAAAGCTTAAGGCGCGGATACATCATGCACAGCCATTTATCATGACGAGACAAATCCTCGCCCTCTTTGCCTACAACCTGATGCAGCCATCTTTGTATCTGCGGATCATTAACATTATCATTGTACACCCAGTTTTCATTGCCTGTATTGTACGGCGGATCAATATAAATACATTTAATCTTGCCCTCATACTTGGGCAGCAGCGACTTAAGCGCCAGCAAATTGTCACCATGAATAATCATGTTCTCGCTGCCGTTATCTTCTTCATGCTTGCCTGCTTCATCAAAGCTGTACTGCCTTTCCAGCACATGAAAAGGCACTTCCAAATGGTGGTTCAGCACCTTGTCTTTTCCAATCCAGTTTAAAGTCGGCATACATTTCCTCCCGCTCTCTATCTTAATTCGTCCACTCGACCTACTAAAATTTTTCTTTACAATAATTATAATACAGCGCGTACAAATTGACAAAAGAAAAAAGGCTTTCAAAGCTCAACACTTCAAAAGCCTCTAGAATTATGCTATAAAATAAAGAAAGCCGGATTTCTCCGACTCTCTCAAGTATATGTCCGCAAACATATACCCCTATTAGTGCGTATATTATACTACACCAACATACACAACGCAAGTTTTAAATTTTAATTTTGAAGATTTTTATTCTAGCTTCTAAGAAATTTATTAATCATCAACCCATTGAACGTCTTGTTCAGCGTCCCAAAATGTTTTACCTCCAAAAATCGGAGCATCAATGAATGCCTGATAACATTCTTCTATAGTTTTCCCATCATGACACCAAATCTCCTTATCACTCGGTGGCTGGTACTGAATGATTTCCATATGCACAGATTTATCATCTGGCATATATCCTTGAAACCAATATTTGATGCCATCATAAATATAAACTGTATCTTGGCAAGAATAGATCCTGTTCAAAAATTCATTAGGAGTTCCACCAACCATACTATTCCACCCCCACAAAGAACTTATTGTATTTTTGTTTCATTTCCTTAGACAAAACTTTCGCCTTTGTTCTATGAAAAGGTCCCGTTGAATTTTTACTAAATTTATCATCATACAAATGGTAATGCAAAATCGGAGTATGTCGATTCCCTGTCAAAGCCTGTTCTGGATGATATGCTATTTCCATATACAAAACATGTTCTTTATTGTAAAAACGCATCTCATGAAATGTTCCATCTGGCTTTAACTTTATGTAAGCCTCACTGCTATGAGAAGACTCAGGAAGTCCATGCTTATTGCCTATTCCTTGTAAAATTTTTACCCCATCGACCATCCCTACCGTTTTATAAGTATACTCAACATTATTACCTGCTGCATACGAACCTCTTCCACCCATGTTACCGTACCACCTTTCTGGATTTCATATAATCTACTGGAATGAGGTTTCCCTGCATTTCTTGGAAAGGTGTACCGAAACAAATAACTGCTTCTGGATGGATTCTGTTCAGCATCTCATTATACCCACTCATAAATGCCCTCTTATCAGTTTTACAACCAATCATTCCTATAGCAACTACAGAATTTTGTTCTACGCCATCAAAACAAAAGTCATAACTCAATGCATCACTCCAAGAAATTGTAGGAATAACTATTAATCCATGTTCTTGCCAAAAAGCGCCACACCAACGATTTTTAGCTACACTTTCAATTTGTCTCCATGAATTCATTTCTGCATACATAGAAAAGTCAGGCGAAAGAAGAAATCGATACTGCGAATACTTACCCAATGTTCTATCCGGATTGTTATAAACGTTTTCAAAACGATAATCATCAACGAAAAAATGAACTCCTTTCATCTTATTTTCGTCTCTGTCATTATATTTTGCATCAGAACATGCTATGAGTTCAATATCGTCTAAAGTAATAGCTTGCTTCTTAATTAGTGAAAAATTATATTTTCCATGAGTTTTAAACCCATTACGTAAAAATAATTGATCATTGCGTTTTTCAACGCTAGTTCTTATAGACATAAAAATCGTAAATTGCAAACAAACCTGTAATATCATCATGATTATTTTCGGCTACATTAAAATCTGTATCGAAATTCTTCGCGCAAAAAAATAGCCATCCTTACCTCCAAACCGTGACAGCTATTTTTTAGCTAAATGCTTTGGAGAACCGCCTATCGGTAGCCCTCTCTTTTTATTTTATACAAAAACTTCACTGATTTTGCAAATAACTAAGTACATATTCGCCTCTATCTTCTTCTCCTGAGCACCTGCTTCTCCCACGTTTTAACCGTCTGCGCCCGCAAAAAATCCTTCAACGGCTGCAGGTTCTGCTCTTCATCCCACGCCTCCAGCGCGTCAAAATACGCCTTTCTATCCTCCTGATGGATAACAATCGGCGGATGATTATGTATAACCAGCAGATAATTCATCACCAAGCGTCCTGTACGCCCATTGCCATCGGCAAACGGATGGATATTTTCAAACTTAGCATGAAAAAAGGCTGCTGCCGTTAACGCATTCTTATCGTCAACATCGGCAATATCTCCTATAAGCTCCTGCATTTCGTCCGGCACATCCTCCTGCCAGGCACCGGTCTCATTCTTACCTGTTACATAATCGCCCTTTTTATATTCCCCGGGCCGTTCTCCTTTTTTCCAGCGCAAAGGATCATAAGTATTGAGCGTCAGGCGTTTTTGGATTTCTTTTATCAAATTTTCATCAATAGGCTTACGCTCATTAAACGCTGCAAAAAAATACTCATTAGCTAATTTGGCATTGCGAATCTCAAACAAGGTACGGATATCGCCGGTATAGCTTGTAACGCCATCATGCTCAAAAATTTCGCGTGTATCATGATAGGTTACATTAGGATTTTCAATATTACCGGAGTTATATGCAAAAGAAATTACATGCCCGTTAAATGCTTCTTCTAAGTCTGCATCCGTCTGAATATTTTTCGTCTGCCACCAAGCTACAATCTGTTCGTACATCTCCGCACCTCCAATAAACATATTCGTATTTTTACATTATTATACCATATCCCTATACAAAAACCCCTATTCAGCCAACAGAAAATCTGTCGATGCTATAGAATCAATTCTACAAACTTTTGGTTTGCATATCTTTGCAGTTTGAATTACACAAACTTACAGCGCATCTTTTTTAGATGATATATAGCTACACAAAAAGCGCAGCACGCTTTCGCTTGCTGCGCTCAGATTGCATATTACGCTGTTATAAATTATACGTTGAAGCGGAACTCAACAACGTCGCCGTCCTGCATAACGTAATCCTTGCCCTCCAGACGAACCAGGCCTTTTTCACGTGCTGCAGCCTTGCTGCCGCAGGCTACCAAATCATCAAAGGAAACGATTTCCGCACGGATAAAGCCACGCTCAAAGTCGGTATGGATTTTGCCTGCTGCCTGCGGAGCCTTAGTGTTAAGCTTAATAGTCCAGGCACGGGATTCCATTTCGCCCGCAGTCAGGAAGGTCATCAGGCCAAGCAGCTTGAAGCCTGCTTTAATCAGGCGGTCCAGACCGGTTTCCTCCAGGCCTGCCATTTCCAGATATTCCTTAGCCTCTTCTTCCGGAAGCTCAGCAACTTCGCTTTCCATCTTCGCGGAAACAACGATAACCTCAGCATTTTCTTCTGCAGCATATTTCTTTACAGCCTGTACATGCTCGTTACCGGACGGATCAGCAACCTCGCCCTCAGCAACGTTGGTAATGTACAGAACCGGTTTCATGGTCAGCAGATGCAGCTCGTCCAAAAACTCCTGCTCTTCCTCGGTCAGACCAAGGCGGCGTGCCGGCACACCATCAGACAGGCCGGCCATAACCTTTTCCATTACAGCCTGCTCCAGCTTAACCTTTTTATCGCCGGTTTTTGCCAGCTTAACCAGGCGCTCCTGGCGCTTTTCAACGGTTTCCATATCAGCCAGGCACAGTTCAGTGTTGATGATATCAATATCACGCAGAGGATCAATACTGCCTTCAACGTGGGTGATGTTGCCATCCTCAAAGCAACGTACAACCTCGGCAACAGCATCCACCTCACGGATGTGGGACAGGAACTTATTGCCCAGGCCTTCGCCCTTGCTTGCACCCTTTACCAGACCGGCAATATCTACAAAGCGCATAGCTGCCGGAACAATCTTTTTGGATTTAAACATATCGCTCAGAACATCTAAGCGTTTATCAGGCACATCAACAACGCCTACATTAGGCTCAATTGTGCAGAAGGGATAGTTTGCTGCTTCTGCGCCAGCTTTGGTAATAGCATTAAACAGGGTACTTTTGCCTACATTAGGCAGGCCAACGATACCGACTTCTAAATTTGTACTCACGTAAATCGCTCCTCGTCATATATATTTAGTGCGTTAAAAACTCTGTATCTAATATATTTTACAATAATATGCTTTGATATGCAATGTTTTGACGCAAAATGGCACTCTTCCGCAGCATAAAAAAGAGACAGTCCGCAGACTGCCTCTGATTTTTTGCTTAGGCTTAGAAATATTCCAGCTCTCTCTTGGCAAATGCACCGGTTACCGGGTTCATGTCAGCTTCTACTTTATATCTTGCAGTAACGAACTCTACATCATAATGTACATTGTTGCCCTCTTTTTCAGTTTTAATGACAATGTTTTTAGCATCAGGATATGCTTCCAGAACGATTTGTCTGATATCCTCAGGAGTTTTTACCATCATCGTGCTGCCGGCAATATTGCTGCCTTTAATTTCTACTTCCTTAACCTTGGTAGTTGCAAGAACAACTTCTACCTCGTATTCCAGATAATTATCATTATCGCGGAAGTTCAGAACAGCTTCGCCATCTTCTTCCTTGTAGCCATAAAATACAGCAGCAGTAGGAACCTCGGCACGTGCAGCATCAATAACCATCTGCTGATGGCTTTTAGCAGGTGCAGCAAAAGCTACTGCGCTCATTGCCAGCGCAGCCAGCATAGAAAGCAAAACTAATAATTTTTTAAACATAAGTATTCCCCCTTTGAAAAAATATAATCAGCTTACCAGACTTACTGTCTTTCCAAAAGTCTGTTAGCGTAAGCACGCATAGAAGGATTAGCAACGGCCTTGAAATCTGCAGGCGGCAGAGCAAAGGCAGTTGCCTCATCTACGGTATTGGAAACCTCAAGAACCTTGAAGATAGGCAGATAGCTTACTTCGTAGCCCTTCCAGTCGGCGGTGTCCTTTGCATAATAGAAGTTCAGGCTGTTGGTGCCCTTGGTCATCTTATCATAATCATAGCCGGTGGCTGCATCATTACCACCCTGCGGACGTACATTGAACCAGCTGATCAAGGTTTCGGCAAAGGGCATGCTCATGCCCGGCAGCTCAGGAACTCTGTCATAGTTTTTATTAAGATAGTCAATGGTATACCAATAGCCGTTCTTTACAAAGGAAACGGTATCCTTGATTACCTTGCCGTCACCATCGGTAGTAGTGATGCGCTCAGCATTGATGCCATTAGCTTCATTATATTCCGTACGATTTGTGCGCTTTTGCTGTGCTGCCGGCAGCTTAGCATATGCTTCAGGCGTCAGCACCTCACGCATATCAATGGTCTGGGTTACAACCAGATGTACAGGATGCTTATCACTGTTCAAGGTCTCACCCAAAAGCTGGATGGTGCGCTGACCAGGATTATAGGCAAAAGCCATTGCTGTGCAAAGCATCGTAAAAGCAAAGGTCAAAAATAAGGTTCTAAAAGATGTTTTCATGCAATTCACCTCGTATGTATAGTACTACTCTTATTATATCATGTTAAGGCCTGCGTAAATAAGTAAATTTTTTGTGATTTTTACACAAACGAAAACCCCGCAGCCTAATGACTGCGGGGTATAAGTTTCG
>NZ_FR892779.1 GCF_000434895.1 Phascolarctobacterium succinatutens CAG:287
GGTGTTTGAGTTACCCTATCCCTATTTGTTATCGAGGTGATTGCCTATGTTATATAACCTTAAACGTTTAACCGGCTATGCTCTTGGCTTTATATTGTTTTATGCGCCGGTAGCGCTCTTTCAGCGCTGCCTGTTCTATTTGCTTTACGGCAGCTGGCAGCCGCAGAGTATTCACGGCCTTTGCTTTCGTATACCGATAGAGCATATTTTAGACGGAATAATTTGGCGGCTGACATCCATCAGCATGCTTAGCACCCTGCTGCTTTTGGTGGCAGCCTTCTTCCTGGGGCCTGTTTTTTGCGGCAGGCTTTGTCCTGCAGGAGCGTTTACTGAATATCTGTCGAAGCTGGTGCCGTCCAAATTTAAAATCAGCTGGCACCGTTATATAGAAATTGCGCCTATTCGTTATGGTATGCTGGCAGGCTTTTGTCTGGTGCCTTTTTTCGGCGGTATTCTGGCATGCTCCTATTGCAATTTCTTTTTGTTTGATTTACTTGCCAACTACTATATGCAGGGTTACTTTATTTCGCTGACCTCCAGTCTGCTGCTGACAGCAATTATGTGGGTGCTTGTCTTTGGTATCTTTACTAAGGGTGGACGCGGCTTCTGTAATTTTTTGTGCCCGGTAGGTGCAGCGCAGGGACTGATGCATGCCATAGGCTGCAGGCTGCCGTTTGTACTGCGCATGCGGGTAGACAAAAACCAATGCATAGGCTGTGGTTTGTGCGAAAAGAAGTGCCCGATGGAATCTGCAGAGCTTGCTGAAGGCAAAGCGCATATTAACCAGCATAACTGCATCTGCTGCGGTGTATGTCAGCATGCTTGCCCGGTGCAGGCTATCAGCTACGGGAGGAAACGCGTATGAAAACAAAGCTGATAAATTTTATTGCGGCAATGGGAATTCCCGTCAGCGGCATTACTACGCAGGGAGCAGGTTGTACAGGTATTTGCGGCAGCTGCAGCTTGAACTGCGCGCCGGGAATTGTTGCTTTACTGCTTTTGGCAGGGAAGGCAATTTACAAACGTTATCATAGCGGGGTGGTGCAGCATGAATAAACAAGTGTTGAAGCGTGCAGCTGCCTTTCTTTTGATGGCGGCTGTAATGGTCGGTCTGGTGTTTTTCCGCAGCGAAAATAATTATGACAAGCACTATTTCCGTGCTAAGCTGGCGCGGGGGCAGGAGGTGCATTGCCGGATAGACCTGGGCAAGGAGGGCGAGCTGAAATATTTGCTGCAGCCTAATATCTATACCTTATATTTACGCCTGCTGCCGGAGGATAAGCAAGCGCAGCTGCGCTGCGAGGGCGAGGGCCTGCAGCTGTTGCTGTCGCGCAGCAGCAAGAAAGGCTTGTGGAAAAAGCTGGCGTCTGACGAGATGATAAAGCAGTACAAGGGACAGATGTCAGTGAGTGCCGAGCTGTATTTTTCACCGGAGCAGTTAAAGCAGCGAAATGTGCAGCAGGGGAAAATAAAGTTCTATGACGCAAAGGGCTTGTACGGAACTGTTGTTATTGATGTAATCAATTCACGGGTGAAGTAAGATTAATATGTTTTTTAAGCTGTGGGCAGAAGTTCTGCCTGCAGTTTTTTGTTTTAAATACAATAAAGATGTATTCTTAAATTTTCTTGCAATCAATTCAGAATGGTGCTAGAATAGCAGATGAAAAAAGTAGTTAAATGATATATATAATTAATTGCTTTGAAGACTGTTGTCTTGGTGCGCAAAAGCAGTTATGATAGCTGCTGATGTCAAAAGGAGGCTTATATTATGGCTGAAGAGTTTAAGAAAAATCAACAAGAAGTGAAAAACGAGATTCGTAAAGGAATAGTTGAGCGTCTGCTCGGCAGCAAGCTGCATACAGAAAATGCAGAAATGCCGATAAGGTCAAGCTTCGTGAATTATAACATGGATGATTACGGTATTATAGATGCACATTATCAAGCCTTAAAAGAAGAAGTTTTACATGAGCTGGGAGCGTATCTTTTACACAATAAAAGCACTAATGAGAATGATGAAATGCCTATCAGAGCAAGCTATGTTAATCACACACCTGCAGATACCCGTATTCTCGATGGTCATTACCAAAAGCTGAAGGATGAAATCTGCCATGAAATTGCTCAACAGGTTGTCGGTGACAAGGTTGCTGTCGAAAAGGAGGCTATGGCAATTCGTGCAAGCTATCTGCATGAGTTGCAGGAGCAGGGAAGCCTGAATGAAGCTATTGCCAAACGCCTGCTGGCTAAAGGCATGAGCGTGGCTGATGTTGCTGAGGCTATGCAGATGCCTGAGGAAAGTGTTGCTAAGCTGCAGAAAAAATAGGAAAGACGTAACGGTTAACAGATTTTTCAAAAGCAGATAAATTGTATTTTCATCTGTTGACATTGTACAAGCTGCTTGCTTGCTAACCCTCCTCAATAATGATAAAATCAAATCAACAGCAAAGCTGAAAATGTCTGCAAGTTATTTTTTGGAGGAATATATTATGAA
>NZ_FR892780.1 GCF_000434895.1 Phascolarctobacterium succinatutens CAG:287
TGTTGATGCTGTCATAAGCCCAGTGGCCAGCAGGTACGTCAGAGAACGGATTTGCAGCATAAGCAGAAGCGGTTACGCCCAGTGCCATTGCCATTGCGAGTACTAAGGATTTTTTCATTTCAGTTTCCTCCTCAGGATGTAGCAGTATTATCAGACTGCTAATATTATATTTTTACAAATCACCTTCCGGAGTCTCCCGCAAATTCCGCTCAAGAGTTGCCTTGTTTCCTCTGCCATCCTTTGCCGGTTTTTCCTTTGCAGCGATTTATAAAGCAATATTAATGGAAAGTAGAGTATCTCAATCTCCTTACCATAATTGCATTATACCATGCATTGATATTCAGTGCAAGTATTTTTGTTAATCCTATCTTGTTTTTACGTTAAATTTACTTTAGTGTTACACTCATTCTTTTTAAAAGAAAATATCTGCCTACGAACGTACAATATTTGAAAATTAAGCAGCTTCAAATTTGTGCGACAGAACAAAAAAGCTGCTGCAGCTAATGCTGCAGCAGCGTGGATTATAGCTTAACTATAAAATTATTTGAACAGGCCAAGCAGGATACCGCCGTTTGCTGCCAGTACAGGAGCAAATACCAGGGATACAATGGTCATCAGTTTGATCAGGATGTTCATTGCAGGTCCGGAAGTATCTTTGAACGGGTCACCTACAGTATCGCCTACTACGGTTGCATCATGCACCGGAGTGTGTTTACGGCCGGAAGCTTCTACGAATTTCTTAGCGTTATCCCATGCACCGCCAGCGTTAGCCATCAGGATTGCAACCAGTACGCCGGAAGCCAGGGAGCCACCAATCAGGCCGCCCAGAGCTTCAGTACCGAACAGGAAGCCAACCAGCAGAGGAGCAACGATAGCGATAACACCAGGCATAATCATCTCGTGCAGAGCAGCTGCAGTGGAGATGTCTACGCATTTTTGGTAGTCAGCTTTAGCTTTGCCTTCCAGCAGGCCGGGGATTTCGTGGAATTGACGACGAACTTCCTCGATCATCTGGTAAGCAGCTTTACCAACAGATTCCATGGTCATAGCACCGAATACGAACGGCAGGGTTGCACCGATGAACAGACCGATCAGGGTTACAGGGTTCAGCAGGTCGATTGCTTTCAGGCCTACAGTGTGTGCATAAGCAGAGAACAGAGCCAGAGCAGTCAGAGCAGCGGAGCCGATAGCGAAGCCTTTACCGATAGCAGCGGTGGTGTTACCAACGGAGTCCAGGGTATCGGTGATTTCACGTACTTCAGGAGGCAGCTCGGACATTTCTGCGATACCACCAGCGTTATCAGCGATAGGACCATAAGCGTCAACTGCTACGGTCAGACCGGTAGTGGACAGCATACCAACTGCAGCCAGGGAGATACCGAACAGGCCCATGCCTGCATCTTTAGCACCGCCCATGGTGAAGAATGCCAGGATTACACCAACGCAGATGAAAATCATCGGCAGGAAGGTGGAATACATGCCAACAGCCAGACCGGAGATGATGGTGGTTGCCGGACCGGTTTCGGATTGCTCAGCAATCTTCTTAACGGAAGCATAATCAGCAGAGGTGTAGATTTCGGTGATTTTACCGATTAACAGACCAACTACCAGACCGGAAGCAATAGCTACGAATGCAGCAGCGTTACCGAAGATGGAAGTGGACAGGTAGTAAGCAGCAGCAATTACGATTACGCCGCCAACATAGGTACCATGGTTCAGAGCAGCCTGCGGATTGGTGGATTTGCTGCTGCGAGCATAGAATACACCGATCAGGGAAGCAATGATACCAGCGAAAGCCAGCTCGAACACGAACATAATGCCTTCGCCGCCGGGATATGCAACAGCACCCAGAGTAATAGCGGAGATGATAGCACCTACATAGGATTCGAACAAGTCAGCGCCCATGCCTGCAACGTCGCCTACGTTATCGCCTACGTTATCAGCGATGGTAGCCGGGTTACGCGGGTCATCCTCAGGCAGACCTTCTTCTACTTTACCTACCAGGTCAGCGCCAACGTCAGCAGCTTTGGTGTAGATACCGCCGCCAACACGAGCGAACAATGCAATGGAGCTTGCGCCCAGACCGAAGCCGGTAACGATAT
This sequence comes from Phascolarctobacterium succinatutens CAG:287, assembly GCF_000434895.1. Classification (GTDB taxonomy): domain Bacteria; phylum Bacillota; class Negativicutes; order Acidaminococcales; family Acidaminococcaceae; genus Phascolarctobacterium_A; species Phascolarctobacterium_A succinatutens_A. The sequence goes on from NZ_FR892780.1 coordinate 2,103, forward strand.
CAATGTTGCCGAACAGCATGTAAGCAGCAGCAACACCAACGATACCCAGACCAACAACGCCCAGACCCATAACAGCACCGCCGGAGAAAGCAATTTTCAGAGCTTCCGGCATGCCGCCATGTTGAGCAGCTGCAGCAGTACGAACGTTAGCTTTGGTAGCAACGGTCATGCCGATGTAGCCTGCACATACGGAGAATACTGCACCTGCAACGAAGCATACTGCAGTAAGCGGAGATAAGAACATAGAAATTACGATAGCAACTACGACTACGAAAGCAGACAATGCTTTGTATTCGCGGAAGAGGAACGCCATAGCGCCCTCGTGGATGTAACCGGCAATTTCCTGCATACGTGCTGTACCAGCAGGAGCCTTACCGATTGCGCTGCTCAGCATCAGTGCAACTGCGAGTGCAATGAGGCCGACAACAATGGAGATCATTAAGAAATTCAAGACCCAAACCCCTTTCTTTTTATAAAAAATTTAAAATTTTAAGAGTGCGGTTGCACTCTTGGTAACATGATGAGTGCGGAAAACAGGAAAATCCCGTCAGCCTTAAGCGTTGATTTTTGCCAGCGCCAATGTAATAACAGCAAATGCAACACCCAAAACAACCGTAGCCTTCGCCATGACTGTATCCAGATCATTGCCCTTGCCAAAAAAAGCACCGTCACTGCCGCCGAAAGTACTGCCCATACCGCCGCCTTTTCCGGACTGCAGCAGAACTGCGCCAATGAGTGCTATGCAAACGATAACTTCAAGAACCATCAAGACAGTTTCAATCACAGAGCTTACCTCCTCATATTTTTGTACCATAGTATTTTACCATAAAAGACGTGCTCTTACAATCTACTTTTGCAAAATATTTTACAAAAACGCCCTAAATAAAGAAAAAGGTGAGAGTCAGCGCTCTCACCTCATCTTTTACAGCAAATCAGAAAGCTTTTTCTGCTTATTTTTTAATGTTGTAGAAAACCTTCATGCCGTTATATTTTGCAGCCTTGCCCAGATCCTCTTCGATGCGCAGCAGCTGGTTGTATTTGGCAACACGGTCGGTACGTGCTGGAGCACCAGTCTTGATCTGGCCTGCGTTTACAGCAACAGCAATATCTGCCAGAGTGGTGTCTTCGGTTTCACCGCTGCGGTGAGAGATGATGCAGGTGTAGCCTGCGCGTTTAGCGGTTTCGATAGCATTAAAGGTTTCGGTCAAGGTACCGATTTGGTTTACTTTAATCAGAATAGCATTTGCTACGCCCTTTTCAATGCCCTGAACCAGACGCTCTTCGTTAGTAACAAACAGGTCGTCGCCAACCAGCTGAACTTTTTTGCCCAGCTTTTTGGTGAGCTTCTTCCAGCCGTCCCAGTCATCCTCTGCCATACCGTCTTCGATGGAGATAATAGGATATTTCTCGCACAGGCCAGCCAGATAATCTACCATTTCTTCGCTGGTCTTTTCTACGCCTTCACCGGTCATTTTGTATTTGCCGTCTACATAGAATTCGCTGGAAGCAACGTCCATCGCCATAACGATGTCTTTACCGGGTTTATAGCCTGCACGCTCGGTTGCTTCGAGAATAACCTCGATTGCATCTGCATTGCATTTCAGGTTCGGTGCAAAACCGCCTTCATCACCCAGAGCAGTGCTCAGGCCTTTTTCCTTCAGCAATGCCTTCAGATTATGATAAATCTCAGCGTTCATGCGCAGTGCTTCGCTGAAGGATTTAGCGCCAACCGGCATAATCATAAATTCCTGAATATCAACGTTGTTATCTGCATGCTCGCCGCCGTTTAAGATGTTCATCATCGGGACAGGCAGCTCTTTGGCAGCAACACCGCCTAAGTACAGGTACAGCGGCAGGCCTACGGAAGCAGCAGCAGCCTTAGCTACAGCCATGGAAACACCGAGGATAGCGTTAGCGCCGAGGCGGCCTTTGTTCGGAGTGCCGTCCAGGCGAACCAGCAGCTCATCAATTTCGGTTTGGCGGGTTGCGTCCAGGCCGATAATTGCTTCGGCAATAATGTCGTTAACATTATCAACTGCTTTGGTAACGCCCTTGCCCAGGTAACGCTCTTTGTCGCCGTCACGCAGCTCTACAGCTTCGTGTACGCCGGTAGATGCGCCAGAAGGAACAGCAGCGCGTCCCATAGCGCCGTCTTCCAGGCATACTTCAACTTCTACGGTCGGATTGCCGCGGGAATCCAGAATCTCGCGAGCGTAAACTTCAGTAATCATTGCCATTTCTTATCACCTCATGATTAGTCTATCAAAGTTTTACCTGTCATAGCGGCAGGCTGTTTAATATTAAGCAGCTGCAGCAGCGTCGGTGCAATATCGGCCAAAATGCCGTTATGCAGCTTGTGCTGCTCTTCGCTTACTAAAATAAACGGTACAGGGTTAGTGGTATGCGCGGTGTTCGGCGAACCATCACTTTCGGCCATCTTCTCCAGATTGCCGTGGTCCGCGGTAATGCACACGCTGCCGCCAAGGGACAGCACCTTACGTACAATGCGGCCGGCACAGTCATCCACCTTTTCCATAGCGGTAATCGCAGCGCTGAGCACACCGGTATGACCAACCATATCCGGATTTGCAAAGTTCAGGATAATCGCATCAAATTTATCCTTATCCAGCTCTGCCAATAGTGCCTGCGTAACCTCTTCCGCGCTCATTTCCGGCTGCAAATCGTAGGTTGCAACCTTCGGCGAAGGAATCAGAATACGCTCCTCATTAGCATTCGGAGCTTCTACACCACCGTTGAAGAAGAAGGTTACATGCGCATATTTTTCGGTTTCCGCAATCCGCAGCTGGTGCAGTCCATGCTGTGCCAACACCTCACCCAAGGTATCCTTAATCTCCTCCGGAGGAAAGGCTACCGGTGCGGTAATGGTTGCATCATACTGCGTCATGCACACATAATTTACAGGGCGTGCGCCCTCGGGACGTGCAAAATATGGGAAATCCTCATCATGCAGCGCACGGGTAATTTCACGCGCTCTGTCAGGACGGAAGTTGAAGAAAATCACACCGTCACCGGCAGTGATTTTGCCATCTACGCCGTCAACAGTGAAGGGTTCAACAAACTCATCCGTTACGCCTGCGGCATAGGATGCCTCTACGCCGGCAGCAGCGCTTGCAGCTTTGTCGCCCTCGCCCAGCACCAGTGCTTTATAGGCACGCTCCACGCGCTCCCAGCGCTTGTCGCGGTCCATTGCGTAATAGCGTCCGCTGACGGTAGCAATCTTGCCTACGCCAATCTGCGCCATACCATCTTCCAGGTCATGGATATATTCCAGCGCTGTTTTCGGACCGACATCACGTCCGTCGAGGAAAGCATGCACATAAATCTTGGTCAGGCCTTTAACCTTCGCCATGCAGATAAGTGCCAGAAGATGCTCGATGTGGCTGTGAACGCCGCCGTCGGATAACAGTCCCAGAAGATGCAGCGCCTTGCCTGCCTGCTTCGTTTCGTCCATCACCCTGCTGAGCTCTTTGTTCTTATACAAATCGCCATCCTCAATCGCCTTGTCAATGCGTGTCAGGCTCTGGTAGATAATACGGCCGGCACCGATATTCAGGTGACCTACCTCCGAATTGCCGATTTGGCCTGCCGGCAGACCGACAGCCTTGCCGCTGGCTTCCAAGGTTGTATGAGGATAATTTGCAAAATAACTGTCCAGATTAGGAGTTTTTGCCATAGCCGCAGCGTTTGTTTTATCTGCGGGAGCAATGCCCCAACCATCAAGAATCATTAGTAAAACTGGTTTTTTCATTATCAAATTCCTAAAGACGAAGGAGAAAGCAACAGGTGCTTTCTCCGAGGTCTAATTAAAAGCTTCTTACGATTGCGGCAAAGGTGTCAGCCTTCAGGCTTGCGCCGCCTACCAGCACGCCGTCAATACCGCTGAGGTTGAAGGAAGCAGCGTTCTTTTCATTAACACTGCCGCCGTAAAGAATACGAACCTTGCGGGCAATATCCGGCGTAAAGATTTTGCTGATTTTTTCACGAATCAGAGTGCATACTTCCAAAGCATCCTCCGGAGTAGCAGCCTTACCGCTGCCGATAGCCCAGATAGGCTCATAAGCAACAACAAGGTTTTCTGCATCCTCTGCAGAAATTACACGCAGAGCGCTCTTCAGCTGCATATTGATTTTGCGGGCAGTTTTGCCTGCTTCACGCTCAGCCAGATTTTCACCAACGCACAGCATCGGCTTCAGACCGTTGCGATAAGCGGCAATAATCTTGCTGGCAACAATTTTTTCGTTCTCACCGAAAATGGTACGGCGTTCGCTGTGACCAACGAGAACATATTCAGCGCAGATATCGGCAATCATCGCACCGGAAACAGCGCCGGTGAAGGCACCCTTGTCTTCCCAATGCAAATCCTGTGCGCCGTAGCCTACGTGCTTGCCATCGATAGCATCCGCAACAGTTTCCAGTGCGGTGAACGGCGGGAAAATAACAACCTCGTTTAAGGTACCGTTAGTTTCCATAACAATATCCTCAGCAAGCTCTACAGCCTCGCTTACGGTTTTGTGCATTTTCCAGTTGCCGGCAATCATTTTGCGGCGCAGGTCATCCAGCGCAGCAACGCCGGGCAGTACCTTGCCCTCCAGATATTCCAGAGAAGCACCGCCACCGGTGGAAATGTGGGTAATGCGTTTAGCCAGACCCAGCTTTTCGATAGCAGCAACGCTGTCGCCACCGCCGACAATGCTGGTAGCACGGCTCTTAGCTACAGCCTTAGCTACAGCCTCGGTGCCCTTGCAGAATGCGTCCATTTCGAAAACGCCCATCGGTCCGTTCCAGACAATCATCTTAGCGTCAGCCAGAGCTTCGGCATAAGCCTTGCTGGTTTCCGCACCGATATCCAGAGCCATGTAAGCCTGGTTCAGGTTTTTCACCTTTTCGGTTACATGCTCAGCGTCGGGAGCAAATGCAGCAGCCATTACCAGATCGGTAGGCAGCAGCATATTTACTTTATTTTTCTTAGCCTTAGCCAGAAGCTCTTTAGCCAAGTCCAGCTTATCCTCTTCTACCAGGGACTTGCCCATTTTGTAGCCCTGTGCAGCCAGGAAGGTGTTAGCCATACCGCCGCCGATAAGCAGGGTATCAACCTTATCAAGCAGGTTGCTGATAACGCCGATTTTGTCGCTTACCTTAGCACCGCCGATGATAGCAACGAAAGGATGCAGCGGATTGGTTACAGCCTGACCTACATACTGGATTTCCTTTTCCAGCAGGAAGCCTGCTGCAGCAGGCAGGAAGTGGGTTACGCCTTCTACAGAAGCATGTGCGCGGTGAGATACACCGAAGCCGTCATTGACATACAAATCTGCCAAAGAAGCCAGCTTTTCGGCAAATTCCATGTCGTTCTTTTCCTCTTCCTTATGGAAACGCAGGTTTTCCAGCAGCAGGATGTGCCCCGGCTTCAGCTTGCTTGCAGCAGCCTGCGCAGCTTCGCCAACACAGTCGGGAGCGAACAGAATCTTTTTGCCCAGCAGCTTGCCCAAATGCTTAGCTACAGGAGCCAAAGACAATTCCGGTTTAACCTGTCCTTTAGGACGGCCAAGATGTGCCATTAAAATAACGGCAGCCTTTTGCTCCAGCAAATATTGAATGGTCGGCAGAGATGCGGTGATACGAGTATCATCGGTAATCTCGCCTTTATCATTCAGAGGAACGTTAAAATCTACGCGTACCAGTACTTTTTTACCGACAACGTCTAAGTCACGTACAGTTTTTTTATCCACGGATAAGAATCTCCTTTATTACAGACCTTTTTTAGCAATATAAGCAGCCAGGTCAACTACGCGGTTGGAATAACCCCATTCGTTATCGTACCAGCTTACAACCTTAGCCATACGCGGACCAACCATCATGGTGGACAGACCGTCGATGATGGAGCTCAGCGGGCAGCCATTGTAATCGCGAGATACCAGCGGTTCGTCGCTGTAGCCCATGATGCCTTTGAGTTCGCCTTCAGCAGCTTCCTTCAGCACTGCGTTGATTTCTTCGGCAGTGGTGTCTTTTTGCAGCAGAACGGTCAGGTCGGTGATGGAAACGTTCGGGGTCGGAACGCGCATTGCAAAGCCGTTCAGTTTGCCTTTCAGTTCCGGCAGAACCAGAGCAACTGCTTTTGCAGCACCAGTAGTAGTCGGGATGATGGAGCAAGCAGCAGCGCGAGCACGGCGGAGGTCTTTATGCGGCAGGTCCAGAATTCTCTGGTCATTGGTGTAGGAGTGAACAGTGGTCATCAGACCGCTTTCAATACCGAATTTGTTCAGAAGTACTTTGGTGAACGGAGCCAGGCAGTTGGTGGTGCAGGAAGCGTTGGAAATGATGTTGTGTTTTGCAGGATCATATTTGTCTTCGTTAACACCCATAACGATGGTAATGTCTTCGCCTTTTGCAGGAGCGGAGATGATAACCTTTTTAACAGTGTCATGCAGGTGAGCAGCAGCCTTTTCGCCTTCAGTGAAACGACCGGTGGATTCTACAACGATTTCAGCACCAGCTTCGCCCCAAGGAATCTTTGCCGGATCCATGCAGGAGAATACTTCGATTTTGTGACCATCAACAATAATGAAGTTGCCTTCGATGCTGATTTCATGATTGAAAATGCCATGGATAGAATCATATTTCAGCAGGTGAGCCAGAGTCTTGACGTCGCCAAGATCGTTTATTGCAACAACCTCAACCTCAGGATTATTGAATGCAACACGGAAAACCTCGCGGCCGATACGGCCAAAACCATTAATACCTACTTTTGTCATAATAATTTCCTCCTTAATTCTGAGAGAATCTAAATTTTGCACAAATGTGCTCAGTAACAAATTAATACTTTAAGAGCTTCGCTTGTTTATTGCTCTTTAGTCATTTTGAGAATCTCATGCGCTGCAGCCTCATCGGTAATCAAAATATCCTGTCTGGAAGCACGGATAACCGATAAAATTGCGGCAGCCTTCGATTTACCTCCGGCAATACCGATAATTGTGCCGATGTGCTGCAAATCCTGCAGCATCAGGCCGGCATTATTAGTCATATAAACCTGTCTGCCGTCTAAAGCACAATACTGGCCAAACGCCTCGCCTACAGCACCATCTGCCTCCAGCTTGGCAATTACCTCGCTGCCTAAGCGTCTGTGTCTTGCCATAACACTGGCACGGCCTACACCGTGAACAAGAATGTCCGCCTGCTTGATAATATCAACGACAGCGCGTACACCGATATCCTCTTTAAGAATACTGTTTAAGATATCCTCGCTTACACAGTCGGGAACATAAAGCTGACGGTAGGATGCTCCGAGCTTTTGCGCCAGGACAGTTGCAATCGTATTGGCCTGCAGTTCCACATTATCACCCAAGCCGCCGCGTGCCGGTACAACCACCGTATTTGGCTGAGAACCGGAAACATTAGCTGCCATAGCAGCCATAGTAGTGCCGCCGCTGACAGCAACGATATGCTTATTGCCGTCACTCAGCAGCTTGCTGAGAATATGCGCTGCGGTACGGCCGATTTCGCGTTTGACAACGTCCTCCTGGTCCGAATCGCCAGGAAGAATGACGACCTTGCCAATCTTCAGCGTATCACTGAGAGCATTTTCCAAAAACGAAATATCCTGCAGCTTGCGTACATAATCCGCCAGCTCCTTAAGAATATCCGCACCCTCATCAGTCACGCTCATACCGCTGGAAGAAAAATCCAGCAAGCCGCTTTTCTTAAGAAAATCAACCTGAGCACGCAGCACTCTTTCGCTCAGTCCCAGTCTTGCAGCCAGAGCACGTCGGCCTATCGGCGCTTCATGGCTTACCTGACGCAGAATCTGGTAGCGTTGTACGAGCAAATCAGTCAGCTCCGGTACAATTTTCTTTTGCAGATTAATAATACTATCCATAACCAGTTACATCCCTTGACGTGTTTTGTCCCTCGTGGTACTTTTCGTGTCCCACAGATTCAATACAAATAAGTGAATTATTTGTCTATAGCTCATTATAGCATACTCTAATTGATAAATAAAGTGCTGTATTAGTGTTTATTGAAAAAATTTTATAAAAAACGTTCTTTGATTAGCCATCGCTAACTTACGCTGTCTGAAAATACTTTTCATTAGCAGAGGTGTTTCGTAAGCACAAAAAAAGAGCTGCCGCTTACGCAGCAGCTCAAAAATTTTTTATCTGTTATTAACTGTTTCGGGATACATATCATGCATAAAGAGACGCTTCTTCGCAGCCTGCTCCCATTCGGTTCCCGGCTTGCCGTAGTTGGCATACGGATCGATGGACAGACCGCCGCGCGGCAGGAATTTGCCCCAAACCTCAATATACTTAGGCTCCATCAGTTTGATAAGATCCTTCATAATGATATTTACGCAGTCTTCATGGAAATCACCGTGATTACGGAAGCTGAACAGGTACAGCTTCAGAGATTTGCTTTCTACCAGACGTTCGTCGGGCACATACGAAATATAGATAGTCGCAAAATCCGGCTGTCCTGTCATCGGACAAAGGCTGGTAAATTCCGGACAGTTAAATTTAACCCAGTAATCATTTTGCGGATGCTTATTCGGGAAGGATTCCAGAACCTCCGGCGCATAATCGCTTTTATAAGCAGTTTTATTGCCTAACAGGCTTACGCCCTGCAATTCTTCTTTACTTCTGCCACTTGTCATTATTGCTTACCTCCATCAAATGCAAACAGCTTGCCTGCTCCTACACGTTCCAAAGCGGTAACAAGCATTACACTCGCAATACCACAGATGCACTGACCAATCAGCAGACTGCTTGCCAGTACCAGATAAGGAATATCCAACAGAACGCTCAGCCATACAGGAACACCAAGTCCCGGTACAAAGGTTACTGCTGCCCAGATAATCCAATTGCCGCAGCCACGACGCTTAGCAAAAACAATAATACCGGTTGTTACGATACCTACAATAAAGCCGCCGATAATATCCGGCAGACCAAAACCGCCCATCACCGTATTGCTGACAACGTTTGCCAAGCCAAACGGCAGCACCAGAAACGGGAAAATTGCACTTAAGCCATACAGCGCAGTAGCAATACGAATCTGATACTGACCAAAGGCAAAACTCTGGGTGCACATCATCACAACAATATATAATGCAATACACAATGCGGAAAATACTAATTTTTGATTACTTAAACTCTTCATTATCCTTACCTCCTTCAAACCTCTGCTAAGGGATCAACAACACCATTGGCAGCAAAGGCTGCCTCGCGGTCAATACAGGTACCGCACTTATGACAAGGCTTTTCACCGCCGTCATAACAGCTCCAGGTCAGCTCATAGGGAACACCTAAGCGCAAGCCCTCAGCAACGATATCCTTCTTAGTTTTGTCAACAAAGGGAGCAACAAGACGCACCTTACGACCGCTTCCCAGATATACTGCCAAATTCATCGACTCGTTAAATTCAACACTGCAATCAGGATAAGCATTGCCTGCAGCATCATCGGCATGGGGACCGTAGTAAATCTCATTGCATTCATATTCCAGCGCAATGCTTGCCGCAGCAGACAGGAACAGGCCATTACGGAAAGGCACATAAGTGCTTACAGGCTCACCCTTGCTTTCCTTCAGCTGCTCTGCATAGGATGCGTGCGGAACGCTGGTCTCCGAGCCCTGTAGCAGAGAGCATTTACTGTGCGCAAAAATCTTCGACAAATCCATATGCAGCAGCTCTACATGATAATAATCGGCAATCGCCTGCGCTGCTGCAAGCTCCTTGGCATGCTTCTGACCGTAGGACATCGACAAGGCCAGAACATTATCGCCGTATTTTTCTTTTGCCAGTGCCAGACAGGTTGAGCTGTCTACGCCACCGCTTAATAATACTAAAACCTTCATTTTTCCTCCCAATTAATGAGCGGGCAAAGTCCACAAAATATAAAAGGATTCCGTCATCTACAGACGAAATCCTTGCATACATAAAAAATACCGGCCGGCGCCAGTACATCGCCCGTAGTTTTATTTATAGACAGGATGGTTACGAACTGTCTGTTATGAACTTCTAAGATATTATACAGCATATCGCGTTATTTGTCCAGCGTAAGAAAATAGCATAATCAAAAACAGACACCGCCGACATACTTAAAGCATATCGAGGTGTCTGTCTTAAAAGCGTTATAGCTTATCTACTATTATACAATTGCTTTATCAGGCTTTACAAAGAACCAGGCAATAGCACCGCAGATACCGGTTACAGCAGTTGCTGCCAAAGCAGCCTGCCAGCCATAGTTTGTTGCAAACCAGGCAGTAACGGTCGGAGCCAAAACGCCGCCAATATTGCCCCAGAAGTTCATCCAACCGGATACGGAACCGGCAAATTTACCGCCCATGCTGATAACGCTGGACCAGGAAGCACTCATGGTCAGACCGAGAGAGCCTAAGGATACGGAAAGCCAGAGAACATTCATCATCGGATCAGCAGTACGGGTAGAAATGTACAGCGCACCGGCACAAAGAAGAATACCTGCAGCACCGGTTGCAGTCTTAACCATGTTCTGAGACATACCGCTGCGCAGCAGTTTATCGGAATAGTGACCGCAAAGAGTTACTACAGCCATCAGAGAAATCCAGGGAGCAGCTGCCCAGATACCCATTTTAGCTAAGGAGAATTTGTGAACCTCCATGAGATACATCGGCAACCAAGCCAGGAATACGTACATGATATAATCGGTAATCAAAAACTGAATGCCCAAAGCCCAGAATTGGGTAGAACGCAGCAGCTTGCCCCACGGAGCAATCTGTTTTTCACCGGTTGCTTCCACACGACCCTCGTTGATGTGAGCCAATTCTGCTTCATTAACGTAAGGACTGTCCTTCGGATCATCAGTAACATATTTATGCCATGCCCAAGCCAAAATCAGACCAACTACACCAAAGCTGAGGAATACATGATGCCAGCCAAAGGTTGTCATAAGCCATACTACAACAGCAGGACCAACTACAGGACCAAAGAAGCAACCATTAAGAATAAAGGAGCTTGCCTTGCCCTTTTCGTCTTTATTAAACCATTTGTGTTCCGCCATAGCGAACGCAGGATAAATAGGTGCTTCGCCCAAGCCAAACATCAAACGGACAATCGCAAAGGTATATTTACCGCTTGCCACAGCAGTCAAGGCAGTAAATACAGACCACCAGCCGCACGCAATAGAACCAGTAAAGCGATGGCCGAATTTTTCAGCCAGCATACCTCCCGGAACCTGCATTAAAGCATAACCGGCGAAGAAGAAGGATTGAATAAGGCCCATATCAATTTTAGTAAAGCCAAATTCCTTCATGATTACAGGTGTCGCAACAGAAAGGTTAACACGATCCATGTAGGATACAAAGCTGATAGCAAAAATCAGCCACGCTACCTTCCATCTGAAGTTTGTCATTTTCATAGTTTTCTTTCCCTTCATAAAAAACAAATTCTGTTCTTTTATATATTTTTTGTCGAACAGTTAACAATAATGATACTATTTCTTCTCAAAACTGTCAATATTTTTTTGTTGTTTGATTTGTGCGAATATTTGTCTATTGTATAAGGATGTTTGGATTTTATAAGGGAATCGAAGAAATGCGTCATAATAGTATATTGCAGCAATGTAAATCGAAGAGGCGAGTCCGCAGGACGACGCTGATTGGCTGTCACACATAGAACTCTGGTAAATGGAGCGAGGGGTATATCGTGCAAGGAATAGTAATTTTAGCAAATGAGCATTTGGAACCATAGAAGTGTTGCATTCTTGCGTGCGCATCCAAGAAGCGAGTCCACAGGACAACGCTGATTGGCTGTCACACATAGAACTCTGGTA
>NZ_FR892781.1:0-16846 GCF_000434895.1 Phascolarctobacterium succinatutens CAG:287
CTTAATTTGTCCTTGACAAAGGGTACACTTTAGCTATGGGCATGGCTAAAGGTGAAAACAATGCCAACCTTGCTACTGCTAAACGCATGCTGTCTAAGGGCTGCTATTCTCTGCAGGATATTGCGGAGCTGACAAATTTGTCTCTCGCTGATGTGGAAAAGCTGAAGGAAGAAGCTTAACCACTCTAACACTGATTTCACTAAGCAGATTGACGATGAAATCAGTTACTTGAAACTCGATACGAACTTTTAAACACTAAAGGCGTTCTACCGCAGTCAGGTAGAACGCCTTTAGTGTGTTTTGCATGTTGGGCGCATCAAAAAAACACCCCCACGCCTTCGCGCAGGGGCATTTCATTTCAAGTTGTCAGGTTAATATAAATTAAGCGGCTATTATTTCTTTTCGATGAGCTTCAGCGGAGCAGAAATCTTAGCTTCTACTTTTTCGCCTTTAGCAGCCTTAACAGCTACTTCCAGACCTTGCTGGCCCATGATTTCCGGCTGTTGAGCAATAGTAGCGCTCATAGCGCCGCTTTCTACAGCCTTTACGCCATCAGCAGTGCCGTCAAAGCCAACGATGAAGATTTGCTTGCCAGCACTCTTAGCAGCTTCGATTGCACCCAAAGCCATTTCGTCGTTCTGAGCGAAAATAGCTTTGATGTCCGGGTTAGCCTGCAGCATGTTTTCTGCTACAGTCAGGCCCTTGCTGCGGTCAAATTCAGCAGTCTGTTTAGCAACAACGGTCAGCTTGCTGTCAGCCAGCTTGTGGAAGCCTTCGCCGCGTTCACGGGAAGCGCTGGCACCGGGGATACCCTCCAGCTCAGCAACCTTAACCTTTTCGCCCAGCTTTTTGATAATGTAATCAGCAGCCATTTCGCCGCCCTTTACGTTATCGGAAGCAACCAGGCATGCTACATCACCCTGGTTAGCGCTGCGGTCGAGGCAGATAACAGGGATATTAGCCTTGTTGGCAGCCTTTACGGATGTAGAAATTGCATCAGAGTCAACAGGGTTAACCAGCAGAACGCTGATGTTTTGCTGCAGCAGGTCAGCAATATCATTAGCCTGCTTTGCAGGATCGTTCTGAGCGTCAACAACCTTTACGGTTACGCCCAGCTCCTTAGCCTTAGCTTCTACGCCTTTAGCCAGAGAAACGAAGAACGGATTGTTTTGAGTGGATACGGAGAAGCCAACGGTGATTTTCTTGTCGTTGCCTTTTGCAGCATCCTTCTTGTCGCTGCCGCCGCAGCCGACAATCATCATAGCCATTGCTACAATGCAGGTTAATACCAATAAAATTTTTTTCATGTGAGAAAATACCTCCCGGAATTAGAAATTACTATGCGAACAAAAACTTGCATTAAGCAGGCTGCGGCTGAAAAGCACCGAACGGTGCTTTACGTCCGCATCACGCTTAGTTTTTCTTTCTGTCCATCAGCACAGCCAGCAAAATTACAATACCTTTGACAACTTGTTGGTAAAAGCTGGATACGTTTAAGATATTCAGACCATTGTTCAGCGTACCGATAATCAGCGCACCGATAATGGTACCGAAGATGCGGCCCTTACCGCCGGAAAGACTGGTGCCGCCGAGTACTACAGCTGCGATAGCATCCAGCTCATAGCCAGTGCCGGCAGTAGGCTGAGCACTGTTCAGACGGCTGGTAAGGATTGCGCCTGCCATACCGCAGAGGAAACCTGTTACGGTATAAGCAAATATTTTAATGCGGTTGATTTTTATACCTGCGATGAAGGAAACCTTCTCATTACCGCCGACAGCATAGGTTTTGCGTCCCAGCGGAGTTTTGTGCAGAATGAACCACAAAATGAAAAACATAATCAGCATCATAATGGCAGGAACCGGCAGACCAGCAACATAACCCTGTCCAAATTCCAGGAATCGGTCATCCTCGGACAGGCTGCTGATAGGGTTGCCGTTGGTATATACCAGTGTCAGACCACGGAAAATGGTCATGGTCGCCAGGGTTGCGATAAAGGGCGCCACCTTGCCGTAGGTAATTACCAGGCCGTTGACACTGCCCAGTACTGCACCGATGAGGCAGGCCAGCACGATACCAAAAACAGGATCCATACCGCCCTTGATAAAGCTGCCCATGAGTGCACTGGAAAGCGCCAGAATACTGCCGACGGACAAATCAATACCGCCGGTTAAGATAACAAAGGTCATGCCAAAGGAAATTAAGGCATTTATAGAAACCTGACGCAGCAGGTTTTTCAGGTTGCTGGGGTCGATAAAGCTGCTGTTGAGGCAGGAAATAACCACAAACAACACAACAAGTCCGATTATGGAACCGGATTTTTTCAAGATTGCTTTTACATCCATTATTTTTATTGCCCTCCCGTTGCAAGTGTCATAATTTTTTCCTGGTCTGCTTCATCATGCAGCAGCTCGCCGGCAATGCGGCCTTCGTGGACAACGACGATGCGGTCGCTCATGCCCAATACCTCCGGCAGCTCCGAGGAAACCATAATAATCGAAACACCACTTGCAGTAAGCTCGTTCATCAGCTCATATATATCGCGTTTTGCACCTACGTCGATACCACGGGTAGGCTCATCCATAATAATGACCCCAGGGTGCATGCCAACCCATTTGGCAATAACCACCTTCTGCTGGTTACCGCCGGACAACGCACCGGCCTCAAGGTCCAGGCTGCTGGTCTTTACGCCCAGCTTTTTTGCCATTTTATCGGCAAAACCATTAAGAATATTAAAATTGATGACACCGCTTTTGGCAAAGCTGTCAACACTTGGCAAAGCAATGTTGCGCAAAATGGAGAAGTCCAGAATCAGACCCTCTGTTTTGCGGTTTTCCGTTACAAAGCCCATGCCTGCGTTAATAGCATCCTCAGGCTTGGTAATCTTCAAAGGCTCGCCCTTGAAAACTAGCTCGCCGCCTGCATGAGGGTCAACGCCGAAAACGGCGCGCATGATTTCGGTACGGCCGCTGCCCATGAGGCCGGCAAAGCCCAAAATCTCGCCCTTGCGCAGGTTAAAGTTAATATCATGGAAAACTCCCGGCTGTTCAAAGTGCTTAACCTCCAGCAGCACCTCGCCCGGCTTATTGCGGCGGTCGGGATAAAATTCCGTAATGGAGCGTCCTACCATATCGCGGACAATCTGCTCCATGCTGTATTCCTTAACAGGCTTAGTTGCAACGGATACGCCGTCACGCATAACGGTAATCGTGTCGCAGTTCTGCGTAACCTCTTCCATACGGTGCGAAATATAAACCATTGCTACACCGCGTTTTTTTAGGGAGCGCATAACCTCAAAGAGCTTTTCTGTTTCTCTTTCAGTCAGCGCCGCCGTAGGCTCGTCCATAATAACAACCTTGGCGTCCAACAGCAGGTTACGGACGATTTCCGTCATCTGCTGCTGTCCTACCGAGCATTCGCCCGCTTCCATATCCAGCGGCAGCTCAATTTCAATTTCGCGGCATTTCTGCTCTGCCAGAGCACGCATAGCCTTAAAGTCCAGGATACCCATGCCATTGGTTACGCTGTGCATCAAAAACAGGTTTTCCAGAATGCTCAGGTTCGGCCAGATATTCAGCTCCTGATGGATGAAGGCGATGCCGTAAGCTTCTGCCTCCAGAGGATTTTTGAAGCTGATTTCCTTGCCGTCGACAAAAATCTGTCCCTTATCCTGCTTGTGAATACCAGTCAGGATATTCATCAGTGTTGATTTGCCGGCACCGTTTTCACCCATCAGAGCGTGTACCTCACCGCTTTTAAGCTTCAGGTCAACACCCTTGAGCACCTTATTAGAACCAAAGGCCTTATGGATATTTCTTAATTCAATCTCCATACTTTTCCTTATTCCTACCTTACGCTAATTTTTAAAAGAAAACATTGCTGTGCAGAATCACATTGGCAAAAGGAGTAATTTCGCCGGTGCGGATAATGCATTTGGCATGCTTGGTTGCCTCCTTGAAGGCCTCGTGGTCTGCATCGATAATCCACTGCTCTTCAGTGAAAAGCTGCTTCATAGCGCCGTAGACAGCAGGATTTCTGCCTTCCATTTCCGCTGCAATTTCTACCTTTTCGATAACCATATTCTTGGCTACTTCCTCAACAACCTCCAGGAAGGAAGGAGTTCCCGGCTTCAGGGCCAGGTCGATTTTCTGCACGCCTGCAGGCACAGGCAGACCGCAGTCACCGATAACGATAGTGTCGGTGTGGCCCAAATCAGCCAGCACCTTCGCAATAGAGCTGTTTAACATTCCACCCTTTTGCATTATTTAAGCATCTCCTCTACTTCATGTAAATAAGGCATACCGCCCTGTGCTCCCAGCTTTTGCACTGAAAGAGCTGCGGCAGCATTGGCAAAGCTGATGCTTTCCTGCATGGATTTGCCATTTGCACGGGCAACAGCAAAGGCACCGTTAAAGGTGTCGCCTGCACCCGTAGTGTCAACCGGCTTTACCTTAAAGCCGGGAACAGTAATAACCTGGCCCTTTTCTGCATAGGCAACACCCTTGCTGCCCAGCGTCATAATCACCTTGCCCTGGTTCTGGTCAAGGATATCCGCCTTGCCCTTACCGGCAAACAGTGTTGCTGCCTCGTGCTCGTTGGGAGTCAGGTAAGTAATCTTATCCAGCAGAGCCTGCGACACCGGAGCAACAGGTGCAGGGTTCAGAAGCACAGGTACACCGTGCGCTGCGCATTTTTCAATGACATAGGCATTGGTAGCGGCAGGGATTTCGTGCTGCAAGAGCACCATGTCTGCCTTGCTGATATCCTCCCACGCTTCATCAATCAGCGACGGGGATACCAGGTCATTGGCAGCCTTGATAACGATAATCGTGTTATCATCCTCTGCTACGGTAATGTGAGCAGTACCGCTGTTTTCACCCGGCAGCACCTTCACATAGGTGGAATCAACATTGTTTTCCTTCAAAGCCTTCAGCACCAGCTGACCGTACACATCATCACCGATGCAGCCAACCATCATAACATCTGCTCCCAGACGGGCAGCAGCAACAGCCTGGTTGGCACCCTTACCGCCGGGGGAAACGGTCAGTCGGTTGCCGAAAATAGTTTCTCCGGGGTGCACCCAGCGGTCACATTCCACGGTAATATCAATATTACAGCTACCTACTACGACAATCTTTGACATATTTATAACCTCCTGTCTTCAGGATTATTACAGCAGCGTACTTTCTGCTATCACAGTATGCAGCTGCTGTCTTTATTTAGATTATTTTTTGTAATAACAAAGCATATTGGCCGGCAATCAGATTTGGCTGCAGCAAATCCTTGAGCAACTTTATCTGCTTGCGGCTCGTTTTGGGCATGGTCTGCTGCCAATAGGTTATGACTAGCTGCAGCAGTCGCAGCAGCTCCTCCCTGGCGTTCTTGTCTTCAGCCGTAAGCTGCCAC
Source organism: Phascolarctobacterium succinatutens CAG:287 (assembly GCF_000434895.1). GTDB lineage: Bacteria > Bacillota > Negativicutes > Acidaminococcales > Acidaminococcaceae > Phascolarctobacterium_A > Phascolarctobacterium_A succinatutens_A. The sequence goes on from NZ_FR892781.1 coordinate 5,405, forward strand.
CAAAAGCTGTACCATTGGCGGAAGATGTCAGCATCGTCCAGCATCGCTGAACGCGATACATTGGCTGTAACGTCACGCAGATGACGCACAAGCAGCTGCAAAAGCGCTGTCTGCTGCGCAGGCTGTGCCTTCGGCACACGCCGCAGCAGCAAACGATACAAAAGCGTCAGCTCCCTGTACATCCTGCAGGCCTTGTCAAAGCCATCCCAGCGTGCGTAGACAACGAAATGCAGCTGCAGTTGCTGCAGGCTCCACGCCAACTGTTGCAGGTCCTGCTGCTTTAACAGCCAGCGCCCGGTCTCACGCAACAGAAACGCAGTCTCCTCGCGCCACCGCCTGCGTGCCATACGCGCCGCCAGGTTGAGCCATTCAGCCATAAACTCCTGCAGCAGCGCCGTATCGCCGGCGTGCGTCCGCAGCCAACGCCGCACCAGCAGTGCGAGCATAGGACGCACCTCAGACAGACGCCTGTCGCACACAGCAAACGTCAGCCTCAGCAGAACGCTGCCGCCCTGATGTGCCAGCTGCGGATTGACCAGCAGCTGCTCCAAACGCGGCCTGCTTTCCTGCATCCAAGCCGCAAAAAGCTGCCGTTGCCGGTGGCGTAAGGCCACCAGCAGACAGCAGCTGATTGCTTGTAATGCTTCGTTATCTGCTGCTTCAGCAATAATACCCGAAAAAGCTGTGCAGGCGTTTTCTTCTCTGCCGTCACGCAGAGCAATACATGTTTCTAAAATAAGTTCTGTTACCATATTTCTACAGGTTAATATCGCCTTCGTAGACATCACCGGAAACAGGATCCACCGTTACCAGCAGGCCATCAGCCAGCTTGGAGGTTGCCTTTTCCGCGCCTACGATAACAGGCAGGCCGCAGGTTACGGCAACAATGGCGGTAGAAGATGTCAGGCCGCCCTCTTCAGCGATAATTGCTGCTGCCTTGGCAGCAGCCTGCGCTACAAACTCGTCATTCAGCACATCAACCACAAGGACATCGCCCTTCTGCAGCTTCTCCTTAAAATCTGCTGCAGTGCGGCCTACGCAGATGCGTCCTGTGACAGTCTTGCTGCCGATACCGGTGCCGCTAAGCAGCTTGTTACCCACTGTAACCACCTTAATCAGATTAGTGCTGCCCGGAGTACCGATAGGTACACCGGCAGTTATAACAACAGATGCGCCGTCCTTGATTACGGAGTGATGCAGAGCACACTGCAGGGACAGCTCGATCATTTCATCAGTATTTGTAGAGTATGGCCCCAAAAGCGGCAGCACACCCCAATAAAGCTGCATAGCACGCACGCGCTCAGGCAGGCGTGACACAGCAACGACAGTACATTGAGGCTTATATTTGGCAATCATACGCGCCGTAAAGCCTGATTCCGTAATTGTAAGAATAGTATCGGCCTTTATTTCCTGGGCAATCTGCACGGTAGCATGGCTGATAGCATCGGTAGAATGGATGCGCTCGCTGATGCCCTTCTTTTGGAAGATATGCACATAATCAAGCGCATTTTCCGTGCGCACGGCAATCTTAGCCATTGTCTGCACCGCCTCCAGCGGATACTTGCCGCTGGCAGTTTCGCCGCTCAGCATAATAACGTCGCTGCCGTCAAAAATAGAGTTGGCAACGTCACTGGCCTCGGCACGCGTTGCACGGTAGCTGTTAATCATGCTCTCCAGCATCTGCGTAGCGGTGACAACAGGCTTGCCCGCCTTGTTGCAGCGTGCGATGATATCCTTCTGTACCAGCGGCACATCCTCGGTCGGAATCTCTACGCCCAGGTCGCCTCTGGCAACCATAATGCCGTCAGATACGCCGATAATTTCATCGATATGCTGCACACCGGCTTCGTTTTCGATTTTGGAGATAATCCCGATAGAAGAGCCTGCTTCCTCAAGCACCTTACGGATAGCGATAACATCATCGGCCTTCTGTACAAATGATGCCGCAATATAATCCATATCATGCTCGACAGCAAAAAGAATATCTGCCCTGTCCTGCTCCGACAAGAACGGCAGCTTCAGCTCAATGCCGGGGCAAGCCACGCGCTTACGTGAGCTCAGCTCGCCGCCGTTAACTACCTTGGTATAAATTCTGCAGCCGTCAATGCGTACAACCTTTAAGGAAAGCAGTCCGTCGGCCAGCAGAATATTGCTGCCGATTTCTACCTCCTGCGGCAGGCCCACATAATTGACGTGTGCCATATGGCGGTCGCCCAGGTATTCTTCCGTAGTCAGACAAAAATCATCGCCCTCGTTCAGCTGGACTTTGCTTTCGGCAAACATGCCCAAACGCATTTCCGGGCCCTTGGTATCGGCAATCGTAGCGATTACCTTACCGGCCTCTTCTGCTGCCTGACGCACCAGCTGCAGCCTTTTGCCATGATCCTCATGGTTGCCATGGGAAAAGTTAAAGCGTGCCAGATCCATGCCTGCAAGCATCATCTTACGTAAAAGCTCGACATTGTCCGTGCTGGGACCTACTGTACAGATAATCTTCGTCTTCTTCATCAGGACCGCGCCTCCTCAGTACTGAAACTTATTCTCGCACAAAACCTCATAGGCATCCTCTGCCTCCGAAACCGGCAGGCAGATTTCATAAGCCTTGTTATGCTTGCCTCCGGAACTTTTAAGCTGTACCAAGAAGCCGTTTTCCGTAAGCAACTGTTTTATTTTATTGGCTTGTTCCTCAGTGTGGGCAATATAAATTGTTTTCCACATACTAGAATGCCTCCCGTAAACCAGGTCTAAGATTATGCCTTGTAAGCTTTGATTTTTTCAATCAGCTTCGGCAGAATTACGTTAACATCACCTACGATGCCATAATGAGCAACGGTGAAAATCGGTGCTTCTGCGTCCTTGTTGATAGCGATGATGATATCGCTGTCCTTCATGCCGGACAGATGCTGGATAGCACCGCTGATGCCGCAGGCAAAGTAGATATGCGGAGTAACAGATTTACCGGATTGGCCAACCTGTTGGGAGTGAGTCAGCCAGCCCTCGTCAATAGCGGCACGAGTGCCTGCTACTGCGGAATTTTCAAAGAGAGCTGCCAGCTGCTCGAGCACATCAAAGTTTTCTTTGCTGCCAAAGCCACGGCCGCCTGCTGCGATCATATCAGCTTCATCAATTTTCACAGCGTTTTCGCTGCTAAGAGCTTCTTTTTTAACCAGTTCAACGCGGCTTACAGCACCTGCTTCCGGAGTGAAGGCAATAACCTCACCAGTGCGGGTGTTGTCCAATTCAGCCGGTTTGAATACTTTAGGACGAACGGTACCCATTTGCGGACGGTTAACGTCGCAGATGATGGTAGCGCAGATATTGCCGCCCAGTGCGGGACGAGTCCAGGCAACGAGCTTGTCATCGGTTACATCAAGAGCGGTGCAGTCAGCGCACAGGCCGGTATGCAGACGTGCTGCAACACGCGGAGCCAGGTCTCGGCCGTCATCGGTAGCACCGAACATAATGGAAGCCGGATCATATTTCTTGGACAATTGGCAGATAGCATCGGTATATAACTCAGTGTCATAATCTGCGTATTTAGCATCCTCAATAACATAAACAACATCAGCCCCGGCAGCAATCAGCTGCTGCGTCAGCTCGCCTGCAGCAGCGGTCACCAGTACCGCACAGCATTTTTCCTCCAGCTTGGCACACAGCTCTTTGGCAGCGCCCAACAGCTCAAAGGTAACATTCATCAGCTGACCATTTTCCTGTTCAGCAATAACCCACATATTTACACACTCCTATTCGTTATCTTCAGTATTGTCAATTTCGGCAATAGCTATGGCCTCCATGGGACATTCGCGGATGCAGGCACCGCAGCAGACGCACTGCTGCATATCAATCTGCGCCCTGCCCTCGCGTAGCGCAATAGCCCCCATCGGGCAGACTGCCACACATTCCTCACAGCCACAGCAAAGCTGCCTGTTTACTTTTATCAGCATGGTTCACCTTAGCGGGTAATAACCTCTGCCTTGACCAGCTTTTCAAACAGCATATCTACTGCTGCATCAGCATCTGCTTCGGTAATGATTTCGCCATTGATTTCAGGCGGAGTCGGGGTGAAGGCCTTTTTAACCTTAGTCGGAGAGCCCTTCAGGCCTACGGTTGCCGGATCAAGATCCAGGTCAGCAACGGTCAGAGTAGGAATCTGTGCCTTACGTGCTTTCATTTTGCCTTTGATGCTGGCAAAACGCGGCTCTTTTTCGGATTTGGTTACGGTAACCAGCAGCGGTGCAGCACAAGCCAGAGTCAGCTGGTAGTTTTCGTTTTCACGGACAACAACAAATTTTCCGTCTTCGTAGCTCAGGCTCAGAGCGCCGGTAATTTGAGGAATTCCCAGATGTTCAGCCATTTCCGGACCAACCTGTGCGGTATCGCCATCTACTGCCTGCTTGCCGCAGAGCACGAGGTCGAACTCGCCCAGATGTTTAACAGCAGCAGCCAGAGCCAGGCTGGTTGCCAGGGTATCACTGCCGCCCAGAACGCGGTCGCTCAGCAGAACGCCGTCATCAGCGCCCATAGCGATAGCTTCCTTCAGGATATCGGTTGCCTGGGGCAGGCCCATGGTCAGTACAGTTACCTTAGCACCTTCCTTGTCCTTCAGGCACAGTGCTACCTCCAATGCCTGACGGTCATAGGGGTTCATAATATTTTCTACACCCGTACGGTCCAAGGTATTGGTTTCGCGGTTAAATTTTACTTTTGCCGTATCCGGCACTTGTTTTAAACAAACGAGAATATTCATTTGCTGCCTCCTTAAGCTTTATACAGGAGCTGCTGCTCCGGCTTTTTTACATTCTTCTCTTTATTTTAGCATTTTTGTACTTAAACTTGCAAGTATATCATGAAAGTTTATGAAAAATCGCTCAATCAATTATACTTAGCTCCGCTTTACTACGCAGTTATCGCCCAAAATTTTTACAACATCCTCGGCAAAGCCAGGTGCTTCACTGTTCACCCAAAAGTTCGGCGTGGTCTTAATCAGCTTACGCGAGCCCATCAGCTGCAGGTATACGCAGTCATCACCCTTATATTTTTGGAACAGCTGCATCAGCTCACGCTGAATCAGCGGGTTTTCCAGATGTGCTTCAATGCGCAGGCAGATTTCTGTCGGTGGCTTAGATGGCAGCACACGCACGCTGTTGGCAATAATTTTGCTTTCGCGCTCGTCCACGCTGAAGCGTCCTTCAATCGCCACCACACTGTCTTCGTAAATATCCTTGACGCTATTGCGGTAGGCCTGCGGGAAGACAATTATCGGGAAGCGTCCGCTGAAATCCTCCAGCGTCAGCACAGCCATCGTATCTCCGCGCTTAGTTGTTTTGATAGTGCAGTTGGTAATAATGCCTGCCACCCGCACGAACTGTCCGTCTGCGACCTGGGTATCCCCACCAAACTGGTGCAGCGGCATAAAGCGTTCCAGCATCTTTTTATAATCACTCAGCGGATGGTCGGTAACGTAAAAGCCGATGATTTCCTTTTCATATTGCAGAATAAGCTGCTTGGGAAATTCATCCAGCTGCGGCAGCCTGATTTCGCTTGCGCCAAAATCCTGCACATCACCGAAAAGTCCCAGTTGGCCATTGGCCCTGTCTCTTTGGCAGGCAGCACCCAAATCAACCGCCTGTTCTAAAATAGCGAGCATCTGCGAGCGTCTGGCACCAAAGGAATCCATGGCACCGCATTTTATCATATTTTCAATAACACGCTTGTTGACCACACGCATATTCACGCGGCAGCAGAAATCAACCAGGCTTTTGAAAGGCCCGCCTTCATTACGGGCGCTGATAATAGCCTCTACAGCAGTATCGCCGGTATTTTTGATGCCTGCCAGACCGAAGCGGATTGATGCATTCTGGTGTACTGTAAAGTTGTGACCGCTTTCGTTGACATCCGGCGGCAGGATTTTGATGTTATCATTGCGGCAGACGTTAATATACCAGCTCACCTTATCAGCATCACCGATAATACTGTTGAGGAAGGCCGCATAGAATTGCGGACGCCAGTGCGCCTTCAGATAAGCAGTTTCATAGGCCACCAGCGCATAGGCAACGGAGTGGGATTTATTGAAGCCATAGCCAGCAAAGTGCTGCAAGAGCGAGAAAATCTGGTCGCTCAGCTCTTCCTGGATATCATGCAGCTTTTTGGCGCCGTCGATGAAGGACTGGCGCATGGAATCCAGCTCCTTGGCCTTCTTCTTACCCATCGCGCGACGCAGGATATCGGCCTGACCGAGCGTAAAGCCTGCCAGCGCAGATGTTATCTGCATAACTTGCTCCTGATACAGAATAACGCCGTAGGTATCCTTCAAAATTGGCTCCATCAGCGGATGCAACACCTTCGCCGTGCGCTGCCCATGACGACCAGCGATAAAATCCTCCGCCATACCGGTTCCCAAAGGACCGGGACGGTACAGAGCCACCAACGGAATCAGATCCTCAAAGCTTTCGGGAGCCAAATCCATAACCAGCTTGGTGATGCCTGCCGACTCCAGCTGGAAAACACAGGCTGTTTCACCGCGTCGCAGCATTGCGCAGGTCGCCTCATCTGCCAGCGGAATGTTATCAATATCAACCTCTTCACCAGTAGTTTCGCGGATAAAGCGAATGCAGTCACCGATAACTGTCAGCGTGCGCAGGCCTAAAAAATCCATTTTCAGCAGGCCCAGCTCTTCTACCTTATTCTTATCGTACTGGGTGATGACGCCACCATCACTGCCCTGCTGCAGCGGTACGTAATTTTTCATATTATGCGGCGCGATAATAACACCGGCGGCATGCGTGCCTGCGTTACGCGGCAGGCCCTCTACGCTTTGCGCAAGGTCAATCAGCTTCTTGACCTCCGGGCGCGAATCGTACGCCTGACGGAAGTCCTTGCTGCCGTTCAGCGCCTTCTCCAGCGTAATGCCCAGCTCACGCGGAATCAGCTTGGCGATTTCGTCGACCTCACCATAGCTCATGCCCAACGCCTTGCCGACGTCGCGCACTGCCGCGCGCGCCTGCAGTGTGCCGAAGGTAATAATCTGCGCCACACGCTCCTGTCCGTAACGGCGCACCACATAATCAAGTACCTGATTACGCTTCACATAGCAGAAGTCGGTATCAATATCAGGCATGCTGACACGTTCAGGATTCAAAAAGCGTTCGAACAGCAGATGATAACGCAAGGGCTCGATATTAGTTATCCGCAGCAGATAGGCCACGATACTGCCTGCGGCACTGCCACGCCCCGGCCCGACCGGAATATCATGGCTGCGGCAATAGTTGATGAAGTCCCAGACAATCAAAAAGTAGCAGGCGTAGCCCATCGTGTTAATGATGTCCAGCTCAAAGTCCAGACGCTTGCGTACCTTCTCATCCACAACCTCATAGCGCTTAGGCAAGGCCTCCTCGCACAAGTGACGCAGATAGCTTACGGCGTCAAAGCCATCGGGCACCGGAAACTCCGGCAGCAGCAGATGACCGAACTCCATCGTTACATTGCAGCGGTCGGCAATTTTTGCGGTATTGCTCAAAGCCTCCGGACAGTCGCCGAACAGCGCCCCCATCTCATCATAGCTTTTCAGATAATAGCTGTCGTTGTTAAAGCGCATACGGTCCGGCTCATCAACCGTACTCGTCGTCTGAATGCACAGCAGAATATCCTGCGCCGCGGCATCCTTTTGCTGCACATAATGCAAATCATTTGTCGCTACCAGGCCCAGACCGAACTCCTGCGCCAGCTGCTTCAGCTCCGCGCTGACCTTGTGCTCCTCATCAAGGTCATGGTCCTGAATTTCCAGAAAGTAATTGTCCTTGCCGAAAATATCGATATATTCCTGAATGCAGCGGCGTGCTCCCTCCAGGTTGTCCTGCAGAATCATCTGCGGTACCTCGCCGGCAACGCACGCACTGAGGCAGATAATGCCTTCGTGATAGGTACGCAGCACGTCCTTGTCTACGCGTGGCTTATAGTAAAAGCCCTCCAGCTGACCAATGCTGACAATTTTCATCAGGTTATGGTAGCCCGTATCGTTCTCCGCCAGCAGAATCAGATGGTACATGCCGCGGTTATTCTTTTCCAGATGCGATTCCTTAGACAGGTAAACCTCGCAGCCGATAATCGGCTTGATGCCTGCCTTGGTACACTCCTGGTAAAATTCTACTGCACCGTACATTGCGCCATGGTCGGTAATCGCCAGACTGTCCATGCCCAGCTCCTTGGCATAGGCCACCAGCTCGTGGATTTTCGAAGCGCCATCCAGCAGGCTGTATTCCGTATGTACATGTAAATGAGTAAAGCGTTTTGTCATCTCTTGCTCCTTAAATTAAAAGACCGCTGCCGCGCAAATCCGCGGCAAATGTATGTAAAACTATTCTAGCATTACAGATAAATTTCCTGCCTAAAACTGAAAAAACATACAACCGTGAATTCACAATTCGTTCGTTGTATGTTCTCTTTACCTATGTTACAATATATTCAGACTTTGGACAATCGTGCTTACGGGTGGGCATTGCCATCATTCTCCAATAGAATGGAGGTGATGCCTATGAAGAACTACGACTTTAAGGACCTGATGGCCTTTGGCGTATTCATTCTGGCGTTGCTGACATTTATTTTTCAGTTCAGTAAATAAACCAGACATAGGAAAACCGCCCTTAATCTTTGCCAAGTGACAGGGCGGTTCTTCCGCTTTAAAACTTTTGGCAACCCACCGACGTGGGCGGTTGTCCTTTGTCTATAATATAGCACATTACGCTGCTTTTTGCAAGCAAACCGCTTGCTGCAAAAGCAGCTTTTTCTTTAGAACAAACAACCGAATATAAGAAAACCACTCCTACACATTGCCCCGTGGCGGAGTGGCTTCTTGAGCTAATTTTCCACTAAGGCAACCCACCATATAGGCAGTTCCCCCTTCCCTATAACATAGCATATCACGCTGCTTTTTGCAAGCAACCGCTTGCTGCAAAAGCAGCTTTTTCTTTTCTATTCCCCTTTTTTACCCCATGCCAGACCAATGAGCAAAAAGAACAGATTATACACAAGTGCCGGCAGCAGACTGTTAATTTCCCACGGGCTGATATGCTTCCAGAAGAGCGCCGCAAAAATGCCTGCACCCATAGCAGCCACGCCCATCGAAGCGCGCACCCTGCCCGGGAAGAAGATGCAGAACGTCAGCGGCAGAAAGATACCGCTGCCCCGCAGCGCCATGGAGAGGTAATTCCACTCCAGCACCGACGAATCAAGGTGCATAAAAGCAAACACCATCGCAGCGACAGAAACGGCCAGCACGCTCAGGCGGCTTGCCCACAGCTGTCCTGTAGCCGTAGCCTTAAGCCAGATTTTGCTGACGATATCACGTGAAATCATCGTACCTACGCCCAGCGCCAGACCGGCGATTGAGCCCAGGGCCGAAAGCAGCACAGCGCCCAGGCCGATACCGCCAAGCCATTGCGGCAGATAGGTAACGAGATACAGCGGCAGTGCGTCAATAGAATTTATCTCCGGATGATGCAGATGCATGAACATACCGATCATTACCGACGGCAGTCCCACGGGAATTACTATCAGCGCGGCAGCACAGCAGCCGACAGCTGCAGTTTTGGTATCGCGCGCCGAAAACAGCGCCTGCACATAGGTCTGCGTAGAAATAACCCCCACAATCATCGAACCTAGGCTGACAAGACCGTCCTCCACGCCGCGTCCGAAAAGACTGAACCATGGATATGCCGCAAAGCTCTGCGTCAGGCCCTGCCAATGTCCCATATCGGCATAGGCCAGCAAGCCGCCGACAAAAATGCTGGCAAAAATCAGCACAATCTTAAAAATACCGGCCATCCCGCTGCTGCTGAGGCCGCCAAAAAATACTAAAAGCAAAGTAACAGTAACAACAATTGCCGCTGCAGCCAAAAGCGGTACGCCGAACAAGCCTGCTATGAGATGCAGCGCCGTAAGCGTGCTTGCTACAATACTGAAAAAAATGCCGGCGCAGGCGCTGAAGGTCGCCAGCCACCCCGCAGGCTTGCCGTAATCCGTAACGAGATACTCCGCTACCGTGGTCAGTGAGCTGCGGCGCAAGGGCACAGCGTAAAACGCCGCCATCAGCAAAAGCGCGATGCCGCTGCCCAGCGTAAACCACCAGGCCGTCAACCCCAGCTTGAAGCCAAGCTGCGCCGTGCCGACGGTAGCTGCGCCGCCGATAATCGTGCCGATAATCGTACCGGCGACAAGGCCTGCGCCAGAGCTGCGGCCGCCTACGTTATAATCATCAGCAGACTTCACCCTTCTGGCTGCCAAAAGCCCCGGGAGCAGCGTCACCAGAAGCGTCACAGCCAGGCTGATATAATGTGTAGCAGTAAGCTGCATATCCAACCCTCCAATATTTTAAGCTGCCGGTTACAAACCTTTTGCCGACAGCATTAATGCTCTAAAGCTTAGTATTAGTATAACACAAAAAACAAGGCAAAAAAAGTATTGCTACTGCAAGCGTGCTTGCCTGCGGCAGCAGGCAGAAAAGCGCTTGCGAGCTCTTTCTGCTCAGATTGTTACATAAAAACTATCTTCTTTATTATTGCGAAAATCAGCTTTTTTCTGTATAATATAGTTTATACCTTTATATATTTAGTGTATGCTTTTTGGAGGAAAATTATGAGCCGTTTAAGAATCGAAACACCCGACCAGGCCCAGCTTACGGTCGAGCGCTTGTACAAGGACCTGGAACGACACATCATCGCCAGCCCCCCGGGACTGTGCCCTGTTGATCTGCAGCTGTCGTTCCTCAAAGTCTGCCACGCACAAACCTGTGGCAAATGCGTACCCTGCCGTGTAGGTCTCGCGCAGCTGCAGAATCTTATGGAAGACGTGCTCGCCGGCAAGGCTGACATGCACACTCTGGATTTAATCGAAAGCACCGCGCAAAACGTTGCCAACAGCGCTGACTGCGCCATCGGCTTCGAAGCAGCCAAAATGGTTTTGGCCGGTCTGGAAGGCTTCCGCGAAGATTACATTAACCACATAAAGAAGGGCAAATGCTCTGTCAACGTCCATCACTCTATCCCCTGCGTAGCTTTGTGCCCGGCACAGGTTGATATCCCCGGCTACATTGCGCTGGTTGGCGCAGGCCGTTATGCCGACGCTGTCAAGCTCATCCGCAAGGATAACCCCTTCCCGACTGCCTGCGGTCTTATCTGCGAGCATCCCTGCGAAGCACGCTGCCGCCGCAGCATGATTGATGCTCCTATCAATATCCGCGGTCTGAAGCGTATGGCTGTTGACAATGCGTCCAGCAACACTGTGCCGCTGCCCGAAAAACAGCCTGCTACCAACAAACGTATCGCCATCATCGGCGGTGGCCCCAGCGGTATGTCCGCAGCCTACTATCTGGAGCTGATGGGACACCATGCTGTTGTGTTTGAAGAAAAGAGCAAGCTCGGCGGAATGCTGCGCTACGGCATTCCTGCT
>NZ_FR892781.1:16863-21211 GCF_000434895.1 Phascolarctobacterium succinatutens CAG:287
CATTCCTGCTTACCGCTTCCCGCGCGAACGTCTGCAGGAGGACTTAGACGCTATTTTGTCCACCGGCGTAGAGGTACATCGCAATACCAGAATCGGCAACGAGGAAGGCGATATCCCCTTCGAAAAGCTGCGTGAGGAATTTGACGCAGTTTACATTGCCATCGGTGCCCACACTGACAAGAAAATCGGTATTGAAGGCGAGAATTCCCACGGTGTTATCAGTGCGGTAGAAATGCTGCGCAACATCGGCGAAGAAAAAATGCCTGACTTTAAGGATAAAACCGTTGTCGTTATTGGCGGCGGCAACGTTGCTATGGACTGCACCCGCAGCTCCATCCGTCTCGGTGCCAAAAAGGTTATCATCGCCTACCGCCGTCGTCAGGACGACATGACCGCGCTGCCAGAGGAAATCGAAGGTGCTATTGCCGAGGGCGCTGAGCTGTACGGCTTAAAAGCTCCGCACCACATTGAGGCGGATGCCAAAGGTAATGTGGCCGCTCTCTGGGCAGAACCGCAAATCATCGGTCCTATCGATGCCTGGGGACGTGCGCGTCCTATTCACGCTGACGTAGAGCTGGAGCGCATTCCCTGCGACGTTATCGTTGTAGCTATCGGCCAAGGCATTGAGCTGCGTCCGTTCGAAGAAGCCGGCATCAAAATCAAACGCGGTACTATTTCCGCTCTTTCCAGCAGTGAGCTTGCCAACAATGAAGGCGTCTTCGCCGGCGGCGACTGCGTAACCGGCCCTGCAACCGTAATCCGTGCTATTGCTGCCGGTAAGGTTGCTGCCGCTAATATTGATGAATATTTGGGCTATAACCACACCATTTCCTGTGATGTAGTTATTCCCGACCCGTCTATTGACGATAAACGTCCCTGCGGCCGTATCCAGATGCACGAAACCGAAGCAGGCGAACGCAAGCATACCTTTGAGCCTATTGAATGCGGCATGACTAAGCAGGAGGCCTGCCAGGAAGCAGGACGCTGCCTGCGCTGCGACAAATTCGGCTTCAGCACACTGAAAGGAGGCAGAACCTTAAAATGGTAAACCTCACAATCGACGGACAAACAGTTTCCGTTCCTCAAGGAACAACAATCATGCAGGCTGCTGCCACCGTCGGCATCGAAATCCCCCGCCTGTGTTATCTTAAAGGCATCAACGAAATCAGTGCCTGCAAGGTCTGCGTAGTTGAAATTCAGGGACAGAACCGTGTAGTTACCGCCTGCACCACTCCGGTACAGGAAGGTCTGGTAGTTTATACCAACTCCCCTAAGGCCCGCAGCATCCGCCGCACCAACGTGGAGCTGATTTTATCCCAGCATGACTGCATGTGCGCAACCTGCGTACGCAGCGGCAACTGCAGCCTGCAGACTTTGGCCAATGACCTTGGCATTTACGATATTCCCTATGAGCGCGATGTTGTCGACACTCCCTGGAACCAGGAGTTCCCGCTCATCCGCGATTCCAAAAAATGCATCAAATGCATGCGCTGCGTCCAGATTTGTGACAAGGTGCAAAAGCTGCATATCTGGGATGTGCAGAATACCGGTGCCCGTACTACCGTAGACGTTGCCGGCAATGTTTCCATTGAGGACAGTGACTGCAGCCTCTGCGGTCAGTGTATCACCCACTGCCCCGTTGGCGCGCTGAAGGAGCGTAACGACGTTCCCAAAATTTATGACGTACTGGCTGACACCAGCAAGGTAACTGTAGTGCAGGTTGCGCCTGCAGTACGCACCGCCTGGGCCGAAGCCTTCAACCTGCCGCCCGAGCTGGCAACCGAAGGCCGCATGGTAGCAGCACTGAAGAAAATCGGCTTCGATTATGTTTTCGACACCTGCTACGCTGCCGACGTTACCATCATGGAGGAAGCAAGCGAGCTTCTGGAGCATCTGCAAAATCCGCAGGACCACAGCTGGCCGATGTTCACCTCCTGCTGCCCCGGCTGGGTAAGCTATGTCAACAAAACTCACCCGTACTTCGTGCCTAACCTTTCTACCACTAAATCTCCGCAACAGATTTTCGGTGCGCTGGCAAAATCCTACTTTGCACAGAAGAAGGGCTTAAAGCCGAAGGAAATCTGCTCCGTTTCCATCATGCCCTGCGTTTCCAAGAAACGCGAGGCCGCTCTCTTCTCTATGCGCAGCAGCGGTACCCATGATGTAGATATCGTACTCACCACCCGCGAGCTTATCCGCCTGCTGCGTGCTGAGCACATCAACCCCGCAATGCTGGACGAACAGCCCTTTGATAATCCGCTGGGCCAGAGCACCGGCGCCGGAGTTATCTTCGGTGCCAGTGGCGGCGTTATGGAAGCAGCATTGCGTACTGCTTACCATGTAATCGAAGGCAAGGAAGCTCCCGAAGATGCCTTCACCGAAGTTCGCGGTACAGAAGGCCGCAAGGTTCGTGAATTCACCCTTGGCGGCGCAACACTGCGCACCTGTACCGTAAGCGGTCTGGGCAATGCAGGCAAGCTGCTCGACGAGCTCAAAGCAGGCAAGGTTCATTATGACTTCGTGGAAGTTATGGCCTGCCCCGGCGGCTGCGTTGGCGGCGGCGGTCAGCCGATTCACGACGGCGAAGAACGTGCCGACGTACTTGGCAATAAGCTCTATACCATCGACAGCAACCGTCCTCTGCACCAGTCCCACAACAATCCGGATGTGCAGGAGCTTTATAAGGACTTCCTGGAAAAACCGCTGAGTGAGAAAGCAGAAGAGCTGCTGCACTCCGACCATGTAAAAGAGCATAATTATATGTAAGTTAAAGAAGGGAAGTTGTTATTGCTTGCTCTAGTTTTACTTCTTTCGTTCCCGAAAGAAGTAACAAGAAAGGGGCGCGCTTTGCGAAAGCGCGGGAAACAGTCGCTTTTTTGCTCGCACAAAAAGGCTTAGCAAAAAATGCTTTACCATATTCTCCCTAGTTCGTAGTAAGTGAAAGGCTATTACAACGAATTGACAAATGTGCAAGATTTTTTAAGGCTTAGACTACCGCGAAGTTTAGTCACCGAAAACAAGGCTTAGACAAACCACAAAGCACTTCATAGGTTACGAAGAACATTCGCAAGAATTTCGAACAGGCGCTAGTAACAGCAAAGCGACCATATTTATAAAGCTTTTTGGTAAAACTTTTTCTCGAAAAAGTTTTTGTTTTGCCGCGCTTTACAAAAAGCGCGAACCTTTCTTGCCAGCTTCTTTCAGTTATGAAAGAAGCTGAATAAAAGCAAATAACTTCCTAATCTTTCGAGGTCAATCATGTACACACAACCCTATACCTATACACAGCAAATCCCCCTCTCCCTGGACGATGGCCACGGCGACTACAACCGCAGCTACGAACGCAGCGACGATGATTTCGACTACGCCGACTACTCCACCGACCACAGAGACAACAACTTCCGTAACTACGAGAAAAAGCGCCGCAAAACCAATAAGGAAATTATTGAGGACATGCTCAAGCGCTGGGATTAAGCAAAACACTGTGTAAAACAAAAGTAAGAGGAGAACACCTGAAATCCTATAAGGGATTGGGTGCTCTCCTCTTTTTAGTATAGAAAAGGGAGTGTTATGTAAAGCTCAAGCTATACATCTAGCCTTATTTCAGCTCTGTTCCGTAATGGTCACGGTTGTCGCCGCCGTATACGCGTACACGTTCAATCTTTCCTCTGTCGCCATCCGCACCGGAAATACGGGCAACATGGATACGTCCCATTTCGGGTTCAAATTCACGAACCAGCTTGTGATCCAGCTTCACGCCTTTTTCAAGCGCTCTGTACAGCATTGCTGCGAATTCGTAGCGGCTCATCATACGGTTGCCGTTGAACATGCCGTCAGGATAACCCTCAACGATGCCTGCTGCCGCCAGACGGCCGATGTATTCGTAAGCCCAGTGGTTTTCGGGAACATCCGGGAAGAGCTTCATTCTGTCCATCTCAATCGTGCCGCCCATGCCTGCGGTCAGCTGACCTACAAGTGCGGTGAGGTTAGCTACATTCGCTCTCAGGTCTACTATTTCCTTAGCCATCGCCGTGCGGGAATTGCTTACGCGTGCGGTACGGTCCAGGGAGAAGGAGATACCTGCGTTCACCATATTCTCGCCATTGCCGAAGGTTCCGCCTACACTCAGCATAACCTTTTCATCCGGACGGTAGAATGCGCCTACCGCAGCAGCGTTTTTGCCCTTGTAGTTGCCGTAGCCTGCTGCAAAGGTCAGCTTGTCATCGGGATCGAAATCCATCGGGTGCAGTGCTGCGAGAGCGGCGGCACCGGCGCCAACCTTGTCAACGCGGCTGCCGAGGCTGTCAACACGATGATCAAGTTCGCTGAAATGCTCTCTGAATTCGGC
>NZ_FR892782.1 GCF_000434895.1 Phascolarctobacterium succinatutens CAG:287
TGTTTTGCCAATTGGCTAAATGAGGAATTGACTCTCACCTGCATGGATTGGATGACCTTTAGTGAGCCCAATCCTATAGTTTCAAATCGCGCCATACAGTTTTATTTTTTAATTCTGCTTCAATTTCACCAATAGCCTTCTCTGCATCGGCAAAGCTAATCCTATCCTTGTCCAACAATACATACTGTTTCTGCATGATGTTGTACGCATCCTTAACCATAGATTTATGAATAGAATCTTTCAAAAAGAGAAACTCATCTGGCAGAACATTGGGTATACCATCTAGCCTTTGCAGTTCCTCCTCAAGCCTTATCATTACAAGTTTACGAAGGTGCTCATCATCCCTAATGAATTTCTTGATTTTGGGATGCTCTTTCATCACCGACAAATCGTAGATATGCTTAGCCGCTTCAAATGCTCTATTACCAACATTCGCATTTCTTATATAGGCTTCTGCAGCAAAAAGTTTATCAACGAAGATTCTCTCTAAAGTTATCGTATCAACAGTAAATGGTTTAATCTGATATGTATCTTCCAATATACTTTTGAATCTAGCATCAGCTAGCTCATAAAGCATAGGAGTTACCTCTAACGGTGCCACCGGCTCACTAATTGTAAATGATGTTGCCTCAATTTTTACGTTACCAAATCTCTGCAAAGCATCATTTTCGTCAATAACAGTAACTGGATTATAGTTGTACACTGCTATTACCTCAGATCTGTGTGTTACTCCCTTGCTCGCATCACGTTCCAACGATACATACTTCTTGGTAGCCTTTTCAAGCAACTTATCACTTCTTGTGCGGGTGCAATTTCTTGTATCAACAGATAAATCAATATCTTCTGAAAACCTATTTGTAGTTTTCAATGCTTTGTACAGAGCTGTTCCACCTTTAAAATAAGCTGGTAATCCATCCCGCTGCAGTCCAGATAGTTCTTTTAACAACAAAACTACATAATAGTCTTTTTCTAAAACATCCTTACGATACCCAGTCTCATTATGTATTGTTTCTAGCAGTACTCTGAAAGCATCCTGATCGTTATGTAGAATCATGCCGCCAATCCTCCTGCAATCGCTGTTTTACTCAGTTGCTTAACTGTATTTCCATTGTAATACTCTCCCGCCAAAGCTAAAAGCATTCTGTAGGACAATCCCAATTTATCTATTAGTTCTGCAATTATTTGGTATGGTTCTTCGGCATCCACAGGTGCTCTGTTAAGAAGCTCTAAAACATCAAGAATCTGTAGATATTTTTTATTATCTTTATTTACAGCTATCTTAGGAGCTTTGGTGACAATACCAAGCACTTTATCCTTTCTAGCACCATGAGCAACCACATTAGTTACAATAACCTTCTCATTAGGAATTTGAGTAGTCAGTCCCCATTTATGCAATAAGGACAGCCCGGATTCATATCCATTATCACCAGTTAGGTACTTATCCGCAATCACTGCTTCTTTATCAATACCCAATTCGCCAAACGGAGTAACCTTAGTTCTATAATATATTCCCTTTTTATAGAACCGAAAGTCATTTATCAGCCTACCATCTAAAATTCTCTTTAAGGCAACTGCTGTGGCCATTGCAGCTTTTTTTGTAGGCATAGCAAACCTTTCTGCGACTTTTTGGGCGAGTCCAGCAGAGTAAATAGGCTTTGCTATTTCGCTCTGCTTAACCAAATAACAAATATAATCCATATAAGATAATTCCATCTCAGCACCTCCCTGTGATATATTGCAGCGTATGTTTACTTTATTTTTATGTTTTTATTATATCATTATTTATCCCATAGTCAAGTGCCACGGATAACGTTAGTAATGAAGATAACTAACATTATTTTTATTATTAACGTTAGTTTTATTATGTTCATAACTAAAATAATTGCTGTTATCCTTATTATTTTCGTAATGTTACTAACGAAAATAATAGATTAAGCGATTTGGCTATGTTGATAAGCTACGCTTATATCAATACCATTGACATAGATATCGAAATCCGAATCATCGAGTTCATACTTTGTGCAGATAAGTGATACTACAGCCTTAAGTTTTTCGTAATTAATCATGTCAAATAGTTCATCAAGATTACAGCCGCTTCTGACAATATATTTTACTTCGTTATATGCTGTTTCTTCAGTTTTATTATCTTCATCATAACCTAATTCATAGTATTTTAGTAATTCTTCTTTTACTTCTTCTCCTTTATCTAAAACTAGAGGATTCAAGTTCCAATAACTATAGTCCATGTTTGACATATTTTTCATCCTTTCATAACGAAGATTATGTTAGTTATAAAAATAACGTTAGTAATGAAGATAACTAACATTATTTTTATTATTATAGTTATATAAGTAACGAAGCTAATTTTAGTTATTTCCATTACTTATATTATGCTGCTGTTTTCTGCTCTTTCTCTGCAATGCTGGTAATTTTTTCTACTACTTTTTGTACAGTGTTCAGTACGTTTGTGATAGAGATAATGACGTTTTTATCTTTTTTCCCTTTTGTATATGTTTTGATATAATCATATGCTTGCTGTTCATAGCCACTTATGCCAAGCATTTCTGTCAGCACCGCTGCACTAAGTTCAGCAACAATTTCTGCTTTATTGGTATCTACATTCTTCAATGGTTCTATAGTGTCATGTACCGCATGAGCTAATTCGTGAAAGTACACTATGTAGTCTTGGGAACATAATGTTATGCTTTTATCCCAAGGACGATAGTAACCATAAGCATTTTTATGTATGGGCTTCCATTTTACTTTAATACCCATTTTTTCAGCTACATCTAAAAATGGTGGGAGCTCCTGGGGTTTATAATCATGGTGCAGGATTTCTTTGCCTTCAGTGCTTTCATATCTGAATACCGGAATAGGTCTGAATCCGGTAATGATATATTCATCTTCATCTTCTTCGTTTTTGATTTTTTTGGTGTTTGGTGCAAGGATATAGAAGGCTTTTTCGCCTTTTTTGATATGTCTGCCAGCCTCTTGCCATTGTTTGTATCCTCTAGCGTCAGTAGTGTTGCCTATCATGAGCATAATAATTTTGTTTGTGATGCTCCAATTATCACTAGGTATATTTTCATCCACTCTCTTGATAATCGTTAAAGCAAGTTTTTGAGGAAAATCTTTATTTTGGAACATATTGATTAAATTATTTATAGCTTCG
>NZ_FR892783.1 GCF_000434895.1 Phascolarctobacterium succinatutens CAG:287
TCAGTGACTTTAGGTAATCTCGTCAGTGACTTTAGGTAATCTCATCAGCGAGCTATTATTACTTTAAGATATTGAATTTTATATTTTAGTTACTATTATTGACTTTTATTATTGACTTTCAAGTTATCCACAGCTTTTCAAAATCGCTCCCTAGTAGTAGTATTAATATATATACTACTACCTTACTTACTCTAAAGTTTATAAGTATATAGCACCTTATTTGTCAGTGACGATTTGTAGTAATTTAAAATCATCGTATTTCGAGCTAAATTAACGCCTTTATAGCAATCGTACTTCTTGATGCTCTAATGCTTTTTTGGTAAAATAATGTTGGAGCAAGTTGGATTTTAAACGTTTCGTAATGCAGGTTTCATAGTGTGAAACGCCTGTAATTTAATTATATCGCATTTTTTTGCTTTATGTCAATTTTTTGGAGGTGTCTGTATTGTCTGACTTATGTGAAATTGGCCGACATTGGAAGCTGATACGTACAGCATATTGTTTAACTTTAAGTGACGTTGCCGATTTATTAAATATAAAAAGTAAAGCTACTATTTTTCGTATTGAAGAAAATAGGAACTCTCTTTCAGTTGAACTTCTTAATAAATTCTCAAGAGTTTTTTCAGTTTCATTTGATTGGTTGTTTGGTGTTTCACAAAATCCATATATTGATTCTTATATTGAAAAGAATGAGAAGGATTTATTATTTATAATTAAAACTCTTTCTCTCAATTCTCTTTCTTGTAAAGTTTTAAACGAAATACCTAACGAATATTGGAATATTACATTGCGAAAAAAGCATTTCTCTTTATCTGTTAGAGCGAATATTGTTTTTTTGCTTTATAGCTTTCTCATTTCTTATCTTGGAAGTTTAAATAATTTAGGATTATTACAAGATGATGTTTTAAAGATTATAAAGAATGATAATTTTTTGGAGTTTGATAAAATTCTCTTGGGTAATTTCTCTGCTAATTTTGCAAGTAATCAGGAGCAGCTTTCCAATCTCTCGCATTTACTTGCATCTAGAGATCAGGATACTCAGCCCTGTTTTAGTCTTCAGTAACGCAAAAAAGCTTTGTAAAGCCAGTTTTTCTGGTCTTACAAAGCCGTTGTGTGATTAAAATTTTAAATTGTCTGTTATGCAATACAGCTAATTTTGCTCTAAAATGCCCTGTATTGCATTTTTTATTGCCTACGCAGGAATACCTAAATCATAGTTTCATGCCCTTAGAAGCGAAATATAGCGTCCTCAGAGGTATGTTTATTTCTTTTTGTATCACGTTTTCTTGTCAAAAGCTGATTTTGGATAAAAATCATGTTTGTTGCGCAGCTATTGCAGTTGCATTTTCTGAAATACAAAAAAGCGGTCTATCTTTCGATAAACCGCTAAGTTTACTGGTGCCGAAGGCCGGACTCGAACCGGCACGAGCGTGAACCCGCTTGATTTTGAGTCAAGTGCGTCTGCCAATTCCGCCACTTCGGCATAAGTTCCAATCACTCGGAACAATAGTAATTATACTCGTTTCTTAAAGCTTTGTCAATAGCCTTATTTAAAAATTCTTATAGGGGGTTACTTGCTAGGAAAATACCTCTTAGAACAGACTATCCATCTGCCCTTCATCGGTCACCTCAACACGCGCCAGACTCAGAAACTCCCCATCATTACCGGCAATATGCTTGCTTTTCAAATAAGAAATATTACTCAGCTTAGACGAAATCAAGTTTAAAACATAGATGTTGTCATAACAATTATAAATCGATTCACCACCAAGTCCGGTAAAGGATATCAGCTGAGTATTATTTTTTGCTGCCATTTCCATTAACGGCGTAAGCAGATGCGCGGCATTAGTCTGAGCAAACGGATTGTCCATCATTAGTACCTTGCCTTCATTGCGGTCTGCATAAACGTCTGCATCATCACGACGCATGTAATACAAAAGGCTCGAAAGAATAACAAATGCTGATAAAAAGCCCTCGCCACCGGAATTACGTGCTACGTCACGCCAGGAAATCTGTATTTCACGTTGCGCCTCAACCTTGAACATCTGCACATGAACATTATTAATACCAACAACGGCATCGAAAAGTTCTTTGGTAGTCAACAGCTTACCAAGCAGTTCAGTGAGGGGTTCACCTTTGCTTAATTTTGCCAATCCTTTTTCCGCTATTGTATCTACTAAATCTGTAATACTACGATGATAAATATTAGCGCTTTCCTCCCAGTCAGGAAGCTGCAATTTGAGCATTTTTACATAATGACCACGAATTTGAATGCTAGAATTGCGATCAATATATCCTAATTGCTTGTGAACTTCCTTAAGATAATCCTCTAACTGAGTAATGATTTGTTCTTTTTCCTGCTTAACTATAGCAATATCAACCTGCAGCTTTTCAGATATTCTGACATAGGACTCTAAAACAGCATTAAGCTGCTTTACAAAGATCTGAGCATCGCTAGTAAGCTCCTGCAACATATCTATGCATTTTTTATAAGAATCCTCTTGAAATGCTTCTACGTTACGCAACCTGATAAGAGCCTGCTCCAGCTTTCGTTTCGCCTCATCTTCCTGCACCTGAGCAGTCTTATATTCTTTTCTCAACGATAACGTATAGCTTGACAGCTCTTCTTGTGAAAAATCCTCCAAATTAAAGCTTTCACACCACTCTACATTTGTCGCTCCTTCACTATATTCAGCCAAGCCAACAATATTCTCCCTAATATTCTGCTCCTGTTCTCCCAAGGATTTTTGCAACTCTTCCTTTAGAGTGCGCTTATACTGAAGCATATTTTTCTCTTCTGAAAAATTTTTCTCAACAACTTCATCCTTAGGCAAAGGCTCAACAGCATGGCATTTTTCTTCCATCTGTCTGAGAATATTATTTTGCTCCCCCTGCACCTGTGTTAATCTTTTTTCAATATCTATACGTGCTTCTCCAAGCTTTTTCTTATCTTGAGTCAACTGCTTCTGCTTTGCATCCAGCTCCTGCATTTTAGCTTCGCTATAACGCTCATTCACCCATTCTTTGCTTTCCAGTCCAAAACGATTTGCTCTATCTTGCAGCTTTTGTTCAACCTTTTTCACCTTTCTTGCGAGATTTGCTCTATTATCCTCAAGAGCTCTTAATTCTCCGGAAAGCTTTTCCTTAATGCTATTTAACCGTGCTTTCAAGGATTCAGTATTCTGCGCAATATCATCAGCAAAATTTTTTGGCTTAGGCACCTGCTTATAGCCTGCATATTGAGCCATTTCATCATCTAAAGCTTTCATGTTACCTGAAAGATCCGCAAGATATTTTATTTGCCACTCAAGCTTATTTTGCAATTTTTCAAGCTTATCGTCCAGGCTTTGCTTTGCATTTTCTGCATTAGCCAAGGTATTATTGCATTCGTATAGTTGCTTATTATCAAGCAGATATTGCTGATATTTTACTGTCAACTGTTGCAATGCCTCCTGATGCAGTTTCAGCTTTTCTATCATCTGGCCTATTTTCGCTAAATCTTGGCTAATATTTTCCTGTGTCAGTAAATTATCAGCTTTTTCTGCCTGGCACTGCTCCTCCCGCTTCTGCAGCTTGACAATTGCCTCCTGCAAAGAAAGCAGCTCATCCTTCAGCCTCTCATAGCTTTCTTTGGTAAGGCTCTGTTCTACCAGCTCGCTATATTTCGCACTGTATAAATCATATTCAGCCTTTCGTTGCTGAAGCTCCTGTTCAATCTTCTGCAGCTTTGCCTTCAATTCAGCCAGCAGACGCTGCAGTTTTTCTTCGTTTAGCAGATTATCGTTAAATAGCATAAAGAAATTCACATCTGCACTTTTAAGGACACCATTATCGACCTTTATCTGTGTAGCTTGCGTTAAGCTTTCGCGTAAAATAATCGGCACCGGGAGTGAAGTATAAATATTTTTTTCAGCCCTTTGCAGGTCTTCTATTTCTTTGCCGGTCATAATCAAAGCATACGGCAGGAACGGATGCTGTTTTACCAGCTCCAGGTTCAATTCCTCACTATTTTTATTGTTTTTCAGCCATTCCATGCCATATACAATATTTATTCCCAAACGCTCCAGCATCTGCACCAGTTCAGTTGACAGCTCCACGGTTTTGCCAGTCTGCAGTTCCTGATACTTTTTCTGTACTGTATCTAATTTATGCAACAGCTTTGTTCTGGCTTCATCCATTTCCAAAAGCTTTTTGGAAAGCTCTTTTTGAATATACTCTTTATCAAAAAGATACTTCTCGTCAAGCTGAAGATATTGCAGTAATGTTTTTCGTTTTGCAAGCTGTTCATCAAGCTGTTTTTTAACCTGAGTACGTTCTACTACGAGCTGCTCTTTACTGCCCCTTTCTTTTGAGCAATTCTGTAAGCTACGCTCCAAGTCACTAAACGCAGTTTTTAGGCCACTTAAATTCTGCTGCTGCTGTTTCTGCCTATCACTAGCTTCCTGCTCATCAGCTACCAGCTTTTCTGCCATAACCTTTAACGCACCGGCATCATATTCGCCCAGCATATTACGCTGCAAACCAGCAGCGCCAGGTTCCCACTTTTTATTATAGCTTTCCTCAGCATCATCATAAGCCTGCACTAAGCCTTGAAGACGTCCCTGCGTAGTATGCAGCTCATTCAATCTGCTGATTAACTCTGATAGTTCCTGTTTAGCTTGTTTTTGTAAGTCAAGACAAGCCTTCTTGTCACTCTCTTCCTGCTGAAAGCGCTCCTGCATCTTTTGCAGCTCTTGCTCAATATATTCTTTCAGCAAATAGCCAATATATTCGCGCTCCGGTTCAAGGTCCTTATTCTTTTTACGGGAAACAGTAACTCTCTGCTCTACCATTTGTAATTCCAACAAATCTTCATTTAAGCGCTCCTGCAATTCCGCACAATCCAGAATATGCCGCCGCCTTTCCCATAATTGTGACTGCTCTTCCAGTTGACTGCTTTGCTGTTCATTATCTTCTTTTAGTACGATTAACGCTTCTTTTTTATCTTCTGCATAATAAAAATTACTGGAAAACTCTTCATGCAGCAAATGCACCAATTGTTTACCTAAAGCATCCAATTCAGCATTGCAAACAGCAATTTCCGTTTCATTTTTAGCAGCGAACCGGTTAAGCTCAGCCAGGCACTCATAAATTTTATTCAGCTTAACAGCGACAGTAGCAGAAGAAGCTTCATACTCTTTGCCAAATGTCAAAATAGGTGTCGCCTCCTGCTGAAATGCAATAAGCTTTTCCTGCTGTTGGATTTTATTAGAGTTTTCGTTATAAGTAGTGATATATTTTTCCAGGATATTGCGGAACTCCTGCATCCTGTTGTTGCCTTTATTCAGCTTATTTTCTACAGCATCGAGGAACCATTTTTCTACCAGGCCCTTCTCATCCTTGCATTCAGCAAACAGCTTAGAAAGACCAGACTCCTCTTCGTTGATTTTCTTAATGATATTCTGCCATTCACGATAATCTATACCATATTCAGTAAGCTTGGCAAAATACTGCCTACTTTGCGCAGAGTTATTCATATCATAACAAAAAAACCTGTTTATTCTTTCCTTTTTAAAATCATCAAACATCTTGTGACAAGCATTAAAGCTTTTAATTCTAAGCTCCTTTTTATCACTCTCAACAACAGGCAGATGATTTATATCCTGCTCGCAGGGCTCGGTATACTCGCTGATAAAATTTATCAGCTCCAGTTCCTCGTCATTATCCATATTCTGGCTCTTATGCACCATCATTCCTGTAAGGCAGTAACCGGCGTCATCCTCCAATAACCATTCCACCATGATAAAAGATGGTTTAGATGTAGTAAAATAGCTGGCAAAACTACGCTCATTAAGATTACGGTAACGCTTTTGTACAAATGGTGCCGTTAAAAGTTGCACCAGTACAGACTTACCACCACCATTCTGCAAGGAAATCAACGTGCTTCTGCCATTAAAGTGCAGTGTTTCATCACTGATATGAATGGAATTATGGTTATAATTTACATTAACCAACCTGATAGCATTAATCTTGCTCATTTTCTTCCGCTCCTAAAATTCTCTGCACCCGCTCAAAATTATTCTTATTCAACAGATTCCAATCCATAAAATGATCAAGTTTGCGAGTTGTCTTAATCATTTCATCCTGCTCAATATAATCTATCAAACCCTGCTCCTGCAGAAAATGTAAAATGCTGAACATAAAACCTTCTTTAGTGGTTTTCTGACGATTTCTTTTTTCATCAGAACGCAAGGACTCATAAGCCTCTCGCATAGCAGTAAAGGCCATGCCATTCTGCGCCTGCTCATCCTCCGAATAACGCGCTGCCCCTTCCTTGAGCTTGTCTGTTACAGAATTCTGCAAATCTCCCAATAGAATAAAATCACGCGTCTTAGAGCTGCTGCCTTGCCCGTCATAAAACTCCAACAACAACACCAGGATAACAAACTGCACCAAATAATAATCCTTGTCGGTAGCATTACTGCGACAAAGCTCTTTTTTCAACTGTCCTTTAGAATAGCCTAAGAAATTATTTTCCTGCCCTGGTATAAGATAGATAACGCCACCATACGCTTCTACATGACTATCAGCAGCATCTGCTTGCGACTTAACTAACGTTTGCACTTCATCCTGTTCAATATATGCTTTGTGTAGCTCCGGTGCTTTTTTCTCTCGTAGCTCGTGATGCTCCAATAAGTAATAAAATATTTTTTGTGACTGCTTAATTATTTCAATCTGATAAGCCATATTTTCACTCCCAAACTGCCTTCAGCATGACATCAGAACAACGGATATTTTTCAAAACACCAGTATTTTCATCAAGCTGCTTCAACAAAACCGGATTATCTTCCGGTAGGCGATGTACTATAAGCTTTTTTACTCTCTGCCATTGCGCACGTTTGTCCAAAATATCCAAAAGCATACTTTGCAGGCGAAAATCCTTCGTCTCTTCCTGAATAAATTCTGCTCGCTCGATGCGCATGCTATCAATGTCAATTTCCTGAACCTTGAGCAGTTCCACCATAATCTCTTTAAATACTGCTATATTTGGTACTAAGCGCTCGCGCTCATCCTGATTAAGCTGCTTTATCAGCTCAGAAAGGCGCAACTGATCTTTGCTAATAGTATACTTCAGAATAACAGTCAAGCTTGCTTCGTACTGCGCTAGCCTTTCCTCCAGCAGTTTTTTTTGCTCCGCCTCCCAAGCTTCAACGTCAAAGCTTTCAGTTGCCTCTTCCTCCCACTCAGTTTCCAACAGCCGTACTCTTTGCAGCTCCAGAAAAAGATTCGGATTAACAGCCTTTTCAGGTTCCTTATTAAATAACGGATGTAGAAATATATCTAAATTCTGCAGGCATTCCGGCTTCGTTAAAAGCTTCTCATAAAAGTCGGCACGTAAATTAAAGCGCTGTACCAGAGACATTTGCGAAACCTTTTCCAGCTCTGCTGTATATAAGGCCTTAAGGTCAAAATGATTATTTAAGATTTTTTGATATTCATCTATTGCACGACCTAAATAATTATCTATTTCACGCAGATTCCGTAGCTTGGCAACATCATCAGGCGGCAAACTATCTAAGCTGATATTCTGCTTCTCTAAATCCTCTACACGTGCCTGCACAACATCGCGATGTCCCTTGAATTTTTTCTTCGACTGGTCGATAGTCTGCAGATTATCATATAACAGCTCACTATATTCGCTGACACTATACTCCAAAGCATTGCGCCTTATCCTCAGCATAGCAGCCTGAATTTTTTGTAGTTGAATACGCATCAGGTTAAAGATATTTTTTACATCATCCAACGCCTTATCATAGCTTTGCTTCTCCAGATGTAGCTTAAATATCATTTCCTGAATCGTCAGCTTCAGGTTGCTTTCAACCTCCAGTGTCCCCAAAAGCAGATTATAGCCATCATCTGTGAGATAATACGAGGTACGGCGCACATCCTGTTCGTCATAGATAATGCGATTGTTGACATAGCTGATGTGCAGTTTCTTCATCTCCTGCTGCTCATAATCATAGCCGCCAAAATACATCGGCCTTCCTTCGTTGGACAGTACCACGTTAACAATGAACTTAGCCAAATCACTGCATTCAGCATAGCTCATGGACTTTTTATAATACTTTTCGTTAAGACTGTCCAAAAAAACAGTAATATTATCAATAGTACAGCTTTCTTCCTTCAGTGACTGCTCCATAATATAAAGCATCACAGAAAAAATAACATTCAGCTGCTCGTCCAGAGTGTTAAAGCCCCGTTCCTTCCAGATATACTTCTGACTGCTATTATCATAAAGCAGAGCATATAAGCCTACGCATTTCATGCGTCTCGTAAAATCCTTCAAAAAATCGTACTGCATAATCAACCTCAAAAATCACTTATCGTCAAAATCTCCTGCGGGATATACAAATCCTGCTGCAAAATACTTTGCATTTGCGATTGCGCATTTACGGGAAAATAACGGAAGAAAGCTCCCTGCAGATTACGGTTCTGGTCTTTTTTCGTCGGCGGCAGCTGCTTGTAATTATCCGCCATCGCCAGCATCGCCAGATACGCAGGAATAAACGGTTTAATCTCCCCCTGCTCTGCAAAGCTTTCTGCCAGCGTTTCATAAATGCCTATGCCTTCGTAATCCAAATCGCCAAAGTACAACAGCTCATTTCCGTCTGCCAGCATGTATGGTTCAGCGCTGGCGTTAAACTCTTGAAAATAGCTGACAACTCTTTTGCCGGCACCGTAAATAACAGTACTTATATTTTCTCCCAAAAGCTGGTTGTTTCCTGCCAGCAGATGCTTTCTCATGCTAAAAAAGGTATCTTTATTTTCTATAATCAACAGCTTTTGCGGTACTGCGCGTGTTGCAGCAAAATAAGCAAAGGGTTCAGCAGTACTGTAACAGTTTAGTTTAGCAAGCTCCAAACCGCAGTGACTCAATATTTTTTTGCCTGTTCCCTGAAGCAAAAACTTTTCCCTTTGCCAGATTTGGAAGCTGCGCTCGTTATAAGAAACCTGCTTCGTAAGTAGAGCAGCACTGTTCTGCAAGAAACTGCTAAGCTGTAAAACATCCTTGCGTTCTTTATTATAGGCTACAAGATTATTCTGATAATATGTTATATTAATTTGCGGAGCCAGGTTAAACAAAAGCTCCTGTTTTAACGCTGAATAATCCTGCTTCTCCTCCAGCTCCCAGTATTCCCGATACAACGATGGCTTCTTGCCGTTTTTCTTCGACGCAAGTACAGGCTTTATCCGCCCACTACCCACAAGCTCCATGATATAAGCATGCTGTTCGCTATATTCAGCATTAATCTTACTGCCTAAAATTTCTTCCAATGTCCTGCGCTTTTTCATTGTGCACCTCAAACAAAAAACTCCTAAAGCAGCTGAATAACTTTAACCAATCTGCCTTAGGAGTATTATACCATATTTTATCTTACTTTAATTTACTTTCCCAACAGCGCCTTCAGCTCCTTAAGCTTAGCAGCAAACCTCTGCAGCGTTACCGTTACAGGCTGCGGCGTATTCAAATCCACGCCGGCGTTCTTCAGGATGTTCAGCGAATAATCGCTGCCGCCCGCATGCAGGAAGCCCAGATATTTTTCCACCGCTCCCGCTTCGCCGCTTAAAATTGCACTGGCGAACGCTGTCGCTGCACTGTAGCCTGTTGCGTACTTGTACACATAAAACGGTGTGTAAAAGTGCGGTATACGTGACCATTCGCTTGCCAATTCCTTGTCCACAGTCAGCGCCGGGCCATAGTAATCCCTGTTGCTCTGCAGCCAGTATTCCTCCAGCTTTTCGGCCTGCAGAGAACGGCCTGCAGTTATTTCGCCGTGAATATATCTTTCGAATTCAGCAAACTGCACCTGTCTGTAAACCGTTGTGCGTACTGCCTCAAGGAACTGGTTCAAAAGATAAATTTTCTGCTCTGCCGTAGCATGCTTCAATGTATGCTCCAACAGCAGGTTTTCGTTCGTCGTGGACGCAACCTCAGCGCAGAAAATCGTATATTCCGAATTAACGTAGCTTTGTGCCTGACTGCTGAAATAGCTGTGCATAGCATGGCCCATTTCGTGCGCAATGGTAGAAATGCTGTTATAGCGCGGCTGATAATTTAGCAGCACAAAGGGATGCACGCCGTACACGCCCCAGGAATATGCGCCAGAGCGCTTACCCTTGTTTTCATATACGTCAATCCAGCCTTCGGTCATGCCTTTATGCAGCGCCGCAAGATATTCCTTGCCTAACGGTGCCAGTGCCTCCTCAACCTTGGTGCAGGCCTCCGGGAAGCTGCAGGCAAAGCTGTCACCTGCGGTAGAAATAGGAATATACATGTCATAGTAATGGAATTCATCTACGCCAAGTACGTCCTTCTTTAATTGGATGTATTCATGCAGCGGTGCAAAATTATCATGCACAGTATCAATAAGTCCGTCGTAGAGACTGGACGGAATATTATCCTCCGCCAGTGCTGCTTCCAGTGTATCCTTGTAGTTATGCACGGTAGCATAGAAATAACCGGTGCGTGCAGAGCCTGTGAGTGTTGCTGCCAGCGTATTGCGGTATTGATGATAGGTATTCATCAGGCCGGTAAAGGAATTTTTACGCAGTACACGGTCAGGAGAGGTCATATTCAGCAGATAGCAGCCTTCGCTGACGCTGGTCTTGTTGCCCTGTCCGTCGGTAATTTCCGGGAACTGCATATCGGCACTCACGAGCGCGCGGAAGGCCGCTGCTGCAGTACCTGTTGCCAAATGGCTTTGCGCAAAAACAGCCTCTTTATCTGCGGACAAAACATGGTCTGATAAACGAACCATATTTTCAATATAAAAACGGTATTCTGCCAATGCAGGCTCTTCGTCCAGCATTTGCAGCAGTTTTTCTTTGCCTAAGGCCAGCATTTCCGGCTCTACAAAGGCGTTAGCGTTACTGAAGGCTGCTGCCATACCTTCGGCCTCGCCTGCGAGCGCCTGCAGCTTCTGGTCCGTATTATCCGCATCCTGCTGCAAGCGTGCGTAAGCGTAAATCTTATCCAGCAGCTTTGCCAACTCTTCCTGCAGCTTTAAGGCTGCACAGACTGCGGCTGCAGTATTCAGTTGGCCCTGCATAGCCTGCAGCTGCGGCAGCTTGCTCTTATATTCTTCGCAGGCCGCCTGCCAATCATTTTCACTGGCATATATATCACTTACCTGCCATTTGCAGGCTGCCGGAATCTGCTCTCTGGCAATATTGTTGCCATGAAGCGGAGTAGTATTTTTTTCTTCTGTCATTATCAATCAGCTCCTTATTAAAGCTGGCAGTACAAGCGCTGCCGTAAAATTTTGTCATAACAGGATATGCAGATATCCTATAACTTCATGTATCAATTGCCTGCGCTGATAAATTGCCCAGGCACTCACCTCTTTATTATAAATAACTACCGCCAGCTTGACAAGCTACGGCACGAAAAAAGAGGCTGCCTTCTCAGCAGCCTCAAATAACTATTGTGATTGACTTTTTCAAATTACCTTAGCAGCATAAAGAGCGCACAGAGTTTTGGCATCATACAGCTCGCCGTCAGCGACCATGCGACGCAGCTCTGCGGGAGTAAAGGCCTGCACGCCGATGAATTCGTCCTCATCGGTATGCTGGGTAAACTTTTGCAGTCCCCAGGCCTTATATAAATGAATAATCTCATCGGAAAATCCCGGCGTAGTCGCAATGCTGATCAGCTTCTCCCAACGCTCTGCGTCATAGCCTGTTTCCTCGCTCAGCTCACGCTTCGCGCATTCCAATGTATCCTCCTCCGGACCATGGTCCAGCTTGCCTGCCGGAATCTCCCACAGCAATGTAGCAAGCGGATAACGGCACTGCTTTACCAGCACCACGCGTCCGTCAGCCAGCACCGGTACAATCGCCACTGCGCCCGGATGACGGATATATTCACGCGTTGTATCATTACCGTTCGGCAGCGTTACGTGGTCGCGCTGCACCTTCAGCAGGCGGCCGCTAAAGACCTCCTCATTGCTTCCCGGTACATATATTTCATCTAAAGCCGCCTCATGAAATTTTTTCAGCATTATCTTACCTCATTTCTCCTGCAGTTGCTTCAAGCTGCTTTTTATCTGCTCCGCACCCTGCAGCAGCTCGGTAGCACTTTCAAAGGCTGCCCTGCTGGCAGGTTCGCCCGCCCTCATGCGCACCACCCCCCTCCGGCGGCCTGCCGTCATGCGCACCAGCTCCTGCAGACGTCCGTTATAATCAAGCGTTGTCAGCTGCGTTACCGTGCGTCCGTCAGCACTTTGCTTCTCAATATGAATATGATTATCCGCAAAGGCAGCAATCTGCGGCAAATGCGTAATACACAGCACCTGACCGACACTGGAAATAGCAGCAATTTTTTCCGCCATCTTCTGCGCCGTAACACCGCCGACACCGGTATCAATCTCGTCGAATACCATCGTAGCAACATCGCCGCTGTTCATCAGCACAGTCTTAACAGCCAATGCAATACGGCTCAGCTCGCCGCCGCTCGCAACCTTTTCCAGGTCATTCAACGGCTCGCCCATATTCGCGCTGAAAATAAATTTCAGCTCATCGCGACCCAGCGGCATAAACTTGTCCAGCTGACCGCACTTTATCTGCAGCACACCGTTAGGCATCGCCAAATCACGGATATGCTGCGTAATGCGCTGCGCCAACGCCTGTGCGCTGGCTTCACGCAGCTGCGTCAGCACTGCGGCAGCACGTCCCAAACGCACAACCGCTTCCGCCACAGCCTTCTGCGCCTGCTCTAAGAGCTTTGCGATCTGCTGCAGCTGTTCCAGCTTTTCCTGTGTCTGCTGCAGATATTCCAGCGCCGACTGCGTACTGCCGCCGTACTTTTTCTGCAGGCGGTAAATAATATCAAGGCGATGCTGCACCTGCGCCGCACGCTCACCGTTAAACTCACTGCCTGCCATATATTCGCTCAGCTCCGTGCGGCAATCGTCCAAGCTGATCCAGGCACTGTCAGCACACTCTGCCAACGGCGCCAGACGGCTGTCGTAGCGTGCCGCATACTGCAGCTGGTCGCGCACTCTTGCCAAACGCGAAAGAATTGCGTCCTCCTCATCAAGCTGCTGATAAGAGCTGTCAACAGCCTTCATAATGCGCTCACTGTTCTGCAGCAGGCGTGCCTCCGCCTCCAGGCCATCTTCCTCGCCAGGCTTCAAGGCAGCGTCCGAAATCTCCTTGATTTCCCAAGCGTAACGGTCCAGCAGCAAATCCTGCTGCTCATTTTCCTGCTCCAGTTTGCTCAAATGCTTGACTGCAGCGGTATATTCGCTGTAAAGCTGCTTATACTCCTGCAGTGCCTGCGCCAGCTTCGGACCGCCAAAAGCATCTGTCAGATGCAGCGGCGCATCCGGCTTCAGCAAAGCCTGGTTTTCATGTTGGCCGTGAATATCAACTAAACGCGCACCGATAGCCTTCAGCACAGCCAAAGGCACCTGCACGCCGTTGATAAAAGCGCGGCTCTTGCCCGCAGCACTTATCTGACGCTTCAGAAATAAATCCTCCTCCGGCTCCAGACCGTGCTCCGCCAGCAGCGCTTTAATCTCCTGCTGACCGCTCACGTCAAAAACAGCCTGCACCCACAGTCCGTCAGTACCGCTGCGCACATAATCGGCAGAAGAGCGCCCGCCAAGCACCATGCCAAAGGCATCTATCAGAATAGATTTACCGGCACCGGTTTCGCCTGTAAAAACATTGAAGCCGGAGGTAAAATCAGCATGCGCGTCCTCTAACAGTGCAAAATTGTGAACATGCAATGATTGCAGCATAATCTCTTGCCTCGCTTATCTGTAATCCTTGAAGCGTTCCAGCAGAGTGATTACAGCTTCTTTGTTTGGCAGAGCAATGAAAACGGTGTCATCACCGGCAATAGAACCAAGAATCTCCGGCCATTTCATGTAGTCTACGGCAAAGGCAACAGCCTGCGCTGTGCCCGGCAGCGTGCGGATTACCACCATGCTGTCGGAAGCACGTACACTGACGATAGAATCGTTAAAGGTACGCTCCAGACGCTCCATGGTCAGCATCGAGCTGTGCTCCTTCGGATAAGCATAGTGATAATGTCCGTTGGCATCCGGCACCTTGACCAGCATCAGTTCCTTGATATCACGCGAAACCGTAGCCTGCGTAACATCAATGCCCTGATGACGTAAAGCGGAAGCCAAATCCTCCTGCGTTTCAATTTTATTGTTGTCAATAATCTCTTTAATTTTAGCGTGTCTGGTCATTTTCATAGTCAATCACCTCTAAAAGCAAAATATTTCTATGTCTTACTTTCCTATAATCATGATACTTCTATAAAGGTTATGATGTATAGTAATGCCTTACGTATTTATTTATGTAGATTTAGTAGTCCTGGTGACGTATACAATAGTGCCTTATCATGCGCCGCCGCGCCCTGTACATCTATCCTTCGTCTACGTCACGGCACACGAGAAGGTACCGGAGACGAAGAAGGGCGACGATGGCGTACTACTGCTACGTCGAGGAGCCCTAATGACGTATACGGTGCCTTATCGTGCGCCGACTTACAGATTGCGCATTAATTTCTGTTGCCAAGTCTGATAATAATCGCGTCGCGTAAGTCTTACAAACTTCATCTCGTAAGGCGATTTGGCGATATGCACACTGGTATCGTTAGGCACCTCGATAACATTTTCGCCGTCAGCCGAAAGCAGCATTTCCTCACTGCCGGGAATCGGCCTGAGCTCTATTGTTTCCGACATAGGAATAACAAGCGCTCTGTTCGTCAGCGAATGTGCGCAGACAGGAGTAATGACGCTGACATCAAGCTCCGGCATAACAAGCGGTCCGCCTGCTGAGAGAGAATATGCCGTAGAACCGGTTGCCGTTGCGATAATCAGACCATCTGCCGCATATTTACCGGATAAACGTCCGTTAATAAAAAGCATCATATGCGCCAGCTTGCTGAACATGCCCTTAGCCAGAACTAAATCATTGAGCGCATGCGCCGTAGCAAGCAGCTTATCGCCGCAGATAACTCTGGCCTGCAGCAGACTGCGGCTTTCTAGCGTATAGTTGCCCTGTGCCAGACGGCTGATAGCCTTATACATACCCTGCAAATCAATCTCTGCCAAAAATCCCAGCTTGCCGAAGTTGATACCGAAGGCAGGCACATCGAGCGGTGCAAGGTGGCGCGCCATCTGCAGCAGTGTACCGTCACCGCCGAGGCTGACACCATAGTCCAGCGTTTTCAGCGTCTGCGGCTCACTTTTATTGTAGCTGCTTACGCCATACTGCTGCGCCACATCCACAGGCAACACCGGCTCAAGTCCCCAGTCCTTGCAGAGCTGAATAAATTCCGGCAGAGCAATGCAGACGTTTTCTTTACCAAGGTTGGGGAAAATCCCTAAACGTTTCTTTTGCATCTCATGCCTCTGTCTTTTCTGCTTTCTTATCTAAGTCGCCATGACTGCGGCCTACCAGCTGTGCTACCTGCTCGCTGCTTACGGCATCGTCGTCACCAAGCGTCAGGTGCAGCAGATATTCAATATTGCCCTCCGGTCCCTTGATAGGAGAAAAGTCTAAACCGGCAATGCCGAAGCCTTCACCCTTGGCGAAGCTGATGACGTTATTGATAACCTGCTCATGTACGGCAGCGTCACGTACAACGCCCTTCTTGCCGACATTTTCCTTGCCTGCTTCAAACTGCGGCTTAATTAAAGCCACTACAAAGCCTTCAGGCTTAAGGATTTTGTGTACCGCCGGCAAAATTTTATCCAGCGAAATAAAGGCTACGTCGATAGTTGCAGCATCCACCTGCTCGGGCAGGCTGTCTGCTTCCAGATAACGCACGTTGGTGCGCTCCATGTTCACTACACGCTCATCGTTGCGCAGCTTCCACGCCAGCTGACCGTAGCCTACGTCAATCGCATACACCTTTGCCGCACCGTTCTGCAGCGCGCAGTCGGTGAAACCGCCGGTAGAAGCACCGATATCGGCAACAACCTTGCCTTCTACGCTGATGGGGAAAATCTGCAAAGCCTTCTCCAGCTTCAGACCGCCGCGGCTTACATAGGGCAGCTTGTTACCCAGCAGACGGATAGTAACCTCCGGTGCCACCGGTGTACCCGGTTTATCTATTTTCTGTTCATTGACCAATACCTGTCCTGCCATAACCGCAGCCTGCGCCTTGGCACGGCTTTCAAACATACCACGGTTAACTAACAGAACATCAAGTCTTTCTTTTTTCACTCTTCTTCACCCTTTACAAATGCTGCAGCCTTGGCAGCAATGGTTGGCGTATCCAGTCCCAAATCACGCAGCAGCAGCTTTTTGTCGCCATGCATAACAAATTCGTCAGGAATGCCGAAGCAACGTACATCACACTGCTCCAACAGTTTATTTTCATTAAGCTCTTCAAGAATTGCGCTGCCGACACCGCCTGCCAGTACGCCTTCTTCCAGAGTAATAATCTTGCCGTAGCTTTGCGCATGCTCACGCAAGAGTTCAACATCCAGCGGTTTGGCAAAACGCATATTCACAACACCTGCGCTGATTCCCTGCGCTTCCAGCAGCTCCGCTGCATCAAGAGCAGTCTGCACCATGCTGCCAATCGCCCAGAAGCAGACATCCTTGCCTGTACGCAGCACCTCTGCCTTACCAATCGGCAAATCCTGCCACTGCGTATCCAGCGCAACGCCCACACCGCTGCCGCGCGGATAGCGCACGGAAACAGGTCCGTCAAAATCCAGCGCTGTTTTCAGCATGTGCTGTAGCTCATTCTCATCCTTCGGCGCCATAATGGTCATGTTGGGAATGCTGCGCAGATAAGCGTAGTCAAAAACGCCATGATGCGTATAGCCGTCATCACCGACAAGACCGGCACGGTCCAGACACAGCGTTACGTGCAGCTTCTGCATGCAGATATCGTGCATGATGGAGTCATAAGCACGCTGCATGAAGGTAGAATAAATTGCCGCCACAGGCTTCATTCCGGCAGCAGCCATGCCTGCAGCCGCAGTAACCGCATGCTGCTCAGCAATACCTACGTCAAAGAAATGGTCCTTATGCGCCTCGGCAAAAATATTCAAGCCGGTGCCGTCAGGCATCGCAGCAGTAATACCCACGATTTTATCGTCGATATCAGCCAGCTTGCTCAAGGTTTTACCAAAAACCTCGGTATAGCTTACGGGTGCATTCGGATTAGTAATTTTTTTGCCGGTAGCAATATCAAAAGGTCCGGTACCGTGGAACTTATTGGGGCTTTCTTCCGCAGGCTTATAGCCCTTGCCCTTTTTCGTCAGCACGTGTACCATAACCGGTCCGTCAATCTTTTTGGCAGCCTGCAGTACATCCAGCAGGCCATCCAGATCATGTCCGTCAACCGGTCCCAAATAAGTAAAGCCAAGCTCTTCAAAAATAGATGTCGGCACCATCAGGTACTTTACGCTGCCTTTCAGGCGGCGGATAGCCTTCAGCACATCACTGCCGAATTCCATATTTTTGAGCCAGCCCTCAATATCATTTTTAATTTTATTATATGTTTCGCCTGTACGCAGCTGATAAAGATATTCGCTCATCGCGCCCACGTTTTTGGAAATAGACATTTCGTTATCGTTGAGCACAACAATCATATTCTTATGCAGCATACCGGCATTGTTCAGTGCTTCGAAAGCCATACCGCCGGTCATGGAGCCGTCACCGATAACGGCTACGACATTATAATCCTCACCCTGCAGGTCGCGGGCGCAGGCCATGCCCAATGCCGCAGAAATAGACGTACTGGAATGACCGGTACCGAAAGCATCATGCTCGCTTTCGCTGCGTTTGGGGAAGCCGGAAAGACCGCCGTATTGACGCAGCGTAGGAAATTGTTCCCTGCGTCCGGTGATAATTTTATGGATATAGGCCTGATGACCTACGTCGAAAATAATCTTATCTTCCGGCGTATTGAAAACCTTATGCAAGGCCAAAGTCAGCTCTACTACGCCCAGGTTCGGCGCCAGATGGCCGCCGGTGTGCGAAATAACGCTGATTAAAAGCTGTCTGATTTCCTTAGCCAGCTGCTCCAGCTGCGGCACGGAAAGCTTTTTGACATCAGCCGGTGAATTAATTTTATCTAAAAATTTATTCTCTGCCATAATTACTTCTTTCTGTCAGTCATCAGGCGAGTAATTTCACGTAACGGCTCTGCATTCTCGCCAAACATTTCCAGACATTCCAAAGCCTCTGCCACAGTCTTTTCTGCCAGCTCGTGTGCTGCCTGCAGGCCGTACAGTGTTACATAAGTAGATTTGTGGTTCTTGGCATCGCTGCCTACCGGCTTGCCAAGCTCCTCCTCAGTACCTTCGACATCAAGGATATCGTCGGTAATCTGGAAGGCAAGTCCCAGCAAATCAGCAAATTTGGTAAGAGCCAAAAGCTGCTGGTCATTAGCACCGGCCAGATGCGCACCGCCGCGGATGGCAGCAATAAAAAGCGCACCGGTCTTGCCCGCATGCAGTTTGCGCAGCTCCTCCGGCGTAATCTTTTTGCCTTCAAATTCCAAATCAAGGCCCTGACCACCAACCATGCCAAAGTTACCGGCACACATAGCCATTTCGCGTACAGTTTCGATCAAAACCTTAGGATCAACATTCTTCTGTTCAAGCATTACCTCAAATGCCAAAGTGAGCAGGCCGTCACCGGCAAGCACTGCCATAGCTTCACCAAAAACTTTATGATTGGTCAGACGGCCGCGACGATAATCATCGTCATCCATGCACGGCAGGTCATCGTGAATCAGAGAATAGGTGTGAATCATTTCCAGACCGCAAGCCACAGGCAAATAATTGTAGCCCTTGCTGCCCACAGCCTCTGCCGCAGCCATCAGCAGAATCGGACGGATACGTTTGCCGCCTGCCATAAGGCTGTATTCCATTGCTTCATCTACCTTGGAAATACCCTTTTTGGCAATTCTGTTCTTCAAATAGTTTTCTACCAGTTTTTGCTGGTTAGCATAATAAGCCTTAAAATCCATTATTTTACCTCCAAATCCTGGAATGCTTCTAATTTATAGCCAGCGTCATTACTGTCGGTAACGACGATTTTTTCAACCTCCTGTTTCACTGTTTCCAGTCTGCTGCTGCAGACGCGGCTCAGCTCCACACCATACTTAAAAACATCAAGCGCCTTATCCAAAGGCAGCTCACCGCTTTCCAGAAGCTGTACCTGTGCTTCCAGCTCGCTCAAGGCATCTTCAAACTTTATGTTCTTTGCAATCTTTTTCGCTACCATTTCTTACCGCCTTTCTACCTGCTGTACAACCGAGGTTATCACACCATCTGCTACTGTCGTCAGCAGCTCGTCTCCCCATTTAAGTTCATCAACACTGCTTACCAGCGTATAATCAGCTTTCTGGCTCACAGAATAGCCACGCGCCAGCACTGCCAGCGGACTGAGGCTATCCAATCTTGCTGCTGCCAGCGCCAGCTTGTGCTCGTCCTGCTGCAGCTGCAGCTCTAAGGCTTCACGCAGTCTGCGCGAAGCAGTATCAAGACGCTGCGCTTGGTCGGCAAAAAGCCTTTCCGGGTCACGCAACGCCCACGAATTAACTAAATTATCCAATCTGCGCTGCTGCTGCGTCAGCAAAGCTGACAGCAGACTGCGCGCACGCTGTTC
Source organism: Phascolarctobacterium succinatutens CAG:287 (assembly GCF_000434895.1). Lineage (GTDB taxonomy): Bacteria > Bacillota > Negativicutes > Acidaminococcales > Acidaminococcaceae > Phascolarctobacterium_A > Phascolarctobacterium_A succinatutens_A. The sequence goes on from NZ_FR892783.1 coordinate 19,639, forward strand.
CAGATAGGCAACACGCTGCTTGTAGCCTTCAACATCTGCCACCACCAGCTCCGCGGCCTGCGACGGTGTCGCAGCCCTCACATCAGCAGCAAAATCACACAGCGTAAAATCTGTTTCATGGCCTACGGCACTGACCACCGGGATTTTAGAAGCAGCCACCGCTCTTACGGTAACTTCTTCGTTAAAGGCCCACAAATCCTCGATAGAACCGCCGCCACGCCCCACAATCAGGACATCAGCCAGTTTTTTGCGGTTAAAGAATTCAATAGCCGCAGCAATTTCCGCCGCAGCGTCCTCGCCCTGCACCTTAACAGGATAAAGCAGAAGCTTTATGCCTTGATTTCTCCTGCGTGACACTGTTATGACATCACGCACAGCGGCACCTGCAGGAGAGGTAATAATACCCACAGTGCGCGGATGCAGCGGCAGCTGCTGTTTACGTTCAGGCGCAAACAGGCCGGCACGTTCCAGCTTCTGCTTGAGCTTTTCGTAAGCCTGCATCAAATCGCCCACGCCCTGCTGCAGCAGTAAATCAGTATACAGCTGATAAACGCCGTCGCGTTCATAAACAGCCAGCCGGCCAACTGCTACCACAGTATCGCCGTTTTGCGGCTGAAAGCGCAAATTAATAGCCTTGCTACGGAACATTACGCATTTGAGCACCGCACCGGCGTCCTTCAGCGTAAAGTAGCAATGACCTGATGGATAGCGCTTAAAATTGGAGATTTCACCGACAACCTGCAGATTACGCAGCTCCGGCTCCTGCTCCAGTATATGCTTTATGAAATTATTTATTTCGCTTACCGAATAAACAGCTTCAGTCATTTTCTTTATGTAATCTCCAAGCAACAGCGGCACAACCGCTGGCATTATCACAGCTGAAGCGGCCTTCCGGCACCCACAGGCGCACACGGCGCTTCGCCAGCTTTTCTTCAACGTGTTTGCGGATGTACTTGTTGGAGCCGACGCCGCCAACCAAAATCACATCTCGCACACCATATGCCGCTGCACCGTTGCGCAGCAGACGGGCAAAGGTTTCCGCCAGCGTATACTCTACGCCCAAGGCCAGAGAAGCAGCATCTGCCCCCGCCTCCAGCTTGCGCATAGCTGCAGTTGCAGGTCCCGATAAGCTCACATCCAGCTTACGCACAGACACCGGCAGCTCCAGCGGTTCCTCCGCCTGCGCAGCAAGCTGCTCCAGCGCCGGACCGGTCGGAAACTGCAGTCCCAGCGCCACACCGATGCGGTCCACAAACTGACCGGCATGCAAATCCAAACTGCCGCCAACCTGCGTCAGGTTGTAGCGGCTGTCCTCACGGCGTTCGCACAGCAGCAAATCAGTAGTGCCGCCGCTGGCATGCAGCAGCAAAAAACGCTCCGCCTGCGGTCCGCATGCCGACCAAAGACCGGCCTCCAAGTGATTTTCCTGGTGGCTGATGACCTCCAGCGGCACCTTATAGGCAGCCGCCAGGCTGCGAGCAACGCTCATACCGGCAAGAAACGCCGGCATATAGGAGTCCGCGAGCGGACGCGGATAACCGCTGACACCGATTGCCGCCAAGGTGCAATCCTTATCGGCAAAGACCTCCTCCACCAAGCGCGGCAGATTGCGTGTATGCTGAAAAACCATCTCGGACTGCTGCAGGCCGCAACGCCCAGGCTTAACGCTCAAAATCTGTCTGGCCTCGGCAAGCAGACTGCCATCCTCCACCAAAAGTGCTGCAGAAGTAGTATAACAGCTGGTATCAATGCCTAGATAAACCTTTTGGCTCATTTTCTTGCCAGCTTACCTAAAACACCATTAATAAAGCGCGGAGATTCTTCGGTACCATAAGCCTTGGCAATCTCCACTGCCTCATTGATAGCAACACCTGCAGCCAGAGCAGGCTTTTCATGGCGCATTTCAAAAACTGCTACGCGCAGGATATTTCTGTCGGTAGCAGGCATGCGCTCTACAGTCCAGTCAGTTGCACAGCTGTTCAAGGTCGCATCAATAGCCTCTTTGTTTTCTACAACACCGTTAACAAGCACCATAGAATACTTCTTAACATAGTTTCTGGCACTTGCTGCCCCCAGCTCCTTATGCTGGTCCAAAGCCTTGTCTACCGCAGCCTCCGGATGCAGCTCCTCGTGCTCATCTAAAGCTGCGTCAACAGCCTGTTCTACCTCATTACCGGTAAAGTCTATTTGGAATAACGCCTGTAAGGCAACCTCTCTTGCAAGTCTACGAATCATTTGCACACTCTCCTTGTATAAAAAATATTAATAAATATCTTGTATGATGATGGATTCAGATTAGGCAGATAGTACCTTATCTTTCGCCGCTACCGCTTTTATCTGTGATAGCCTGGCGGCAGCAACCTATCCAACCACTCCAGCAAATCCTCTTTTTTATCCAGCTTGAAACCGATAAAAAAGCCCAAGCCGATGCAAAGCATCAAAAACAGTGCCTGGAAAAAGCCCAACCACAGCACTATCACGCCAATAAATAAGCCAAATACCGAGCACAGCAGGCGGCCGCGATAATTATTCCAGATATCATTGAGAATATCGTTCAACATAGCTTCTGCCTCCTATTCTTCCTTTGCCTTAATCTGTTTGAAGAACAGCTCTATTTCCTTAACCTCTATACCGGTAACCTTTTTAATCGTCTCACGGACATTAGTCTTAATCTCACCGGAGGTTTCCGGAATATTTATGCCGGGTTCAATCGAAGCATTAATGCGTACATCAATGCATTGATCCTCCAGCTTCACAATAACCTTTACATGATGGATGCCGTATATTTCCTGCGACAGAACAGCAATATAATCCTCCAATGCGCCCTTGCCTACAAGCACCTTGCCCTTATCGCTGTCACTTAGCTTCAGCGAGCTTACGCCCGTCAGTCCCAGACCGGTAATCAGCAGGCGCAGGCTTACCAAAAGCATAATCACGCCGCCCACAGCATAAACCCAGTTGCCCGGGATATGGCTAATAAACGCTACCATACCGGTATCCGAAAAAACGCCCAAACTGCACAGCAGCGTCAGCACTGATGCTACTGCCATCAATATCGTATACAGTGTCAGGATAATTCTATCTGCAATACCCATAACCGTTAATCCTCCTCTAAAAATTTCCTATGCTTTTCGTCCATATCCTCCTCCGGCGGCAGCTTAAAATCATGGTCATCATGCAGATTAACCAGCTGCTGCTCAAAGGAATTGGCCTCCGTTGCTTCCGCACTCTTAGCCTGCGCCTGCAAAATTTCCGCCATATCAACATCAGATGAGCTTTCCTTTTCCAGCTCACTTGCGCGCCGTTTTGCTACGCCTTCGACATTGACGTCCACAAACTGCACCTCATAACCGGTCATCGCCTCAATAGCATCCTTAACCTTTTCCTGTACCTCCAGAGCAATCTCTGGAATGCAGCAGCCGTATTCGACATTAATATAAACGCTGGCATTTACCAGCTTGCCTTCAAAATGCAAGCGTACACCTTTAGAAGCATTTTCCTTGCCCAAGAAGCGGTTAATGCCATCTGTCAGGCCACCGCTCATGCCAACAACGCCGGGAACCTCCTGTGCCGCCAGACTGGCAACGATACAGATAACCTCGTCAGCGATACGGATATCGCCATATTCCTCACCATCCTGGGCCTGTGCTGCTTCGGCAGCAGCTTCAGCGGCTTCTGCAGCCTTGGCCCTGATAGTTTCCTTTATATTTTTTTCTTCCATATCCGGCACCTCCTGCTCGCTTACGCGCCAGCCAAAATGCAGCAGCGTAATGAAGACAGTTATACATTTTTATCTTCTTATTATACCACATTTTATGCAATCCGTATGCATAAAATGTATAAAAAATAACTGCTTAGCCTACTTATGATTAATTCTGCTTTTCGCTTACTATACATGAGCAATACAAGAGAACGCAGTACTTCACACATCATATGCTGCAACGCAAAAAGACCACTCCGCAGAGTGGCCTCTAAGCTCAATTTAAACTTATAATTACAGCGCTGCTTTAACCTTTGCAACCAGGTTTTCAACAGTAAAGCCGTATTTTTCCATCATTACATCGCCAGGTGCAGAAGCGCCGAAGGTGGTAATGCCCAGAACATTCTTTTCAGTGCCGGTGTAGCGGCTCCAGCCGTACGGCACACCAGCTTCAACAGCAAATTTAGTTACGCCTGCAGGCAGAACGCTTTCTTTATACTCATCGCTTTGAGCATCAAAAGCATCCCAGCAAGGCATAGATACAACGCTAACGTCAATTCCCTCTTCAGCCAGCTTAGCCTGTGCAGCCAATGCCAGATGAACCTCACTGCCGGTACCGATCAGAACAGCCTTAGCCTCGCTCTTAGCCGGGCTCAGTACGTAAGCGCCCTTATGAGCGTTTTCATGGATGGTTGCTGCATAATCGTGCAGAACGGTCAGCTTTTGACGGCTCAGCAGCAGGCAGGTCGGCTTATGTTTGTTCAGGCAAGCCTGTTGCCATGCAGTAGCAGTCTCCAGAGCGTCAGCCGGACGGATAACGCTTACGTTCGGAATCAGACGCAATGCCATAGTGGTTTCAATCGGCTGATGAGTAGGACCATCTTCGCCCAGCGCAATGCTGTCGTGAGTCAGTACGAATACGGACTGAATGCCCATGAGTGCTGCCATACGGATGGTCGGACGCAGGAAGTCAGCGAATACCAGGAAGGTGCCGCCGAAGGGAATGAAACCGCCATGAAGGGAAATGCCGTTCAGAACGGTACCCATAGCGTGCTCGCGAACGCCAAAGTGAATGTTACGGCCGGTTCTGTCTAGCTTGGAGAAGTAACCGCCGGTTTTCATGATAGTTTTGTTGGACGGGCCAAGGTCAGCACTGCCGCCAACCAGCTCAGGCAACTGTGCAGCCAGAACTTGGATAATATCGCCGCTTGCTTCGCGGGTAGCGTTCTTAACGGTATCCTTGAAGATTGCTTCCAGAGCAGTCAGGTTAACCATGGAGTTGCCGGCAATGCGGTCTTCCAGTTCTTTAGCCAGCTCAGGATATACCATCTTATAGTCATCCATCAAAGCATTCCAGGCAGCTTCATTTGCAGCGCAGCCATCCAGCTTAGCAGCAAAATATTCTTTAACCTCAGCAGGTACATAGAACATTTCCTGTGGCCAGCCGGCTTTTTCTTTGGTAGCTGCCAATGCTTCACCACCCAGCGGCTCGCCATGGCAGGACGGGCTGTCCTGTTTCGGGCTGCCGAAGCCGATGTGAGTACGTACAATAATCAGAGAAGGATGCATAGTATCAGCCTTAGCTTCTTCGATAGCTGCCTGCATAGCGTCAACATCCTCGCTGCTTTCTACGCGCAGAACCTGCCAGCCATAAGCCTTGAAGCGGGCTTCAACATCCTCAGTGAAGGCAATATCGGTGCTGCCTTCGATAGTAATCTTGTTATCATCATATAAGTAAATCAGTTTGCCCAAGCCAAGGGTACCTGCCAGAGAAGCAGCCTCGCAGGAAACGCCCTCCATCAGGTCGCCGTCAGAGGTCAGACCAAAGGTATAGTGATCAACAACCGGGAAATCAGGTTTGTTGTACTTTGCGCCCAGCATAGCTTCGGCAATAGCAAAGCCAACGCCCATAGCAAAGCCGTGGCCCAGAGGACCGGTAGAAACGTCAACGCCGGGAGTCAGGCCGAATTCCGGATGGCCCGGAGTTTTGCTGCCCCATTGACGGAAGTTTTTCAGCTCGTCCAGGGACAGGTCATAGCCTGCCAGGTGCAGCATAGCATAAAGCAAAGCGCTGCCGTGACCCGGAGAAAGGATGAAACGGTCGCGGTTGAACCATTGCGGGTCAGCCGGATTATAATTCATAAAGCGGTCCCAAATAGTGTACATCAAAGGAGCTGTACCCAGAGGGAAGCCAGGATGGCCGGATTTAGCCTTTTCTACCTGGTCTGCTGCCAAAAAGCGAAGAGTGTTTACACATGCCTGATCAATTTTCTGCATCGAGAAAACCTCCATTTTTCCAAAATTATCTAAACTAATTATATCATATTTCCCTATATTGTCTACACTTTTTCGTTAAAATTGTAAACTATTTACACTTTTAACTGAATCCCTAAGCGAAGGAAATAAAATTGATTACGAAATTCTAAGCAAGCAAACGATGAATAAATTCTAAAATTAACCAGTGATCCTATAAAAAGCACTCACAATTAACAAACAGAAAAAGCTCAAAAAACACAATAACCATGCGCTTTCCGAGCTTTTTATTCTTTTCTAGCCATCAAAGATGGGAGTATATTACACTCATAGGTATTTTTCAATGGATAAAATTTTAAAAAGCTAAAGAGCTAAGCAAGATGTAAAGATTTTACAAAAACTAGGTTTACTACTACCTAACGAAAGTAGCATTAAGCATAGCCAAAAGAAAATTTTCACTTCACATCAAAACGCCCAGTTCAGCTTCACGTCCGCCTTCAGCTCACGGTCATGCTCGCCTTCGAGCCAGGCACCCTCCGCCGTCGTAGAAAGGTTTTTCGTCAGCTTCAGCGTTCCGCTCAGCATCAGATGCAGATAATCCTTGTCGATATCATACGAGTAGTGCTGCCCGGCTTCAGGCTGACCTTCCAATGTGTAACCATACTCAGGCGCCTCACCCGCAAACACCCGCTTATAGCCAAGGCGAACAGCGTAATTACCGTTTTGCAGCTCACGCCGCAGCTCTACACCAGTCTCCCCGGCCAGATAATTATTGTTTATAGAAGGGTGTACAAGATCAGGATAACCAGGAATAGCTTGACGGTAGCTCTTTTGCATATAGCGTGAAGCCTGCACATTCACATAGGGCGAAACATGATATATCTTGCCATCATCATGATGCAAATCATACTTATATTCGCCGCCCAGTTCTACAATCTGACCGCGATACTTTACGTCATCCCAAGGACTATTAAAATGATTGCCCAGCTTACCATAGTTCACATAACCATATTGCTGCACAGCTCCGTGCTGCTTACCTATGTACGCACCAATGCGCCAGTCCTGCTGCAAGGCCTCGGCGCCGCCGCCATTAAGCTCCGTATGATTATACATGCCATACATACCAGTGCGCGTCTCCTTGCCCGTATTCATATCCATGCCTGCAGCTACAGAACGGCTTTTGCCACTTACAGCATCATCGTAATAGCTCTCCCATTCACTAAAAGAACGCAGCCACCAGTCCACATCACTGTGCTGCACCTGCGGATTCCAGATAGCCTGCAAGCGTCCGCCTGCGTAGCGCTGCATAGCAGTAGAGCGCTGCGCCTGCACTAGCTGCGACGTTTGTAGCAGCTGAGCATCAGCAAAATCATCAGCCTGAGCTGCTGCTGCAAGGCTCATGGAAGCCAAAAGTGCTACTGTAAAAATCTTATAGTTTTGTTTCATAATGCTTTCCTCCCTTAAATTTTCCCCGTACTGCCGAAGCCGCCTGCACGTACAGCCTTCTCCACCTTATCGTCGTCGTCAACGGTCAGATAGTTGTAGAAAATGCCCTGTGCAATGCGTTCGCCCTGCGGAATCGTCACTGCCTCACTGCCCATATTCAGCAGTGCCACCATAATGTGACCTTCGTTATCAGCATTATTATAATAATCGGCATCAATAATACCGACATTATTAACCAGCATCAGATGCGTCTTTACCGCCATGCTGCTGCGAATATGCAGACCAAGGAATTCTCCGGCCTGCATATAAGCCTTCACACCTGTCGGCACCAGCACCAGCTTGCCCGGCTCCAGTACAACCTCTTCGGCAGCGCTGATGTCATAACCGGCGCTGAACTGTGTCTTGCGCTCCGGCATGGGGAACTCAACATCAATATACTTGGCAACCTTTTCAAAACCACGTGTTTTCATTAGTAACTCACTCCTATTCTATTACCCCCTTCCGCCTCGCTATGCTCGGCACCTTCCC
>NZ_FR892784.1:0-19892 GCF_000434895.1 Phascolarctobacterium succinatutens CAG:287
GAGGTGTGGCTGGAGGATCGCTTTGCACCGGAGGTAGTGGAACAGCTGCGCAAGTTGGGGCATGAGGTGCGCGTAATGAGCGATTACACCAGCTTTGGCAGAGGTGAAATTATTTGGCGCTGCGCTGACGGCGTACTGGCGGGAGCAACGGAACCGCGGGCTGACGGAACAGTGGCTGCCTGGTAATTTTATAAGTTTGGTGTATTAATAGAATATTCTTGGCTGTGTGCAGTGTTAAAGTAATTTTTTTTGCTGTTTTCCAAAGACTGACCAGACACATAATACTACAATAGTAACCTTGTGGTAACTAGCGCACGTGAAAGTGCGTACTTTACAGGACTGCAATTTGGTACTATGATATGTACAGATGATGCGCAACGCATCACGAGGAGGTTAACAGATTATGAAACAAGAAACTTTAAATTTTGTAAAAGAACAGACTGCAGCTTTAATTGCTGCTCATAGTTGCAGCGCTGAAGCAAAGGCTGCTGCTGAAAAATGGCTGGCAGCTGTTGGTACTGCGGAAGAAGCAGAAGTAACCAAGGCTTATATCGCAGAGCTGGAAGCAGACATCATGCCGATTGACGGATTGATTGCTTTTGCCAGTTCCGAAGCAGGCGTTGGCGTTTTCGGCGCTGAGCTGGCTAAAAATATTCTGGCACATGCTAAGGAAATCAAGGCTGCCGGTGCGGAGTATTGCGATTGCCCGGCCTGCGCTGCCTGCAAAGCAATTCTGGATAAAAAAGCAGAGCTGCTGTAATTAATCTTCAAAAATAACATTAACCGCCCGTATCTCAGGTGAAGGTGAGATGCGGGCGGTTATAATTTTCTTTCAAAAAAATGCTGCTTGCGGTATAATAAAAAAAATACTGAAGGAGGGAAAAGCATGGATAAGTATATAATTATGAATAAAAATATTCCTTTGGTTAAGATAACGATGTCCGCTGCAGGCTATATAACCGAAGTCCTGCAGATATACAATCCAGAAGCCTTTCCTGTAGGTATTTTTACTGATGATTTTAATAAGCTCGCAGACAAATTAAATCAGTGGTGGCGTAGCCGTATTATTCCTGCAAGTCGCGACGGATTGCGCTATATCCTGCATTTGTATGATGTCGAATCTCCAGCGGTTTTGAGCAAGCGCAGCTTGGGGTTGAGCCTGTCTGATCAATATTGGCTGAAGCCTGTCGGCAGTGAGCTTACATGGCAGGAGGTAAACTTTTTCACCAACGATTTTTCCAAGGAGTTAGGGGAAGCGTTTTTCCAAAAGGAGTCCTCCAGGCCTGCAATAAATCCGTTCACGCCGGATGCTTCAAGCAATGGCTGGTTAAAGAAAAAGTGGGTGAAAATCAACGGCGTCACGTATCTTGCTAAAGCAGGCTCGGTACCGCTGTTGCAGCAGCCGTATAATGAAATTGCTGCCGCTAAGGTAGCGGAGGCTCTGACGATTAAGCATGTTCCCTATGAGCTGATTATAGAGGATAATCGTCCGCTGTGCCTGTGTCCTAATTTTATTACTACGGAAACAGAATTTGTTCCTGCTTATTTTGTTAAGGATATTCTTACCAAGTCGAATAACGATTCTGTTTACGGACACTTCCTCAGGTGCTGCGAGCAGTTGCAAATTCCTGATGTAGCAGGCTATTTACAGCAGATGCTTTGCCTTGATTACCTGATAGAGAACAGCGACAGGCATTATGGTAATTTCGGTTTTATCCGTGATGTTAATTCTTTGAAGTTCCTAGGTCCTGCACCGTTGTTTGATAATGGTACAAGCCTGTGGTGCGAATCCTTAAATAGCGAAATAGGAACAGAATTACCTGCTATGCCATTTAAAGATACGCAGAAAAAGCAGCTTGCCTTAGTTAAAGAGTGCCTTATTGATATCAATGGAATTGATGCTTGCGCTGAGATAGTAAGCAATACCTTGTCGACAAGTCCGTATTTGGATAAAGAGCGCGTTACGCGTATCAGCGAAGCTGTTGCTAACCGTGCGCGTGGCCTGAAAAATTATTTGAGCAAGCTAAACTGAAAGTGAGCATCAAAAAACCTTAGCGGTACTTTTCTTTTTGGCGGTTCTGAGAAGAGTCAAACCTCCGCACACGGTTCCGGAGAAATAGCATGATTGTATTGTAACGATATTCAAAGTTATAAACTACTTGTCTTTAGTTGTTGGATATAGTATAATGAACGTAGAAAAAGTGCTACCGATAGACGGTTGCCTTTTAAATCATGTAGTTAAAAAATAACCGCAAGTTTGCAGACTGGGCGGTTATTTTTTTGCGTTTTTACCGAGTTCATAGCCGAATTTGACACAAGCCAAACCGAAGCCTAATAATGCGAGGACTTCAAGAATATTCATCGGCGCCACCCTCTTTATTGTAGATTTCCATAAAGACATGGATTCTTGCAATAGGAGAGCCGCAAAGCCCTCCGAGGAGAGCAACCGCCTACCGCTGTGGTAGCACTAATTAATTTTAACATACGTTTGCAGAAAAGTGAATATAGAGGAATATAAAACCGGTCGATAATATTAGTGCATAAAAAATCCCTTCCCAAACAAATGGAAAGGGTACTTTTTCTTTTTGGTGCGCCTGAGAGGAATCGAACCTCCGCACACGGTTCCGGAGACCATTGCTCTATCCACTGAGCTACAGGCGCAAAAACTACAATGGAATTATACCACAGATGTGAAACTTATGCAAAGAAAAGCCTTCTTTTTTTGTCTTGTGCGCGCTTATATGTTACAATAAAATTATTAATTTAATAAGCATGTATTACCTTGGACATGCGCTTTGAATAGAGGTTGCTTATGAAAGAAAGAAATCCTTATTGTCTGCTGGCCTTTGCAATTGTGCTTATCTGGGCGCTGTGGAATTACAATGTCAGCCTAAAACTGCTGGCTGGTATATATGATGTTTTGCTGCCGTTTGTCATTGGCGGTTGTATGGCTTTTATCGTCAACGTGCTGATGAAGAAGCTGGAGCAATATTGGCGCAGAATTTTTAAGCAGAGCGTGGTATCGCGTTTCGAGCGTCCAGTGTGTTTGCTTTTGAGCCTTGCAATCATTATCGGCTTTTTGGCCTTCTTTGTGCTGACGATTGTGCCCGAGCTGCATGCCAGCATGAAAATGCTCGTCAAGATGCTGCCGCCGGCGTTGGCCAAGCTGAATATTTATCTGCAGCAGAAGGCGCAGGAGCTTTCCTTCTCGGCAGATGAGCTGGCTGTAGTACAGGCGCAGGCTAAGGAAGTTTATCAGACGATGCTCAATTATCTGCAGAACAACAAGCGTCTTTTGCTGGAGCAGACGTTTTTGGCAACGGCCTCCGTTCTGGAGGTGCTTGCAAGCTGTGTTATCGGTTTTGTCGTAGCAATCTATTGTCTGCTGGAAAAGCATCGTCTTGCGCGCAACTTTAAATGCGTAATTTTTGCCTTTTGCTCGAAGGAGCGCGCTGCTTATATTCTGCATGTATTGCAGACGGCAGAGCAGATTTTCCGTGGCTTTGTAGGCGGACAGTTAGTAGTGGCGTTGCTTTTGGGCGTGATGTATTTCGTCGGCATGACGCTTTGCGGCTTCCCCTATGCGACGGTCATTTCGCTGCTTGTGGCTGTGCTGAGCCTGATACCGATTCTCGGTACCTTAATCAGTGCTCTTATCGGCTGCTTTTTAATACTGGTGGCAGCACCGGAGAAAATCTGGTATTTTATTATATTATACATTGTGCTGCAGCGCATCGAAGCTGATTTGCTTTATCCTAAGATTGTGGGTAAGGCTGTAGGTCTTTCGGAGCTGTGGGTGCTGGCGGCAGTAACAATTGGTGCGAGCCTTGGCGGTGTTGCCGGTATGATTGTCTGCGTACCGCTGTTTTCTGTGCTTTATGCTTTGCTGGCTGAAAAGGTTAAGCGCTTGCTGGCAGAGAAAAATTTACCTAATTTATAAGATTTGTTAGGCACTTGGCGTTAAAAGTGCTATAATAATAAATTGATTGTAAGCCTGTTAGATGCAGGAAGCCTTGAATATGCAAAGGAGATTTTATGATTACAATACGAGATAAGGTGCGTTTTGTTGAAACTGATATGATGGGTGTTGTGCATCATGCCAATTATCTGCGCTGGTTTGAAATGGGACGTGTAGCATATCTGCGTGCCTGCGGTATTTCCCTGGGCGAGCTGATGGCTGACGGCGTTATTTTCCCGATTACCGAGGTACGCGCCAAGTATAAAAATTCCTGTACCTTTGATGATGATTTTGAAGTACAGGTAAAAATGAGTGCCTTTAATAAAGCAAAAATGGAATTTGATTATACTGTTATCCGCCTGCGTGATGGCGCTGTAGCGGTGGAAGGTCATACGCGCAATGTGTTTACCGATAATGAAGGTCACATTGTCCGCCTGAAGCCTGAATGGTATGATAAAATTCAGAAGGTATATGCAGCGGATAAGGCTGCGGAGGAGATGTGAGAGTATGGAAAAATATAAGATTGTTCCTGTGCCGACAAGAATTTTGACTCATCACGATGATATCTGTGATGCTATTCTGGAATATGCCAAGGATAAAATCGGCCCCAATGATGTTGTCTGCACTGCCGAAAGCGTAGTTGCTATTACCCAGGGCAGAGCAATGCGCTGTGAGGAGTTTCATCCGGGACCGCTGGCTAAGGTGCTGTCGCATCTGTTCCCGGCCAAGGGCAGTATCAGCAGCTGGTACAGCATGCAATCCCTGATTGACGCAGAAGGCGGTGCGCGTGTTCTGTGGGCAGTAATCTGCGGCTTTGCGGCTAAATGCGTAGGCGAAAGCGGTACCTTCTACCGTATGGCAGGCAAACAGGCTCGCCTGATTGATGACGTTACCGGCACAATGCCTCCGTATGACAAGCATATTGTTTATGGTCCGGCAGAACCGGAAAAGGTTGCCGAAGCTATTACTAAGGCTTGCGGCTGCTATGGCGCTGCTATTGCCGATGTTAACGATTTGAAGCGCTCTGCAGTGCTTGGCTGGTCTAAGGGCGTTGATCCGGATAAGGTTGCGGAAATCCTCATTGATAATCCTTTTGGCAACGGCAGTGAAAAAACACCAATCTGCATTATTAAGGATTATCATAAGGCGTAAGGGGGAAGCAAGATGCTGATGACGATTGTGGGAGTCCTTGTAGGACTGTTTATTTTAGGCGTTATAATTGTAGGTGTATATATTTCCATGCAGGGTGATGCTGTAATGCGTCTGTTGGTAAAGCAGCGCACCAAGGCTGTTTTGGACAAGGTATATGCCGACAGAATTGATTTTTCCTTAGAGGTACCTTTTGATAACGTAGGCAAGCAGGAAGGTACTATTCTGGATGCTTATATGCGTATTTATCTGCCTCAGGAGCAGTATAGTGATGTGCTGCTGCGTGGCAAGGTTAACCGTGAGGGCTATCTGCGCGAGGATGATTATTTTGAAGCAATGCTGGTTCCTGCTGGCACCGGTGAAAAATTTGTCCTGCGCTTTGAGGCTTATGCCAAAAACGGCAAGAGCTTAGAGGAAGCAATGGAAAATATTCCTGATGTTGATGTTGCTTTGTTTGCTGACTGCCGCGGCCGCCGTGAGCTTTACACCGTAAAGGAATACTTTACTCTGACTGCAGATGAAATGCGTGCGCTGGTAAAATAAGCTGACGCTGTCTGACACTGTTTTTAAAATTATATAAATGATACTTAATGTAGATGCTTCTTCGGAGTGGAGAGGCATCTATTTTTTTATTACTCTGAAGGGTGTTGAGTGTAATCTGCAAAAAAAATTCAAAAAATGCAGTTTTTTGCTCAAAAATGATTGATTTTGCGTGAAAATGGTTATATAATATCTGCAAGAGGAGAGATGCTCATGTTAACGCAAGAAAGATTTGAAGAAATCACTCGCATTGTCACGCGTGACGGTGCGGCGACAGTACCGGAGCTGGCAAGGCTTCTGGAGACCTCTGAGTCCACTATCCGCCGAGATTTGGTACAGCTGGACAGCTTGGGCAAGGTACGCAAGGTGCATGGCGGTGCGACTGCCGTGCGCGAGGCGGAGCCTGTGCAGGAGCGCAACATGCAGGAAAAATACAGTCGTAATATTGAAGACAAGCGCACGATTGCTGCGTATGCGGCAACGCTGGTGCGTCCCAACGATTTTATTTTTCTTGATGCAGGTTCGACAACCGAGCAGCTGGCAACCTACCTGACGGAAAAGGATGCTGTTTATGTAACGAACGGTATTACGCTGGCACAGAAGCTGGCGCAGCGCGGTCTGAAAACGCTGCTTATAGCAGGGCGCGTGAAGGCAACAACTGATGCGGTAATCGGCACGGAGGCAGTAGCTTCCCTGCAGCATTACAATTTCAGCAAGGGCTTTTTCGGAACGAACGGCATTACTGTGGAAGAGGGCTTCACAACTCCTGATATCGAGGAGGCCATGAATAAGCGCGTGGCGATGGAGCATTGTCATAAATGCTATGTGCTGGCGGATGCCAGCAAGTTTGAGGCACTGTCGAGCGTGTCCTTCGCCCCGCTGTCCAAGGGCGTGATTATTACGGCTGCGCAGGAGGCTCTGAATGTTAACTCCTATAAGCAGCATACGGAGGTGATTGTGCTTTGATTTATACTGTGACCTTTAACCCTTCACTTGATTATGTGGTAAAGGTTGATGATTTTGCGGTAGGCGAGATTAACCGCACCCAAGCAGAAAATATATATCCGGGTGGTAAGGGAATCAATGTTTCGCTGGTGCTGCAAAATCTGGGGCTGCAATCGGTAGCCTTGGGCTTTACAGCCGGCTTTAGCGGTACAGAAATAGAACGCCTGCTGCAGGAAGCAGGCTGCCGCTGCGATTTTATTCAGGTCGGTGCAGGCTACTCGCGCATTAATACGAAGATTATTTCAGACTCGGAAACGGCGCTTAATGGTCAGGGACCGCAGCTGAGCAAGGAAGAGCTGCAAAAGCTTTTTGCTAAGCTGCAGGGACTGACGCAGGATGATATTTTAGTGCTGGCAGGAAGCATACCCGCTTCGCTGCCGGATGATATTTATGAGCAGATTCTGGAGCTGCTGCAGCCTGCTTGCACACGGGTTGTGGTAGATGCTACTGGCGATTTGCTGCTCAAGGTACTGAAATATAAGCCGTTTTTAATCAAACCAAACCATGAGGAATTAGGAGAGTTCTTTGGCCGGGGACCGTTGCTGAATGAGGATGATATTCTTGCTGCTGCGCTGAAGCTGCAGCAGCAGGGAGCACGTAATGTGCTGGTTTCGCGTGGAGCGGACGGAGCTGTACTGTTGGACGAAAATGGCAGGCAGCATATGATGGCTTCACCGAAGGGAAAGCTGGTAAACTCTGTCGGCGCAGGCGACAGTATGGTGGCCGGCTTTTTGGCAGGCTATCTTAAAACGCAGGATTATGAGGAAGCGCTGCGCCTGGGCGTAGCCGCAGGCAGCGCAAGCGCGTTTAAGGATTGGCTGGCAACACGTGAGGATATTGATGAAATTATTTTACAGGGCGTGACTAATAAATAAAAAAGAAGGGGCAAAAATAAGATGAAAATAGTTGATTTGCTGAAGGTAGAAAGCATTGACCTTAATGCGCAGCCTAAGGATAAGGCAGCAGCGCTGGAGCATTTGATTACGCTGATGGAGAGCGGCGGTAATCTGCTTGATAAGGACGAATACAGAGCCTGCGTGCTGCGTCGTGAGGAGGAGGGCAGCACTGGTATCGGTGAGGGAATTGCCATTCCGCACGCCAAGACAAGTGCTGTAAAGGCACCGGGACTGGCTGCGATGCTGGTAAAGGACGGCGTTGACTTCGACAGTCTTGACGGAGAGCCTGCGAAGCTGTTCTTCCTGATTGCTGCACCTGATACGAAGGATAATGTGCATCTTGATGTGCTGAGCCATCTGAGCATGCTGCTGATGAATGATGATTTCCGCAGTGAGCTGCTGAATGCCAGCGATGCTAAGAAATTTTTGGCAGTTATAGACAAATACGAAAACGAAAAATTTGAAGACGAGGAAGCAGAAGCACAGGCAGCAGAGCCTGCTAAGCAGCGCAAGGTGCTGGCTGTTACTGCCTGCCCGACAGGTATTGCACATACCTATATGGCAGCAGAGGCTTTGCAGGAGATGGCCGGTAAGATGGGCGTTGCAATGAAGGTTGAAACCAATGGCAGCGGCGGCGTAAAAAATAAGCTGACGGCGGCAGAGATAGAAGAAGCCGAAGGCATTATTGTGGCTGCAGACAAGAACGTGCCTGTGGAGCGCTTTGCAGGCAAGCCTGTTATCTTCGTTAAGGTAGCTGACGGTATCAACAAGCCGAAGGAGCTTATCGAGGAGATTCTGAGCGGTAATGTTCCTGCTTACGCAGGCAAGGGCGGCAGCGAGGCGACAAGTGACGTGGCAGATGCTGAGGAAAGTCTGGGGAGACAAATTTATAAGCATCTGATGAATGGCGTTTCGCATATGCTGCCGTTTGTAATCGGCGGTGGTATTCTTATCGCGCTGGCATTTATGTTCGATATGGAATTTGCCGGCACAGCTAAGTTTGGCAGTGGCACGCCGCTGGCAGCCTTCTTTAAAAATATCGGCGGTCTGGCATTCAGCATGATGATGCCGATTCTGGCAGGCTATATCGCAATGAGTATTGGCGAACGTCCGGCACTGATGCTTGGTATCGTGGGCGGCTTTTTGGCAGCCTCCGGCGGCAGCGGCTTCTTCGGTGCGCTGTTTGCCGGCTTTATCGGCGGTTATCTGATTCTGGCACTGCGCAAGGTATTTAGCGTACTGCCCGACAGTCTGGAAGGATTGAAGCCGATTCTGCTGTACCCTGTTATTGGCCTGCTGCTTATGGGCATCTTGATGACCTACGTTATCAACCCGCCGACTGCAGCCTTCAACCAATGGCTGGCAGGTGCGCTGGCAAGCATGAGCACAACCAGTAAGGTACTGATGGGCTTTGTATTGGGAGCTATGATGTCCATCGATTTCGGCGGTCCTCTGAACAAGGCAGCTTATGTATTCGGTACTGCTTCTTTGGCTGCAGCTGACGGCAGCGCTGTAAGCAGTGAGATTATGGCTTCTGTTATGATTGGCGGCATGGTACCGCCGCTGGCGATTGCACTGAGCACTCTGCTGTTTAAGAGTAAATTTACTTCTAAGGAGCGTCAGTCCGGTGTGACCAACTTTATCATGGGCCTGTCTTTTATTACCGAAGGCGCTATTCCCTTTGCAGCAAGTGACCCGTTGCGTGTAATTCCGACCTGCGCTTTGGGCAGCGGTGTAGCCGGTGCTTTGTCCATGGCCTTTGGCTGTAGCGTTCCGGCACCGCATGGCGGTGTATTTGTTTTCGGCGTAGTGCAGAACTGGCCGATGTATTTTGCAGCTCTGGCAGCAGGCAGTGTGCTGGCAGCTGTGCTTATGGGGTTTGTTAAAAAGAACGTGAACGAATAATATATAGAGAAAAAAGATAAAAACAAAAATAGGATTTTAAGGATTTAGCGGCAGAATATTGTTATTAGCGAAACGGAGGAAATAAAAATGAAACAATTTACTTATGTTATTACTGATGAAGCAGGCATCCATGCACGTCCGGCAGGACTGCTCGTTAAAGAGGCTGCCAAATTTGCCAGCAGTACCACCATTGCCAAAGGTGCTAAAAAAGGTGATTTGAAGCGTATCTTCGGCGTTATGGCCCTGGGCGTTAAAAAGGGTGAAGAGATTACTGTTACCTGCGAGGGTGCGGATGAAGATGCAGCGGCAGCAGCTTTAGAGGCTTTCTTCCAAGCTAACCTGTAAGTTCGCAGTAAGAGAGATTTTTCGCGAGGTGATAAGATGCTTTCATTAAAGGGTAAGGGCGTTTGCGGTGGCGTAACGCTGGGAACCTTGGCTGTATTGCGTCGTAATGCGGCAGCAGTTAAACGCCGTAAGGTGCAGAATGCCGAGACTGAGGTTGCACGCTTTCAGGCAGCACGTCAGGAGGCTATTGCTAAGCTGGCAGAGCTTTATGAAAAGGCAGTTGTAGATGTAGGCAAGGATAATGCCGCTATTTTTGAAATCCATCAGATGATGCTGGAGGACCTTGATTATATTGAGTCCGTAGAGGGCATTATCCGCACGCAGCAGGTTAATGCGGAATATGCAGTGCAGACAACGGCAGCCAACTTTGCTGAAATTTTTTCTTCGATGGAAGATGATTATATGCGTGCGCGTGCTGCAGACGTCAAGGATATTTCCAACAAGGTGCTTGGCTGCCTGGGTGATGCAGGCAGCAGATGGGAAAGCGGCAGCGGCAGTTACATTCTGGCAGCGGATGACCTGGCACCCAGCGAAACTGTGCAGCTTGATAAATCGCGTGTGCAGGGCTTTGTGACGGCAGCAGGCAGTGTAAATTCCCATACGGCAATTCTGGCGCGTACGATTGGCATTCCAGCGGTTGTCAACACAGGCAGCGGCATCGGTGAAGAATATGACGGCAAGCTGGTAGCGGTAGACGGCTATACCGGCGAGGTTTTCGTTGATCCTGATGAGGCAACGCTGGAGCGCATCAAGGCTAAGATGGAGCAGGATGCACAGCATAAAAAGCTGTTGGAGGAGCTCAAGGGCAAAAAGAGCATTACCGGCGGCGGTCAGCAGGTGCATGTTTATGCCAATATCGGCGGCACTGGTGATTTAGCCAGCGTGCTGGCGAACGATGCAGAGGGCATCGGCCTTTTCCGCAGCGAATTCATTTACCTGGAAAGCAAGGATTATCCGACCGAGGAGCAGCAGTTTGAAAAGTATAAGCTGGCAGCGGAAGCGATGGCTGGCAAGCGCGTAATTATCCGCACACTTGATATCGGTGCCGATAAGCAGGCTGATTACTTTGAGCTGCCGCAGGAGGAAAATCCGGCGCTGGGTTATCGCGCAATCCGTATCTGTCTGGAAAGACCGGAGCTGTTTGCTACGCAGCTGCGTGCTATCTGCCGCGCTTCCGCTTATGGCAAGCTGGCAGTGATGTTCCCGATGATTATCAGCGTAGAAGAGGTGCGCAAGGCACGCAAAATTTTGCGTGAGGTGCAGGCAGAGCTGAAATATGCAGGCGTACCCTTTGACCCGAAGATGGAAGTAGGCATTATGATTGAAACGCCGGCGGCAGCGCTGATCAGCGCGGAGCTGGCGAAAGAGGTTGATTTCTTCAGCATTGGTACGAACGATTTGAGCCAGTATACCTTGGCGATAGACCGCCAGAATCAGCGGTTAGAGCCGTTCTTTGATGCACATCATCCTGCAATTCTGCGTCTGATTGAAATGACGGTGCAGGGAGCGCATGCAGCAGGCATCTGGTGCGGCGTCTGTGGCGAGCTGGGCGCTGATTTGAGCCTGACGAAGGAATTTGTACGCATGGGCATGGACGAGCTTTCTGTAAGCCCGGCAAGCATTCTGCCGCTGCGCAAAAAAATCCGCAGCCTGTAATTTTTACTTATACTCAAATTTATATATAACGCATGAAAATACCCCTGATAATGCGTGAGCAGTATCAGGGGGCAGCTTTTGGCGTCAATGCTTTATATTCTTTTGTGCAGAACCGGTTTTATGGCCGGTTCTTTTTTCTTAGAAAAGATTATTTTAATCAGAAAAACAAAAAAACACCGCAGTTTTTTGCGGTGTCGATTTCAAAATGGTGATGTTATTGCAGCGAAGAGCGTTGATAAGCTCAAAGGTCTGCATAGAGTCGAGCTTCAAGGTAAGAAAAGCCTTCGGCGTTTGGCCATTGTTATTCTTTTGCATGTTATCCCTCCTGATGTTAATAGTCGCGCAGCTGCTTCAGCAGGCTTTTGGCGGCTTTGATTCTTTCTGTATAATCCTTGACGGTCGGACCGGTGCAGTTTTCATCTGTCTGCTTCAGTGACTGGAGTTTGTCGCTGACAACTTTGATGTAATTGCAAAGGCCGCGTTCTACTGCGTTGTATTCCGGCTGTGATTTGATTCTGAGTGTTTTGGTCAGTGTTTTCGTCATTGCGTTCTCCTAGAAGCTGCGCAGCTGCTTCAGCAGGCTTTTGGCCGCTGCGATTTTTTCCTGATAATCTTCGATGTTGCCTTGTGCTACATCTTTGTGATTCTTCTGCAGCCAGTCTAATTGGTTGCGGGCGTGCTGGATGTAGTTGCAGAGTGCAATGTCCAGAACGCAAACATCAACGCAAACATCTGCCATTGATTTGACTACGAGATTTTTTGCCATGATGCGCCTCCTATAATTTTGTGTGGTGTGTTATGATAGTTGTATAAGAAAATTTCAAAGAGATTTTCTTAAATAAATTCAGGAGGAAACAAAATGTTCCCATATTTGTACTTGCTGGCTATTCCAGTTTATAAAATTATTTCTAACTTCTACGATTATCGTAGAATAAAGCAAATCCATGATAACTATATTGAGTGGTTAGCTACAGGAAAGAATATTGACAGCCTTTTGGAAAGTCAGGCTTTATTTAAGAAACTTCTCGAAAAGGCAAATGTAAAAGAGTCATACTTACCTGTGTGCCAGCCGGTAGGCCTTGGTAGAGCTGTTCAATATAATGCTTCTGTCAAAGAGCAATTCCCTAGCAGAATACACGATTTTGTGCTTCAAACTAACAAAATGATTTATGAAGCAGAGGGCGTTTATTTAGGTAGAATTAAAGAAGCGTTTAATCCATTGTATTGGATAGACTTGATAGTGTTTTTACCTAAACATCTTATGAATTACTTCGGTTGTAATTCTGAAAGCGTCCTTGCTAAAGCATTCCAGGCAATTTATTTTGTTGCTGTAGGCGTATACTCTTTAATTAAAGATTTTTACCCTGATGCTGTTCGTACTCTGCTTGAGAAATTAATAAGTCAGCTTCACTAATAGTTATCATTTCCGGCGGTATTCCAAAAGTCTTCTGGATGCTGTCAGCCATACGATAAGCTTATAGCTGCGTTGTAAAGCCGCTGATGGTAATGCTATACTGCTTTAGAACGTAGTGTTTTTCTTTACGCTTGCCGAAAAGCTTGCGTAAGAATTTCATTATTCCTATGCCCTGCTGCGCAGGGCTTTTCTTTTTGTCTTTGTTCATGTTTGCACCTCTCTTGGTCGCGCTTTATGCGACCAACTGAGTAAAAAAATAGCATTAACATCATCGCCTTGAATATCAACGATGTCGATTATTTTGTCAACGTCCTTAACCAAAAGCCCTTCACCGTTATGTTTCAGTTTCCTATACAAAGTTGAAGGACTAATGTTCATACGGCGAGCGATTCCGGGAATAGTTAATCCAGCTTCGCAAATTTTTCCTTTCAGTTTTTTCACATCTACCATAATAAAGCTCCTTTCTATACATTCGCATATATGCGATTTACTTAAGTTTATCACCTAAGCTTTATTGTGTCAACTGAATTTTCGCATGAAATGCGATTTATTTTCTTTTTATGCGTTTCTTGTTGCAGATTTGCAAATTTGTAGTATAATCTTCTTAGAGGTGATTTACATGAATATTGGTGAAAGAATAAAGGCTCGCCGTTTGGAATTAGGTTTGACTGCCGACCAGTTAGCTGAACGCGTTGGAAAAAATCGTGCAACTATATATAGATACGAAAACGGAGAAATTGAAAATATGCCGTTGTCTATTATGGCGCCACTTGCTAAAGCATTAGGAATAACTCCTGCTGAGTTATTTGGTAGGTCTTTAGGTGGTGATGTTAGTAGTTCTGAATTTGAGTTAATAAAAAAATATCGCCAGCTAAACGCCAGCGATAAATTAGAAATACGCAACATGATTGATTTTAAGCTTTTCCGGTATGCTCAATCTTCAGAAGAAGAAGAAAGCAATTGCGTATAATTCATTGCGGGAGAAAGAAGTAAATGCAGCTGTTTGGAAAAGCCGGATAACTGCAATGTGAGAAAAGTTCACATTGCAAATAAAACACAAAATGCCGCCAGCGCGGTGCTGACGGCAAAGAAGTAAAAATATCAATCACTATATATTGTGGTGTTAAGATGGGTAATTTTAGTATTTTAACACAACGCTTCTGAAAAAGCAAGTTTTTGTTGACAAAATTAATTATTCTGCTATAATGATTAGTACAGCGATAGTGCAGAACCTGAGGGCGATGCACGGAGGCTTGCTAATCTGCGGATTGGCAAGCCTTTTTTCGTTATATAGGAGGAATTTTATGGATAAGCCATTCAAAACATATCGGCAGCAGTTGACCATTCTTAGAGCTCGTAACCTTGTTATTAAAGACGGCAGTAAAGCAATACAGATTTTAAAAAATGAAGGCTATTATAATATCATCAACGGTTATAAAGATATATTTCTCGATATGCCGCAAACCAAACAGTACGGTGACGACAGATATAAGGCAGGCACTACTTTCGAGCATATATATGCGCTTTATAATTTTGACAGGAATATGCGAGCTATATTATTAAAGTACATTTTGAAAATGGAAACTTCGTTGAAAACGAAAGTAGCTTATTATTTCTCGCAGACGTATAAACAAAACTTCAATTATCTTGATATAAATAATTTCGATAGTTCTAACCCACAGACCGCCACCAAACTTATAGCAGACTTATCTAGCGTAATAACGAAAAATACAAAGAAGGGTGCGCTAGGCGAACAGTTTTATCATTATCTCGACAAACACAAAGAGCTGCCCTTGTGGGTGTTGGTTACAAAGATGACACTAGGCAATATTATTCATTTTTATAATGGCATGACCATGCAGACTAAACTTTTAGTTATAAATGAGATTATAAGCACTTACGAAAAAACATATCGAGTAAAGCTGCTTTTAACGCCGGAACAGGAAGAAAAATTCGTCTCTAATATGTTTGCTTTTATTAACATTTTTAGAAATGTTTGTGCTCATGAAGAGCGGCTGTATAGTATTACGGTAAAAAATAATAATAAAGTCCCTAATATAGCACTATTTCATAAAACACTGCCTAGTAACTTTTCATCGCATTTTATTGATTGTGTTATAATTTTAGGCTTATTTTTGAGCAAGCGCGACTATGCTGCTATGGTTGGAGAATTTTCTGCTGAAATAGCATCTTTCGCTAAAAAATTGCCACAAAATATGTTTAATAGTGTTCTTATAAAAATGGGATTTTCTAAAAACTGGAAAGATGATTTCAAGCTAAACTAAGATATTAATAGGGGGATTTTATGGAATATGTAGCTATTGATTTTCAGACAGCAAACAGACTGCGCAGCAGCGCTTGCTCCATTGCTTTAGTATCAGTCAAAGATGGCAAGATAGTAGATACTTTTTACAGCCTTATCCGTCCGGATATTCTGCATTTCGACAAAGAAAATATTGCCTTGCATGGTATCACCGAAGATATGGTTAAGGGTAAGCCGTATTTTTATGAGCTGTGGCCGTTGATTAAAGAAAAAATCAAGGGAAAAACATTAGTAGCGCATTATGCTAAGTTTGATATGGAGGTTCTGGCCGATACGCTGGAAAGCAACGATATACCGTTCCCCAGCTGCCAGGTGCTTTGTACCTGCGTGCTGTCGCAAGCAATGTTCCCGGAGATGCCTCATCATCGCCTGCAGGACGTTACCGAAAAAATAGGCTTTAACCTTGAGCAGCGTTTTAATGCTATGGCGCACGCCAGAGCCTGCGTTGCTATCATGGAATATGCCCTGCAAAAGAGCGGTGCAGAATTCTTGCAGGATATGGCGGATTTTTACGGTATTCATTTTGGTTATATCGGCAAGGATATTGTGACGGATTGTGAATTGAAGTACGGCCGCGCTCGCGCTTATGATGAAAACGCTTCCTTCGGCAAGAAAGCAGAGACTTACAACGATATGGATAATGCCACATATTTGAAATACTGGGGACCGTCTGTTGCTATTATGGTTATATTTAATTCCATAAATGCAGAATGGGCAAGGGCTATAGGCTCCATCGGAACGCTTGGGCTGTTTTATGCAACTTATTTACGATTCAAGGGAACGAAAAGGCCGTTTTGGTATGGCTTTGTTAATATTTTCTTCACGGCCGGCGTTTTGGGCTTCTTTGATGTAGGCCGCTCCCCGAAAAAGTAGGGTGAAATATCCCGACGATTGCTAATTTCAATATTTTTGGACAGCGTAAAGAAGCGGTTTCTTCGTGCTCAGAAGCGCTAATGTCCCGGTAAATGCTATTGCTAAGATTTTGGGATGTAACGAAAGGAGGGTAAAGCGTGGTTAAATGTATGAAAAGCGTGGCCGAGCGTGCTGTTCCCGCCGTTATCTATGCGCGGTATTCCTCCAGTCACCAGCGCGAGGAAAGCATAGAAGGCCAGGTGCGTGAGTGCCGCGAATACGCCGAGCGCGAAGGCTACAGCGTGCTGCAGGTTTATGCAGACAGAGCCATTACCGGCCGCACGGATGAACGCCCGGAGTTTCAGCGGATGCTTGCCGATGTGTCTAAGGGCGTGTTTCAGGCTATCTTGATTTACAAATACGATAGGTTTTCCCGCAACAGGTATTCCTTCGCTGTTTGGGAGACTAAGCTGAAGAAGCATGGTGTTAAGGTTATATCAGCCAGGGAAAACGTGGCTGAGGGAGCAGCCGGCATTGTGCTGAAGAGCGTGCTGCAGGGTATGGCCGAATGGTACAGCGTCGACCTGTCCGAAAAGGTTACGCGTGGAATGAAGGAGAACGCTTTGAAAGCGAAGTGGACCTCCGGCACTGTTCCCTTCGGTTATACCAGGGACGCAGAGCAGCGCTTAATAGTAGATCCGGAGCGCGGCGAATATGTACGCCAGATTTTTGAAAAGGTTTTGGCCGGCGAGAAGTATGTAGATATAGCCAGATGGCTGAACATGTTAGGCGTGCGTACCGCTAGGGGCGCAGCCTGGAATAAAAGCAGCTTTACTTGGATGCTGAAAAATGTTGTCTATACCGGTTTATTCCGGTGGAAGGACATAGAAATAAAAAACGCCGGACCGCCTATTGTCAGCAAGGAGCTGTTCGAGGCAGTGCAGCGTAAACTAAAAACTTATGGAAGAAGGGGAATAAACGTGCAGAAGAGTGATAAATATTTACTTACTCCTAATATTATTTGTGGTGAATGCGGCGGACCGATGCATGGAATGAGCGGCAAGAGCAGAAGCGGTGAGCTTTATTATTATTATGCCTGCGCCAACAAAAGAGCAAAAAGAACCAGCTGCAGCATATCATCGCTGAACAGGGACGAGCTGGAGCAGGCCGTTTATAATTGTGCCCGTGAGGTACTTTTGCATGAGGAAAACATCAAGCTGATAGCAGAGCAGGCCGAAGCTGTTGCTGAAGCTCAGGTTGATAACGAGCTGGCCGAAATGAAGGCTGAGCGCTCCCGCGTTAAGAAGAGCATAGCCAACTACGCCGCCGCCATCGCCAACGGTGCCACCAGCGGAACCATTATTGAGCTGATAAACGCCGCCGAAGCCAAGGCTGCCGCCCTGGATGAAGCTATAGCAGAGCGTGAGCTGGTAGCAGCACCGCCGAAGATTAGCAAAGAAGCTATAGAATACTTCCTGCGCAACATCGCCGCTGCTCCGGACGATAAAATGAAAGAAAAGGTCATCAGCACCATGGTTAACTCCGTTGTTGTCGAGCGCGTACCGGATGAAGGCACAAAAAAAGACAGTGACGAAAAATATTCCATCACTGTCAGATTTAATTTTACCGATACACCACAATTATCTGCGCTGCAGTCCTTCGATGTTCGCGAAAAGTCTAAAATGGTGACCTCGGCAGGACTCGAACCTGCGACCTTTTGATTCGTAGTCAAACGCTCTATCCAGCTGAGCTACGAGGCCAACAACAATATTTATTTTAACTGCAAGAGGCTATTTTGTCAATACTTTTTTGTGAAAAAATCTTGACTGTTTTTTCCTGGCGGGATATAATTTAGCTAATATATATGTGGCTGCTTTGCAAGGAAGCATCAGGAGGCGTATATTTGGTCTGCATTGGGATGCTTGCCGGTATGGGCGATGGGGAATTGTAATGACAGCACAAATGGTTTTTGTATTATATGTTGTTGAAGTCTGCACGATTAGGTCTGATGTGAGGCAGTATAGGGATACTGCCAGCAATGACGTTGTATTTCTTTAGCAGGCATGTATAATTTAAAGGAGGATTTTTTGTGCCTGTTTCTTTAGTCATCTTAATATTGTACATTGTTGCTTTGTTCGCTATCAGTTGGTATGCTAAAAAACGTAGTGAAGGCAATAACGAAAACTTTGCTCTTGCGGGACGCAGACTTTCTGCGCCTTTGATTTGTGTTACTATCATCGGTCTGGCTGTCGGCGGTGCGTCGACTATCGGCGTTTCCGAGCATGCCTTCCGTGTTGGTCTGAGTGCCGGCTGGTATACGATTGCCTGGGCTTTGGGCGCGATTGTTATGGGCTTGTTCATGGCTAAAAAGTACCGTGAACAGAACATTACGACTATCACCGAGCTTATCGAACGCCATCATACCAAGGGCGCGGTAATCTTGGGCGTTTTCTGCCAGATTGTTATTCAGTTGGTAATCATCAGTCTGCAATATATTGCGGGTGGCAGTATTCTGCACGCTATACTGCCGGATATCTTTGATTTCCACACCGGTATGATTGTCAGTGCTATTACTTTTATCGGTATTACATTTATTGGTGGTATGTGGTCTGCATCCTTGTCGAATGTATTGAATATTATCCTGATTTACGTAGGTATCTTGGCGGCAACGATTATTCAGTTCAAAAAAATCGGCAGCATGGATCATCTGGCTGCTGCTTTGCCGGCTAATGTGCCCTGGTTCAGCTTCATTGACGGTGTTGGCCCTGTAACCATCACCAGCTGGGTTGTAACCCTTATTACCGTAAATCTCTCTCTGCAAAGTATTCTGCAGATTTCTTTAGGCGCTAAAGACGCTGCAACTGCTAAGAGGGGCTTCGTCTGGGGTGGTATTCTGATGCTGCCGGTAGGCGTTCTGGCTGCCTTCCTTGGTCTTGTTGCCAAGGCTATGTATCCTGATGCGCAGGCTGCATTGGCGCTGCCGCAGGTTATCGTAGGCCTGCAGCCGGTGTTGGCAGGTGTTACGCTGGCAGCTCTGTGGGCTGCAGATGTATCTACCGCCTGCAATCTGCTGCTTAGCGCCGGCACTTTGTTCTCCAGCGATATCTATAAGCGCTTCATCAATCCGCAGTGCGACCAGGCGCGTCAGCTGCTGATGACACGTGCCTGCATCATTATCAGCGGTATTCTTACGTTGGGACTTGCTATGAGCGTATCCAGCATTTTGGGTACGATTATGATTGGTCTGTCCCTGACTGCTGCCTTCAGCGTTATTGTAATCGTAGCGTTGTTCTTCCCGCAGTATGCTTCCAAGGCCGCAGGCTTCTGGACGCTGCTGGCAGGCCTGGTGCTGCTGGTGCTGTGGCAGCTTACTCCGGCAGTACGCATTTTCCCGAACGTAATCTACATGGAATGGCTGGTATGCATTGCTGCTTATGCTATTGCTGCAATTGTTTGCCCGGCCAAAAAAGCAGTTGCTGTTGAAGGTAACTGATAAAAATTTTATTCAATAATTAAAGCCATCTCTGTTCTTCTGAAGAACTGCAGAGATGGCTTTCTTGGTTAGTAGCGTAAGCGCATACCTGCAGCAAAAAATCCCGTTAACAGGCCTGTACCTGGTAACGGGATTTTGTTTTGCACATTATAGCGAAGCGTGACCTGATTAATCAGAGGACATTGTCATGCTTCCTTGCTTGGGGAAATTAAACGATTTTTTCGCCGTGATAGCGTTCACCATCATTGTCAGGCAGCAGGCCGTAGCGTTCGGTCCACAGAGTTTTGTATTTCAGTGCCTGGGCATGGATTGCAGCTATACCTTTTTCGTCCAATGTTTTGATAACCTTGGCAGGA
>NZ_FR892784.1:19915-26525 GCF_000434895.1 Phascolarctobacterium succinatutens CAG:287
GGCAGGAATGCCGGCAACCAGGGAATTCGGCGGTACGATGGTGCCTTTGGTTACAACGGCACCGGCAGCAACGATAGAGCCGTGGCCGATTACAGCGCCGTCAAGTACGGTAGAATGCATGCCGATGAGGCAGTGGTCTTCAACGGTGCAGGCATGCAGCAGAGCGCAGTGGCCTACAGTTACATAATCACCGACGATGCAGGCGTAGTTATCAGCAACGTGCAGCACGCTGTTGTCCTGGATATTGCTGTAGCGGCCAACCTCGATGCGGTTAACGTCGCCGCGGATAGTAACGCCTGGCCAAACGCTGGCGTACTCTTTAAGCTCAACCTTGCCAATCAGGGTGGCAGTATTAAAGGCATAGGCCTTTTCATCAATTTTGGGGGCTTGCGCTTCAAATTTAAAAATCATGGTATCACCGCTTTCTGTAAATTGGCTGCCTTCGCGGCAGTCTTGAAAGATAAACAATTTCTTCTCACACTATTATTATCATATGAGCAGATAATAAAGTCAAGGCGTTCACATTTATTTTGCAGATGTGAAGGATTGGATTTAGTTGTGGGTGGGCGGTAGAAAAAATTTTTGTGTTACCTTGACAGATTTACTGATTCGCTATATAATAACCACACAGCACTTAGACAAGCTGTATACATTTGTTTATATAAGAATTTTAGGCTATTATAATGATATTTTCCTATGCGAAAATTTCATTATAATAGCTTTTTTTGTTGCGTTTTTCGCATATTCAGTGTTATAAAGAAAGGATGATTCTTATATGGCAAATTACAGTTACACAAATTTATATGTTCATGGTCCGCAAGAGGAGCTGGCAAACCTCTTTAAAAAAGCTCAAGTGCTGGACGCGCAAGGACGAGCGCAAAGAGCGTACGCCTTTCGGCTCTGGTTGGATTGGCTTTATTGCCCAAGGGGCAGGTATGCAAGCCTTTGATAATCGCGCTAGTGTGGAAACATTTCAGTACGATGGCTTGCCAGTGTATGAGGTAAAGCGAGAGGCTTGATGGGTGCAGGAAGCGGCAGTGAGGGGCTGTCGCTTCTTGAAAAAATAATTGAGCAGAAGCAATCGTATATGGTTGCAAGCAAGTTGAATTGAAGTTGCAAGTTGTTTTCAAAGATTAACTAAAAAAGAGAAAAAAAGCTGATTGAAGTTATTAACCTAAAAAAGCAGACTATATACCTAAAAAATAATTTATATAAACTGTTAATATTATAAAGAGAAGCTTGACAAGAGGTGATGACGTTGTTTGCTACACGTTACAAGAATATTGGATTGAAAATAGCATATTATAGAAAAAAGAAAGGCTATACGCAAGCAGAGCTGGCCGAGCGGATTGGTATGAGTGCCGCTTATCTTGGGCAGATTGAGCGAGGGAATAGAGGCAACAGTTTTTCTTTAGAAACTCTGTATCAGATTGCTGATGCGTTGGAGATTGATGTTAATTTGCTGATAAAAAATGAAATGTTGGCTTGATAGGTGATAGTTTGTATACATACTATCACCTATTATAAGGGAGAATATTTTGGATCAAGTAACAATTATAAATGGTAAAATATTTGATTGCAATCAATGTGGAGAATGTTGCAAACATTTATATAAAATACCTGCAATGAAAAATTTCAATAGAGGAGACGGAATATGCAAATATTTAATTAATAATAAGTGCTCGATATACAATAAAAGACCTAATATTTGTAGAGGGGAGTACTTGTATCATTTATATTTTGAAGGTATGGATGTTGAAGAGTATTATAAAATATTGCACCATTACTGTAATATGATTCGTGGAGGTAAGATAGATTGAGTAAGGATTATGTAAAAATTTTTAATGCTGTTGATTTAAAGAGAGCAAAACAGGAAGCAGAAAATATTATTGCTATGCAAGCAGCAGACTTGTATCCAAAGGAGTTCTCTTTCCCAATTACTTTACAATTTGAACTGACAGGAGCTTGTAACTTAAAATGTAAGCATTGTTATAATAGATCTGGGGATGTTGATCGTGTTCAATATACAAGCATGACTCCGCAAAAGTGGAAAAGTTTAGCTAAACAAATTGTTGAAGCAGGTGGCATTTTTCAATGCATTATTTCCGGAGGGGAACCATTGCTTCTAGGAGAAGATTTATTTGATATTATGGATATACTACATGAAGACGGGACTTCGTTTGTTGTTATTACGAATGGTATGTTGTTAAGCAAAGAAAAAGTCAAAAGATTTTCTAAGTACCGCTATTTTTGGTTTCAAATTTCTATTGATGGTTCAACACCTGAGTTGCATGACTCGTTTAGAGGTGTAGAAGGCAGTTGGGAGAAAGCTGTTAATGGAGCAATGGAAATTTCTGATAGCGGAATACCATTGGTTATAGCACATTCTGTTACTCCTAAAACATTGCCTTATTTAGATGATATGGTTAAATTAGCTTATTCAGTAGGTGCTGGCAGCATTATGATTGGTGAGATATTGCCAAGTGGTAGAGCTATTTTTAATAAAGATATTTTTTTAACACATGAGCAACGCAATTATCTTTATGAACAGATTGATAAATTGTCTAGGGAATATGCAGGAAAAATAAGAATTGAAAGATCTATGAATGTTAATACATCTATGGAACGATATGTATCTGCTCCTAATAGTGGTGGTATTATCCGCCCGAATGGAGATTTTAGATTAGATTGCATGACTCCTTTTACAATAGGCAATGTTTTGGACGAAACGATAGATTCTATTTGGAAAAATAAGGGCAAATATGCTTGGCATAATCCAAAAGTCTTAGAGTTTATAAATTCTATTGATGCTGAAAAGCAGAAAGGTAATATACTTAATCACGTCAATGATGATATAAGAATATGAAGGTACAAGTTAAAATGAAAAAACAATATAAGAAACCAATGGTTATTTCAAATGTGAGTATTGAAGGGGTTATTCCAGCCGGTTTGGCGGCGGCTATTGAAGCTTTTGCTGTAGGTGTGGCTGTTGGGACACAAGTCAAAAAGATGCTGAATGGTCGTACTGGTTGGGGTAAGGTTCAGCAACTAGTTGAAGTGGAGGGGAGAGCATGATTACATGGGAGTGGCTTAAGCATAAAAAGCTTGTCGATATTTCTTTGAAAAAACGTTGGGAAAAAGATATTATGGTGTTATATGGCAAAGAACTGGACATATGTTACTTGAATAAAATAGGTGGAGAAATAATTTCTTTGAGTAATTGCAAAAATACAGCTTCTGATATTGCTGATATGTTGCTGCAAACGTATGATGTTGATGAAAATGAATTAAGAGAAGATATTCTATGTTTGATTAGAGAATTGCAATGGAAAAGACTTGTGAGACTAGAAGAATAATTACGGAGGGTACGATAATGAAATTTACGACCATGAAAATTACAAAAAAAGTATTAGCAGGTATAATCTTGTCTGTATTAGTAGTATTGGGTGCATTTTATACATTAAAGCCTTCGCCGCTTCCCAAAATTTACATACCATCTGATATAGAATGGCAGACCCCTGCTCTTGATGCATATATTGGTGACTTTACACCAGTATGGGATAAAGAATATCCTGATGAACTACGTACAGTTTTAAGTTCAGAATATACCATACGTAAGACAAGATTAGATAAAGATTGGCAATCTGCCTTTTCTGGGAAAACTTCTGCGCATATACTTACAGAAATACAAAGTACAACGTTATGCACAAGATTGCTTAACCTATCTAACAGGGTAGCAAATGAAAGAGAAATCAAAGAACATACAGCCCAAAATATCACGAGATTTGGAGTGATTGATTACTATTTTCCCGGCACTGTATTAGCTATTGAATATAAAGATGGTTGTGTACTTTCCGCAATGATAGATAAAGATACTGGTAAATATATTAGGCTTCGTGTTAATTCTGAGAAGAATACAGAACATAATTGGGAACCATCGAAAATTTATGTAAAGCTGATGTATAATTAACAACTAAATATAAAAATATCATTGCCTGTTTTGTAAGAGGAGATTTACGATAATGAAAAAATATAGAAAGCCTTGTTTAGTAACTCAATCTAAGGTTAAAGGCATAATACCATTGGCAGCACTTAGCGTAGCTGAATTAGCTGGAGTAGCATCAGTAGTTGGTCTTGCGGTTGGGATGGCAGCTTCAAAAGGTTCAAATGATATAGTGTCGTTTAGATCTAATCTTGTTCTTCAAAAATAAAAAGAAATCAGGGTACGCATACTAAAATTGCTTTAGTCGGGCAGCCGGGTGCAGGTAAATCGAGTGTTATTAACAAATTGATAGGCAAAAATTTATTTAAATCTGGAGTATATACAGATACCACAGTGAAAAGCCAAGAAGCATCTTGGGGAGCATTGAGAATCGTTGATTTGCCTGGATATGACACGAAAAGATTTCCTTTTGAAGACTGGTGCAAACAATTTTCTGTAGAGGATTATGATTTGTATCTGTTCGTATTTGCCGGTAAATTACATGATGCCGACGGAAAGTTATTTAAAAAATTTAAGGAATGGAATCAATCTAGGAAGCATCCTTATTTTATTGTGCGCAATAAGGAAGACGATATATGGGATGGTGAAAGGACACTAGACGATCTGAAGAAAGAAATCGTTGAAGATGTTTATTCTAAAGTAGGTGCTACAGACATAAAAGTTTATTTTACAAGCTGTAAGACTGGCATTGGGATTAAAGAATTAAAGGACGATATTTTTGCTTCTGACCTTGATGATGTAAAGAAGGATAAAATCATTGCGGCTTTAAAGCAGAAAGTATTCAAGAGTTGGCTAGAAAAAGAAGAAAATGTTTAGATGATATTAATACCTATGCTTGGGCGGTAGCTGCTAATGCTTTAAATCCTATCCCTGGTGTTGATGTTAGCTGTGATTTAGCGGCTTTTTATAAGATGGCTCAAGAAATTAGAGAAAGTTTTTGGCTTGATGAAACAGTTATAGAGAAATACATGACTGTATTAGGACCCGTAGGGAAACAACTTGCGGATAAGGTGCTTGCATATCTTACCGAAGAAGGTATAATGTTGGTTCTTAGGCAAGTAGCTGAACGATATGCTAAAAAACGATTTTTAAAATATATTCCCTATGTCGGACCAGTTGTAGCAGCTTGTGCTGGTTTTGCTATGACCAAAACATTAGGAAAATATTATATAGATAATTGTTATGAAATGGCAAAGAAAATCCTTGAATATGAAGTAATAAATAATAAAGATGATGTGATTAGTGTATAAAAACTAGGGTTGAGAATACTTGAAGTATGTATTATTTTGTCATCTATCTGCTGGCGCTGTGGTGCGGCATGGCGGTAGAGTTACGCATGCTTTGAGCTTGACTGAGCAGGTGCAGAATAAGAAAAGTAAAAAACTTCTCAAAAACTTCTTGACACACTTGGTATTGTATTGTACAATAATGGTAGCGCATAGGCCGCTACCTATAATTCAACCATATAAGAATTATAAGATGTCATTAAGGGAAAAATCTAAGATTGTGTGTACTAGTAGTGTGTATGCTATTAGTGTACCCAAAAATTGATTCCCATAATGGCTTTTTTTATTGCCTTTTTCTAGCCTGTTTAAGTGTTTTAAAGAAAGGATGATTCTTATATGGCAAATTATTGTTACACAAATTTATACGTCTACGGTCCTCAAGAGGAGCTGGCAAACCTCTTTAAAAAGCTCAAGCGCTGGACGCGCAAGGATGAGCGTAAACCGAAAACTGCCTTTGGCTGCGGCTGGCTCAGCTTCATCGCTGAGGGCGCCGGCATCCAGGCCTTTGATCTCCGCGCTGGCGTTGAAAAAATCCAGTTCGACGGCAAAGGACAGCTCTTTATCAAGTATATATCTGCAGATGGCCCGCAGCCCGCTTTCTGGGAGGCGCTGGTGCGTAAGTTCGCACCGCGCAGCTGGTTCTGCTACCTGGCGGAGGAATCCTGCACAGGCTTGTACATTACCAACGATAAATTGAAGCGGAAAATCACCGCAGATTACGCTATTCCCGGACGTTGCGCCGATGGTTCCTACACCTCGTCGCTTGTTCGTCGCAGCACCTTCTACTCTGAAGGAGCTATGCGCGAGCTGCTCGTCAGCAAGTACGGTACCGGCAAGGCCATGGCCGAGCTCCTGGAGCTGGCCAAAAAGGATAACCTTCCTGTCTACAAGGTGAAACGCGTCGACTAGGACGCAGGGCTGCCACGTAAGTGGCGGCCTTTTCTTATGTGTCTTTTTTTCTTCTTGACGAAGAGAAGATGCGTGCTGTATAATGGAGACGTAATAGGCAATGACAGCGCTGCTGTTTGGCGAACGTGTTTTGCGGAAGCTATTTTGACGTCCCGCGAGCGGGCTTTTTGTAGCTTCAAGGTTGTTCGCTTTTGCAGGGTATGCAGACAGAGCGGCTGTGGAGGTTTGCCAAATTTATGAAGTCCTTGCGTGATAAGGGTTTTGAGAGCCAGGCGTTGGGGAAAGACGTTGAAAAAGGCATTTTTCAGATGAATCATGGTAAACATTAATTTGGTTTGCCAAAGTGTCCCTAAAGAGCCGCTCCAGGCAAGGGTTTCCAAGGGTGCTGTTGCAACAGCGATTACCGCTTGCG